>CAZAXI010000068.1:0-20695 GCA_964489045.1 uncultured Granulicella sp. | reverse complement strand
GCATGCCCCAGGGGCTAAAGCCCGCTCCATTTAGTGGTGATTGTGAGACCCGAGGAGACCTGAGGCTTAAGCCTCAGGCTACCAGCCTCGGGGTACTCTAAGGCGGTGTATCTCAGCCGCGGAAGATTTGAGAAGCCCGTTCTGATTCTGTGCCCCTAGTTGCCGGGACTGAAGTCCCGGCCTATCTTATAAGGCCGAGTTTCTTAGCGCCAAGGTGAGTTTCTTCAGTACCAAGCCGAGTTCTTCGGCAGCAAGCCGAGTTATTCGCGGGGGTTGGGTGCATGAGAGGGACGGAACAGGGGCGCTGCCGACCTGAGATATGATGTGGAGGGACATTTCGAGTCGTTTTTTGCCCGTCTTTCCGGGGACCCTTTGAACGAGACTCTTGCAACTAAAGAGCGGGGGTGATTCGTCAAACTCCAGTAGCCACAAGTTGCGCAGGGGAAGCCCCGCCCTCCGTGCTTCGACAGGAGATAGCATTGCAACCTGAACCAAATCAGCATCCGCAGGCCGAAATCGATCCCGAATCTAAACTTTCCTCCTCGACTGAGCCGGAGAAACCGCGGCGCAAGGGAGTTCGTGTGTTGGTCTGGATTGTGTTGCTGCTATTCTTCGCGGCTGGGTTCTTCCTGGTCTTGCGCCAGCGGCAGCAGACGCAAAGTGCGCCGACGGGGCGGCGCGGCGCGGCTGGAGGGGCGGTAAACCTGACGGCGACCACGGCGAAGCAGGGGAACATCGGGGTCTATATCGATTCCATCGGCACGGTGACGCCGGTGTATACCTCGGTGATTACCAGCCAGGTGAACGGGATCGTGACGGCGGTGCACTTCACCGAGGGGCAGATGGTGCAGAAGGGCGCCGCGCTGATCGACATCGATGCGCGACCGTATGAGGCGACTCTGCTGCAGGCACAGGGGGTGCTGGAACGGGACCAGGGGCTGCTGGCGCAGGCGCAGATGGACCTTACGCGCTACCAGGCGGCGTGGGCGCGGAACGCAATTCAGAAACAGACGGTGGACGATGAGGAGAAGCTGGTCGAACAGGACCAGGGGACGGTGAAGAACGACACGGGAACGGTCGATTACGACAAGATCCAGGTGGAGTTCTGCCACATTGTTTCGCCGATTACGGGCCGGGTGGGATTGCGGGTGGTCGATCCGGGGAACGTGGTTACGGCGAATGGAAGCACGGTGCTGGCAGTGGTTACGCAGATCACGCCGATTACGGTGGTGTTTACGGTTACGGAAGACACGCTGGGGCAGATTCTGCCGCAGATGCGGAAGAAGGCCAAGCTGACGGTGGATGCGTACGACCATGACAATGTGAAGAAGCTGGCGACGGGAACGCTGCTGACGCTGAACAACCAGATCGATACGACGACGGGCACGGTGCAAGCGCGGGCCCAATTCGCGAACAAGGACTCTTCGCTGTTTCCGAACCAGTTTGTGAACACGCATTTGCTGGTGCAGATGTTGAGTGGCGTGACCCTGATTCCGACGGCGGCGGTGCAGCATAACGGCCAAGCCGCGTTTGTGTATGTACTGAAGGACAACGTGGCCCACCTGCAACCGATCACGGTGGGAGTAACCGATGGGGACACGGCGCAGGTGACGAATATCAATCCTGGCGACGTTCTGGCGACCAGCGGTTTCGACAAGCTGCAGGACAAGACTCCGATTACGATTTCGACCGCGACTGCGGGTAATGCCGGCGCCGGCGGAAGTGGATCTTCCGGCGGGGCCGGCGGCAAAGGCAAAGGCAAAAGCGGGAGCGCAGCTCCCAGTGGGAGTACCACCCCTTGAGTCCGTCGCGCCCCTTTATTCTGCGTCCGGTTGCGACGTCGCTGCTGATGGCGGCGATCATGTTGGTTGGCATTGTGGCCTATACGCAACTGCCGGTGTCGGCTCTGCCGGAGGTTGACTATCCGACGATTCAGATTCTGACGTTTTATCCCGGGGCCAGTCCGGACGTGATGGCAACGACGGTGACGGCTCCGCTGGAGCGTCAGTGCGGAGAGTTGCAAGGGCTGAGCCAGATGACGTCGACCAGCTCGGGCGGCAATTCGGTAATTGTGCTGCAGTTCAACCTGAGCCTGAATATCGACATTGCGGAAGAGGAAGTGCAGTCGGCGATCAATGCAGCGCAGAGCTTCCTGCCCGCGAACCTGCCGGCGCCGCCGATTTACAGCAAAACGAACCCGGCCGACGCTCCGGTGCTGACGCTGGCGGTAACGTCGGGCACGCTTCCACTGTCTCAGGTGGAGGACCTGGTGGATACGCGGCTGGCGCCGAAGATTTCGCAACTGAGTGGAGTGGGGCTGGTGAGCATCAGCGGCGGCCAGAAGCCGGCGGTGCGCATCCAGGCGAACCCGACGGCGCTGTCGTCGTACGGGATCGATCTGGAGAACCTGCGGTCGGCGGTGAGCAGCGCGAGCGTGAATGCGGCGAAGGGGAACTTCGACGGCCCGCACCAGGACTTTCAGATCGACTCGAACGACCAGTTGGTTAATAGCGCGGATTACAAGCAGGTGGTGGTAGCGTTCCGCGACGGTGCGCCGGTGATGCTGACCGACGTTGCCAAGATCGTGGATGGAGTGGAGAACACCACCCAGGCGGCGTGGGTGGGATTTGCGGAGACGGGCAAGACGGGGCCGACGCAGACGCCGGCGATCATTGTGAACGTGCAGCGGCAGCCGGGAAGCAACACGGTCACGGTAGTGCGGAGCATCAAGCTGTTGCTGCCGCAACTGGAGCTGAACCTGCCCCAGGGGGTTACGGTGACGACCCTGACCGACCTGACGACGGCCATTCAGGCATCGGTGGACGACGTTGAGTTTGAACTGTTGTTGACGGTGTTCCTGGTGGTGATGGTGATGTTCCTGTTTCTGCGGAGCCTGTACGCGACCATCATCCCCAGCGTGGCGGTGCCGCTATCGCTGGTGGGCACCTGCGGGGCGATGTACATGCTGGGCTACAGCCTGGACAACCTGTCGCTGATGGCGCTGACGATATCGACGGGGTTCGTGGTGGACGACGCGATCGTGATGGTGGAGAACATTTCGCGGTACCTGGAGGAAGGCGACACGCCGATGCAGGCGGCGCTGAAGGGCGCGGAGCAGATCGGGTTCACCATTGTTTCGTTGACGGTGTCGCTGGTGGCAGTGCTGATCCCGCTACTGTTTATGGGCGATGTGGTGGGGCGTCTGTTCCGCGAGTTTGCGGTGACGCTGGCGGTGACGATCATCATCTCCGCGATCGTGTCGTTGACGCTGACGCCGATGATGGCGTCGCGCATTCTGAAGCACAATCCGGAGGCGCAGCAGGGGCGTCTGTTCAGGGCTTCGGAACGCGCGTTCGATTCGATGATTGCGTTTTATGGAAGGACGCTGAAGGTGGTTCTGCGCTACCAGACGATTACGCTGCTGGTAGCGGTGGGGACACTGGCGCTGACGGTCTATCTGTATAACTACATTCCCAAGGGATTCTTCCCGGTGCAGGACACGGGGGTGATCCAGGCGATATCGCAGGCGCCGCAGACGATCGGCACGCAGGGGATGGCGAAGAAGCAACAGGCGCTGGCGAACGTGATTCTGCAAGATCCGGCGGTGGAAAGCCTGTCCTCCTTCATTGGTGCAGACGGCACGAATACGACGACCAACAGCGGCAGGATGTCGATCAACCTGAAGCAGCTGAACCAGCGCGACCTGAGCGCGGCCGACGTGATCCGGCGGATGGAGCCGTCGCTGGACAAGATTGGGGATGTGACGCTTTTCATGCAGCCGGTGCAGAACATCACGGTGGATGACCGGGTGAGCCGCACCCAATACCAGTACACGCTGGAGGACCCGGATCAGAATGAGCTGAACCTGTGGACGAACCTGTTTGTGGACAAGATGAAACAGTTGCCGGGAGTGGAGGATGTGGCGACCGACCAGCAGACGGGCGGGCTGGCGGTGTCGCTGGTGATTGACCGGGTGACGGCATCGCGGCTGGGGATTGCGCCGACGACGGTGGACCAGACGCTGTACGATGCGTTTGGCCAGCGCCAGATCAACACGATGTATACGCAACTGAATCAGTATCACGTGATCATGGAGGCAGAGCCGCAGTTTCAACTGGATCCGAACAAGCTGAACCATATCTTTATCCAGGCCAACGCAGCGGCGGGCACCTCCGGGGCGGGGGCTTCGACGTCATCGGGGAACGGATCGACGTCGGCGGGGTCGAATGCCCAGACCGCGTCCACGCTGTACACGCCGACAGCGAACACACTGGCGCCGCCGGCACGAGTGATTACCGCGGGTGCGACCGCGTCGACCAGCGGGGCGAACTCGGCCGGTACTACGAGCTCCACCCACGCCAACGCGATTCCGCTGAGCGCGTTCTCACACTTTGAGACGACGACGGAGCCGCTCTCAATCACGCACCAGGGGCAGTTCCCGTCGATTACGGTCTCGTTCAACCTTGCGCCGAACGCGTCACTGGGCTCGGCCATTACGGACATCGACAATCTGCAGCAGAGCATGAACATGCCGAAGAGCCTGCAGGCGGACTTCCAGGGCACGGCGGCGTCGTTCAGGAACTCGCTGTCGAATGAACCGCTGCTGATCCTGGCGGCGCTGGTGACGGTGTACATTGTGCTGGGCGTACTGTACGAGAGCTTCATCCATCCGATTACGATTCTTTCGACGCTGCCGTCGGCTGGGGTGGGCGCGTTTCTGGCACTGATCCTGTTCAAGCAGGACCTGAGCATTGTGGCAATCATCGGGATTGTGCTGTTGATCGGCATTGTGAAAAAGAACGGCATTATGATGGTGGACTTTGCGCTGGAAGCGGAACGGCACGAAGGCAAGAGCTCGACTGATGCGATCTACGATGCGTGCCTGATCCGTTTCCGCCCGATCATGATGACGACCATGGCGGCGCTGCTGGGCGGCATACCTCTGGCCTTTGGGACGGGCATTGGATCGGAGCTGCGCAGGCCGCTGGGCATTACCATTGTCGGCGGCCTGCTGGTGAGCCAAGTGCTGACGCTGTACACCACGCCGGTGATCTACATTTTCTTTGACAACCTGGCGCACCGGTTCTCGCACAAGCCGGGGAACAGGGAACAGGGAACCGGGAACAGGGAAGGCCTCTCACCCGCAGCCGACGGGGCGGGACCGGCGGGACAGCCGTGAATATCTCGGCGCCATTCATCCACCGGCCGGTAGCGACTACGCTACTGACGGTGGCGATTGCGATCGCGGGGACGATTGCGTTTCAGGTGCTTCCGGTGGCTCCGCTGCCGCAGGTGGATTTTCCGACCATCTCAGTGAATGCGGGGCTTCCGGGCGCGAGCGCGGAGACCATGGCATCGTCAGTGGCCACGCCGCTGGAGCGGCAGTTCGGGCACATCGCGGGAGTGACGGAGATGACTTCGTCGAGCGGATTGGGCTCGACCGGAATCACGATCCAGTTCGACCTGAGCCGGAACATCGACGGCGCGGCGCGCGACGTGGAGGCGGCGATCAATGCGGCGCGGACGTATCTGCCGGCGAACCTACCGGGCAACCCGACGTACCGGAAGGTGAATCCGGCGGACACACCGATCATGATGATCGGGCTGACGAGCGACGTGTATGGGCCGGACAAGGTGTACGACGTAGCCTCCACCATCATGGTGCAGAAGATCTCGCAGATCCAGGGAGTGGGGCAGGTGAATGCGGGGGGCGGCGCACTGCCCTCAGTGCGGGTAGAGGTGAATCCCAACAAGCTGGCGAGCTACGGCCTGACGATGGCCAGCCTGCAAGGGGTGCTGCGGCTGCAGAACACGAATCTGGCGCGGGGGCAGGTCAGCGACGGAAATGTGAGCGAAGATATTGTGGTCAACGGGCAGATATCGCAGGCCGCAGACTACCAGCCTTTGATCGTCGGCTACAAGAATGGGTCGGCGGTGCGCCTGTCGGATGTGGCCGATGTGATCGACTCGGTGTCGAACGTGCGCGCGGGCGGCTTCCTGAACGGCAAGCGCGCGATCACGCTGCAGATCTTCCGTCAGCCGGGCGCGAACATCATCGACACGGTGGACCGGGTGTATGCGCAGCTTCCGTCGCTGGAGGCGTCGATTCCATCGGGAGTGAACACGACCGTGGTGATGGACCGCACCACGACGATTCGCGCGTCGGTGAGGACGGTGGAAAGAACGCTGCTGGTGTCGATTGGGCTGGTGATCCTGGTGGTGTTTGTGTTTCTGCGCAATCCACGAGCGACGCTGATTCCGGCGGTAGCGGTGCCTACGTCGCTGATCGGCACGTTTTGCGTGATGTACCTGTGCGGCTACACACTGGACAATTTGTCGCTGATGGCGCTGACGATTTCGACAGGCTTTGTGGTGGACGATGCAATTGTGGTGATGGAGAACATCTCGCGCCACATTGAAGACGGGATGGAGCCGTTCGCGGCGACCCTGCGGGGGGCCAAAGAGATCGGCTTTACGGTGGTGACGATCAGCATGTCGCTGATCGCGGTTTTTATTCCGCTGATTTTGATGGGGGGCATTGTGGGCCGGCTGTTTCGCGAGTTCGCGATCACGCTGTCCACGGCGATTCTGGTGTCGATGGTGATCTCGCTGACGACGACGCCGATGATGTGCGCGCACCTGCTGAAGAGCGAGCGCAATCGCAAGCATGGGTTTCTTTACAACCAGTCGGAGAGATTTTTCCAGTGGATTCTGAACTTTTACCGGAGGAGCCTGCGCTGGATGCTGGACAATCCGGCACTGGTGCTGACCGCGCTGGGGCTGACGATCGCGCTGAATGTGGCCATTGTCTTCAAGATTCCGAAGGGTTTTTTCCCGCAGCAGGACACCGGCGCGCTGCAGGGGAATATGCGCGGTCCGCAGGACTCTTCGTATCCTGCGATGAACGCGACCCTGCTGCAGGTGCAGCACGTGATCATGAAGGACCCGGCGGTGCAGAATGTGATTGGGTTCACGGGCGGCGGCGGGGCGACCAACACGGGTGGCGTGTTTGTGATTCTGAAGCCGCTGAATCAGCGGGGGCCGAACTCCGGCGCGGCGGACGTGATCAACCGGCTGCGGGGGCCGTTGAACCGGATTACCGGAGCGTCGGTGTTCCTGCAGGCGTCGCAGGACCTGCGCATCGGCGGGCGGGGAAGCAACGCCATGTATCAGTACACGATCCAGGCGGACAACGTGAGCGACCTGCAGATCTGGGGGCCGAAGCTGCTGAAGGAGATGACCAAGCTTCCGGGATTTCAGGACGTGAGTTCCGACCAGCAGAATGGCGGCCTGGACCAACTGATGACCTACGACCGGGTCAGCGCAGCGAGGCTGGGACAGACGGCCAGTTCGCTGGATTCGGCGCTCTACTCGGAGTTTGGCCAGTCTCAGGTTTCGCTGATTTACACGCAGTTGAACCAGTATTACGTGGTGCTGGAAGTGGCGCCGCAATACTGGGCAACGCCGGATGGCCTGAAGGATGTGTATCTTCATCCGTCGCCGACCAACTCTACGGTAACTGGAAACACTCCTATCTTCACTGTTGCGCAGGCGCAGGCAGGCACGACGCCGCTGGCCCTGAATCATACAGGACTGTTTCCGTCGGTGACGGTGTCATTCAATCTCGGGAGCGGCTATTCGCTGAGCGATGCGACGCTGGCGATCGACCAGATGCAGGAGAAGCTGGGCACACCGGCTACGGTGCGTGGATTCTTTGCAGGCACGCTGCAGGCGTATCAACAGTCGTTAAACAGCGAGTTGCCGCTGGTGGCGACGGCGCTGCTGGCGGTGTATATCGTGCTGGGGATTTTGTATGAGAGCCTGGTGCACCCGCTAACGATCATCTCCACGCTGCCGTCGGCGAGCGTGGGCGCGATGCTGGCGCTGATGATGTTCAAGCAGGACCTGAATGTGATCTCGATTATCGGGATTGTGCTGCTGATCGGGATTGTGAAGAAGAACGCGATCATGATGATCGACTTTGCGCTGCAGGCTGAGCGTGAAGGGGGCATGACGACGCGGGACGCGATCTTCGAGGCCTGCATGCTGCGCTTCCGGCCGATCATGATGACCACCTCGGCGGCGCTGTTTGGCGCTCTGCCGCTGGCGTTCGGGACGGGCACGGGGTCGGAACTGCGGCGGCCGCTGGGGATCACGATTGTGGGCGGGCTGGTGGTGAGCCAGGCGCTGACGCTGTACACGACTCCAGTGGTCTACCTGGCGCTTGACCGGCTGCGGGCGAAGGTGACGGGGCAGCAGCGGGACACGTTCAGCGCGGAGCTGGGCGCGCTGGGGCCCACGACGGAATAAACTTGGTGAATGATGGATGCAAAAGACTATGAGTAGCTTTCGACAATACGCAGCAATTGCCTCCGGGTTGGCGGCCCTGCTGGTGGCGGGCTGCCGGGTGGGCCCGAAGTACCAGCAGCCTCCGGCGATGGCGCAGGCGCCTCCAGCCGCGTATAAGGAGACGCCGGCGGCATCGTCCAACGCAGGCGACTGGAAGGTGGCGCAGCCGCAGGATGCGATGCTGCACGGCAAGTGGTGGGAGATCTATAACGACCCGGAGTTGAATGGGCTGGAAGACAAGCTGAACATCGACAACCAAAACATCAAGGTATATTTTGCGAACTTCATGGAAGCACGGACGTTGATTGCGCAGGCGCGGGCGCAGCTTTTTCCGACGCTGACGGCCGCACCCTCGTTCAACCGGTCACTGTCTTCCGGCAGCCTTACGAACGCGTCGACGGCGAACACCGGCAAGGAAAGCTCGGTGACGACGATGGGGCTGGATGCTTCGTGGGCGCCGGACCTGTGGGGCAAAGTTCGCAACCAGATCAGCGAGGAACAATACAACGCGCAGGTGAGCGAGGCGGACCTGGAGAACGAAAAGCTGACCGAGCAGGCGACGCTGGCGATTACGTTCTTCGAGATTCGCGGGCAGGATGCGCTGCAGGCGGTATTCGACCAGACGATTGCCGACGACCAGAAGTCGCTGGACTACACCCGCGCACAGTATGAGACGGGAGTGGGCACGGAGATTTCGGTGGTGGAGGCAGAAAACACGCTGGAGAACGCGCAGGCCGCCGCGACCAACCTGGGGGTGGCGCGGGCGGAAGAGGAACATGCGATCGCGATGCTGATCGGGACCGACCCCTCCACGTTCAACATTGCGGTGAAGGCGCTGAATGCCGCTCCGCCGGCGGTGCCGATCGGGGTGCCCTCGCAGTTGCTGGAGCGCAGGCCGGACATTGCGGCGTCGGAGCGGTCGATGGCCGCGGCCAACGCGGAGATCGGGGTAGCGACCGCAGCGTTCTATCCGGCGCTGACCTTGAGCGCGACGGGCGGCTTTGAAAGCTCGACGATCGGGAACCTGTTCAACTGGCCAAGCCGCTTCTGGTCGGTAGGAGCATCGGTGGCCCAACCGCTGTTCGACGCGGGGCTGCGCCGGGCGACGGTGAACCAGTACATCGAGGTATACAACGCCGATGTGGCCAGCTACCGGCAGACGGTGCTGGGTGCATTCCAGCAGGTGGAAGACTACCTGGCCACGGAGCGGATTCTGTCGCAGCAACTGGTGCAGCAGCAGGCGGCGGCGGATTCTGCGCGGCGGTTCGTCGACCTGGAGACGGCGCGGTACCAGACGGGTATCGATCCGTATATCGACCTGGTGACCGCGCAGGAGACGCTGCTGAGCGATCAACAGACGCTGACGACGCTGCATACGCAGGCGATGACGGCGTCGGTCGAGTTGATCGAAGCGCTGGGCGGGGGATGGGACAGCACGCAGCTTCCGACGCCGGCGCAGGTGACAGTGAAGATGACTACGGCGGAGACGACGTTCCAGAAATAGCGGCCCGGAAACGGGCCTGACGCGAACGATGCGGTGATGCAGGAGCGGAGAAAACAGGGCGGAGGGCAGGGTATAGTAGTTGTTTACGCGATTGTCGCAGAGCCTGAGAGGATAGCGCCCGCATGGACCGAAAAGAAATCGTCGCCAAGAAGCAGAAATATGTTTACCCCGCAGTCGCCAACTATTTTGCCGACCCGCTTCCGCTGGAGCGCGGCGAGATGCAACACGTGTGGGACGTGGACGGGAAGCGCTACCTGGATTTCTTTGGCGGCATCGTAACCGTCGGTGTGGGCCATGCGAACCCGCGCATTACCGGCCCGCAGAAGGCGCAGATCGACAAGCTGGGGCACACCAGCACGCTGTATCCGCATGAGACGATGGCGGCGCTGGCGGAGAAGATCGCGCAGATTACGCCGGGGCGGCTGGAGAAATCGTTCTTCACCAGTTCCGGCTCCGAGGCCAACGAGACGGCCATCGACTCCGCGCGCATGCACACCGGACGGCTGGAGATTATTGCGCTGCGTCATGCGTACAGCGGGCGCTCGTCGATTACGCGATCGCTGACCGGCATTGCCTCGTGGCGCAAGGCGTCGTACCAGGTGGGCATTGTCCACGCGATGAACCCGTATTGCTACCGCTGCCCGCTGGGCAAGACATACCCCGAGTGCGAGGTTGCGTGCGCCAAGGACATCGAAGCGGTGATCGAGTCGTCGACCTCGGGCGCGATTGCCGGCATGATCGCCGAGCCGATCCAGGGCGTGGGCGGGTTCATCACGCCGCCGAAGGAGTACTTCAAGATGGCGTTTTCGATTGTGAAGAAGTACGGCGGAGACTTTATCGCCGACGAGGTGCAGACCGGCTGGGGGCGCACGGGCAAAGGCTGGTTCGGCATCGAGCACTGGGAGGTTGAGCCGGATATCCTGACCGCGGCGAAGTCGCTGGGCAACGGATTTCCCATCGGCCTGACGGTGGCGACGCCGGAGATTGCGAACGCCTACCAGGGTCCGACCATCGCGACGTTCGGCGGGAACCCGGTGGCATGCGTTACTGCGTCCGCGGTGATCGACCTGATCGAAGAGGACGATCTGATTCGCAACTGCGACGTGGTGGGCACCTACCTGCAGGACGGCCTGCTGGAGTTGAAGAAGAAGTATCCCGTGATCGGCGACGTGCGCGGCCTGGGCATGATGCAGGCGCTGGAACTGGTGACCGACCCGAAGACCAAGGAGCCCGCCGCGGCGATTGCCAACGAGATGCTGGAAGCCGCCCGCGAGCGCGGCCTGCTGATCGGCAAAGGCGGGATGTACAACAACGTGTTGCGCATGTCGCCGGCGATGAACATCGCCAAGTCCGACGTAGACGAGGCGCTGCGCGTGCTGGATGAAAGTTTCGCGGCGGTGACGCAGAAGGCGATGGCCACGGCATAACCTTGGCGATGAACAAGCCAAAGACGCCGGTTGAACCTGAGGCCCCGCATGGCCACGGCTTCCACCTTTCTCCGAATGAGCCGCCAGACCCCCAGGCGGAGGGGCCATTTGCTGCGATTCGCCGCGCGCTGCCCGGCGCTGAAGTCATACGCTTCCTGATGGTTGGCGGGTTCAACACAGCCTTTTCGCTGGCACTCTACTCCGCGTGTGTCATCGTCTTGAGCTATCTGCTGCCGCACCGCGGCAAACCGCTGATCGCCGATATCGCCTTCGCGATCTCCACCCCGCTCAGCATTACGGTCGCGTTCCTCGGTTACAAGCACTTCGTCTTTCGCACCAAGGGGAACTACTTCAGAGAGTGGATTCGGTGCTTCGCCGTTTACAGCGTGAGTTTCCCGATGGGTCTTGCAATCCTGCCGACCGCGACCCATTTTTTTGAGTACATCGTGCTGATCCGCAAGTACGCACCGTTTCTGGCCGGCCTGGTGAACTCAATCGCGATTGCGTGCTACAGCTACTTCGCCCACAAGAAGTTCTCGTTCAAGCGCTAGATCATTTGTGGAGATTGTGTAGCTGGGCAGATGAAACCTACCCCAGGGGCTGAAGAGCGTGATGAAAAACGTCAATGCGGGCCGGAACAGTGACCTCAGGGGCTAAAGCCCGGTTGATTACGTTGCTTTTATGGCACGGATAAATCCGTGCCCTTAACGAAAAAACGTCTTTTCAGCATCCTCTGAAGCCCGCTTCTTTGCCGGCGTTGAATGCCAAGGCTAAAGCCTTGGCCTACCTGGAAGCAAAGACAAGGCTGCTGCGCCAACGGTGAAAACGATCCAGGGAAGAACAGATTTACATCACGGGCGGAGCTTCGATGCCGAGGTAGCCAAGCGCGCGGACCAGCTCGCGGCGGGCGACTGCGGCGGTGGCGAGGAAGAGAGCGCGGCGGATGGGATCCTGTTCGGTGAGGATGTGATGGCGATGGTAGAAGTTGTTGAACTGCTGCGCGAGTTGGAAGGCGTAGCGCGCGAGATAGGCGGGTTCGGCGGTGGCGATGGCCTGTTCGATCAGCAGCGTGAGTCGCGCGGCGAGCAGCCAGGTTTCCCATAGGCTGGTGCCGTCCTCGGTTGAGAGTTCGGATAGGTCAAGGTCGGCTATGGCCGCGAGCGCGGCCTCCTCGGTAGCGCCGGCTTTGCGAAAGATGTTGGCGGCGCGGACGATGGCGTACTGGACGTAGGGGCCGGTTTCGCCCTCGAAGCTGAGCGCGTCCTTGAAGTCGAACGCGATGACGGTATTGCGGGTGAAGCGCAGCATGAAGTAGCGGAGCGCACCGACGGCGATCTGGGTGGCGATGTGGGTGCGCTCGAGGGCGGGGAGTTCCGGGTGACGGGTGTCGACCTCAGCCTGCGCGGCTGCGATGAGCTTGTCTAGCAGGTCGTCGGCCTTGACGCCATAACCCCTGCGGCCGCTGACCTCGATGAAGGGGCGCTGCTTGTCCTGGTCGGAAAGGATGTAGCCGAGGTCGATGGCGCAGCGCGGAGTCATGGCCACCATCTCGTAACTGAAGTGGGTGTAGTGGTCGGCGGCGTCGGTGAATCCCATTCCGCGCAGAGCGGCGATGACGTTGTTCTGCGGATCGTTCTGGCGCGAGTCGATGACGTTGTAGATGGCGTCGGCGCGGCCGAAGGTCGGGGCGGCAGGGTCGCTTGCGGAGGCGGTCGAGATCCAGCAGGTGTGGGTTGGGTACTCGTGGAAGCGGGCGTAGCCGAAGTCCTTGCCGGGGAGCAGGCCAAACTTCCAGAGGTGGTAGGCGATGTCCTTGCCGACATAGGTGACGGTGCCGTTGGAGCGGACGATGACCTTGGCGTCTTCGTCGGGGCCGTCGTCTTCGCTGTCCGGCGGGGCGGCTTCGTTGCCTGCGCGGCGCATGACGTAGCAGCCCTTGTTCTTGCCCTCGGTTTCCAGGTAGAGCACGCCGCGGTCGAGCATGAGGGCGCGGGCAGCGTCCCAGAAATGCAGGCTGAGGATTTCGCTCTCGCGGGGAAGAAAGTCGTACTCGATGGAGAGGCGCTGCATGGTTTCGAGATGGCGGTGAAGGACGGCGGTGGAGATTAGCTCGGCGATGGCGGCGGTTTCGTTGCCGCCGTGTTCGAGCGCGTGGAGGGTGTCGAGACGGATTTGTTTACGGTGGGCGAGTTCGGTGGGGTCCACATCAAATGGATCAGTCTCGATTCCGGTGTACCACTTAGAGACGCGGGCGTAGAGGTCCCAGCAGTAGAAGTCTATGCGTTCGCCGGACAGCGCCAGCTCGTCGAGAAGCCTGCGGGTTGACTTGAGATCGCGGCCTTCGAGGTGCACGAGGCCGACGACGACGTCGGCGACCTGCACGCCGGTGTTGTCGATGTAATTCTGCACGCCCACCTGGTAGCCGGACTTGTAGTCGTCGGGACGCAGGAGGCGCTGGAAGGTGTCGCCGAGAATGGCGTTGCGCAGGTGGCCGATGTGCGCGGCCTTGTTGGGATTGATGCTGGTGTGTTCGACGAGGCGAAAGCCGGGACCGCCAATGTCGGCGTGGCGGTCGGCGGCGATGGCGCGCACGGCTGCGGCGCGATCCAAACGGACATTGAGGTAACCGGCGCCGGCGACTTCGACACTGGCGACACCGGGGAGTTGATTGAGGCCGGCATTAAGCTCGGCGGCGAGCTCGGTTGCAATGGCTCGCGGGGCCTTGCGAAGGCGCTTGGCGAGTTCGAACGCGACGGGCAGGGCGAGTTCGCCGAGGGCGATCGAGGGCGGCTGCTCGACGGCGAACTGGGCGAGGGTGATGGAGTACTTCGCGAGCAGGATGGCCTGGATGCGGGCCTGGAGAGAGAGTTGGATTGTGCGAACCATGCGTGCTTCGAGTCTACTAGGAGGATGATGAAAAAGCCTGTTGACGCTCCGGAGCGGTCGAAGAGAATGCTGAAAAATCAGGGATTCAACGAAAGCACGTCCCAGGGGCTAAAGCCCCGGTTAGATGTTGTGCCCGTTATGCCGGGACTAAAGTCCCGGCCTATCTTGGGCAGGGGGCGGGTTGCCGGTCTATGCGGAGTAGCTGCGGACCCATTCGACGATGGAGCGGACGGCGATGCCGCTGGGACCGTAGGCGATCCACGGCTTCTTCTCTTCGTTCCATGCGCAGCCGGCGATGTCGAGGTGAACCCATGGCGTATCGCCCGCAAACTCCTTGAGGAACATCGCTGCTGAGGTTGCGCCGCCGTAGCGATTCTTGCCGGTGTTCATGATGTCGGCGATCTCGCTCTTGATGTGGTCGCGATAGTCGTCGGTCGAGGGAAGGCGCCAGAACTTTTCGCCGGAGACTTCGAGGGCGCTGACGAACTTCGCGCAGGTGGGGTCGTCGTTGGAGAAGAGGCCGGCGTTGATGATGCCGAGGGCGACGACACATGCGCCGGTGAGGGTGGCGGCGTCTATGAGGTGGGTGCAGCCGAGGGTTTTCGCGTAGTGGAGGCCGTCGGCAAGCACGAGGCGGCCTTCCGCATCGGTGTTGACGATTTCGATGGTGGTGCCCGACATGGCGGTGACGACGTCGCCGGGTTTGTAGGCTCGGCCATCGGGCATGTTCTCCGCGGAGCAGACGACGGCGATGACTTTGACGGCGGGCTTGAGACGGGCGATGGCGTGCATTGCGCCGATCATGGCAGCGGCTCCGGCCATGTCGTACTTCATCTTCTCCATGCCGTCGGCGGGTTTGATGGAGATGCCACCGGTGTCGAAGGTGATGCCCTTGCCGACGAGGCCGATCACGGGTGCGCCGGTGGGGGGTGCAGTCTGCGGCTCGTAGGTCATGACGATGAGGGCTGGGGGTTCGGCGGAGCCCTTTGCGACAGCCCAGAAGGCCTCCATCTTGAGTTCCTGGAGTTTGGCGGAGGAGTGGACTTCGCACTTTAGTCCGGCCTGGTCGCACATGGTTTGGGCGCGGGCGCCGAGGACGGTGGGCGTGAGGATGTTGCCGGGTTCGTTGACGAGGGCGCGGGTGAAGTTCTGGGCGGCGGCGAGGATGAGGCCTTCGTCGAAGCCGCGTTGGATCTCGGTTTGGAGGTTCGCTTCCGATTCATTTGAGATGAGGGTCAGCGAATCGACTGCGGCATTTTTGCGATCGCTGCGGTAGGTGTCGTAATCGAGCTCGGCGATTTCAGCGCCTTCCACCAGGGCGCGTGCGGTCAAGGGGGCGGAGAGCTTTGCGATCTGAGCGTCCGTCGTGGCGTGAGGGTCGGGGAAGGCGATGGCGAGGTCACGTACGGAACGCGATTTGGCGGCACGGACGGCGGTGCCGGCGCCTTTGCGGATGCGGTCGAGAGAGAAGTCCCCGGCTTTGCCGAGGCCGACAAGTAGAAGGCGTTCGGATTTCAACCCTGCTGCGGCGTGCAGGAGGGCGACTTCGCCGAGGGCGGCTTTGAACTCGCCGGAGGAGAGCAACGTTTTTGCTGCCGCGGTGATGGTGGGGTTCGAGGAAAGTAGAACGGGGCGCGGATCGGATTGTTTGTCCTCTGCGAGATCGAGTACAAAGACTGCAAACATGGGCGTGGTGAACGCCGCTGCATCACTGTAGGTAAGCTTTGTGTCCATAGCTTCCATGGTATCGCTTTTAGCTTGTTATTCTGAGCGCGGCGAAGAATGCGAAATACGGGGGTTCTTCGCTACGCTCAGAATGACAAACTGAGACCCCATGACAAGCTGAGGCCCTATGGCGAACTGAGACCCCATGACAAACTCAGCAATCGCCGGCGAGGACTTCGGCTAGGTGGACGGCGCGGCGGGGGGAGTTCTGGGCGATTTGCTCGCGGCAACTGAAGCCGTTGCTGACGAGGATGTCGTCGGGCGCGGCGGCGCGGACCGCGGGGAGCAGGATGCGTTCGGCGAGGGTTTGCGAGACGGTGAACTTGTCGCGCTCGAAGCCGAAGGGGCCGGCCATGCCGCAGCAGCCGGAGTCGAGTAGTTCGACGGTGGCGCCGGTGGCGCGGAGGAGAGTCATGTCGTCGTTCATGGTCATTTGAGTCTTCTGGTGGCAGTGACCGTGGACGACGATGCGGCGTCCGGGGAGCTGTGCAGGCTGCCAGTTGGTGGAGCTGCGGGCGAGCATCTCGCTGAGAAGGACGGTTTGTTGGCTGAGGCGGATGGCGCGGGCATCATTGGGGAAGAAGTTGATGAGTTCGTCGCGGAAGACGGTGGCGCAGCTTGGCTCCAGCATGACGACGGGGATTCCGGCGGCGATCTGCGGGGCGAACTCGTCGAGGATGCGGAGGAGGTAGCGGCGGGCCTGGTCGAGGAAGCCGAAGTCGTAGAGGGGGCGGCCGCAGCAGATGTGTTTTCGGGGAATTGTGACATTACTTCCGATGGCTATAAGCAGCTTGTTTGCAGCGGTTAGAGCTTGGGGATGAAAGTAATTGTTCCAGGTATCGGGCCAGAGGAGAACGGGTTGGCCGGTTGCGGATTTGGGCGTGCGGTTGAATTGATCGCGGAAGTTGTGCGGGGCGAAGCGGGGAAGGTTGCGTTGCCGGGCTACGCCGAGGACGGATTTGATGAGGGAGTTGATGCCGGGGGTGCGGCCGGGGAGGTTGAAGAGCGAGGGCGCAATGGAGGCGAGGCTGGCCCAGCGATCCATGAAGCCGAAGGCGTAGTGATGGAGCGGATGCAGGCGGCCCTGGTAGTAGTGGGCGAGGAACTCGGATTTCCAGGTGGCCATGTCGACGTTGACGGGGCACTCGGTCTTGCAGGCTTTGCAGGAGAGGCAGAGTTCGAGGGCGTCGTGAACCTCGCGGTTGCGCCAGCCATCGCGGAGGACATTGCCCTGCATCATCTCCCATAGCAGGTGGGCTCGGCCACGGGTGGAGTGCTTCTCCTCGCGTGTAGCCATGTAGCTGGGGCACATGGTTCCGTGGTCCTGCTTGCGGCAGGCGCCGACGCCGACGCAGCGGGTGGTGGCGTCGCTGAAGGAGCCTCCGTCGCGGGGGTACTGGAACCAGGTTTTCACCTGGGCGGCTTGGTAGCCGGCATCGATGCGGAGGTTTTCGATGGGGTCGTAGACCGCGATGGGGTCGATGAGCTTGCCGGGGTTCATGCGGTTGGTGGGGTCCCAAAGCGCTTTGAACTCGACGAAGGCCTGCATCAGCTCGGGGCCGAACATTTTGGGCAGAAGTACGGCGCGGGCCTGGCCGTCGCCGTGTTCGCCGGAGAAGGAGCCGCCGTACTTGAGGACGATGTCGGCGGCTTCGTCAATGAACTTGCGGTAATTGGCGACGCCTTCGGTGGTCTTGAAGTCGAAGGTGATGCGGAGGTGGACGCAGCCCTGACCGAAGTGGCCGTACATGGGGGTGCGGTAGCCGTAGCGCTCGATGAGCGAGAACAGGTCGCGGAGGTAGGCGCCGAGAAGTTCGGGCGGGACGGCGGAGTCTTCCCAGCCTTCGCAGCCGTTCTTCTCGCCGGGGACAAAGACGCAGGCGCCGAGGCCGGCCTCGCGGACGCCCCAGACGCGGTGAGCTTGTTCGGGGGAGTAGAGGGCGGAGGTTGGGACGTGAGGGAAGTGCTGCGAGGCTTGGATGAGGGCGTGGGCCATGCCGTCGACGACGGCGGGTGAATCGGCGCCGAACTCGCAGAGCAGGAAGCCTCCACCGGCGGGAAGCAGCTTGACGTCGTCGACGAGCAGGCTTTTGCGCAGCATGAAATCGACGAGCAGGGCGTCGAAGCCTTCGAGGCCGATGGGCTTGAAGGCGAGGACGGCGGGGACGTGATCGGCGGCGATAAAGGCGTCGGCAAAGCCGAGGGCGACCAGGCGGCGATGCTGCGGGCTGGGCTTCAACTCGCATTCGGCCTCGAGAATGGTGACGCAGGTGCCTTCGCTGCCGACCAGCGCGCGGGCGACGTTGAAGCCATTCTCGGGAAGGAGCTGATCGAGGTTGTAGCCGGAGACGCGGCGGGGAATGTCGGGGAAGCGGGCGCGCACGAGCGAGGCGTAGGTGTCGCGGATGCGGCGCAGGCCCAAGTAGATCTGGCCGCGGGGGCCACCTGCGGCGATGATGGCGGAGAGTTCATTTTCGGTGGTGGGCCCGACCGTCATGCGGGTGCCGTCGTAGAGCAGGATGTCGAGAGATTCGACGTTGTCTACTGTTTTGCCGCCCATGAGGGCGTGGACGCCGCAGGCGTTGTTGCCGATCATGCCGCCGAGCGTGCAGCGACTGTGGGTTGCGGGATCGGGGGCGAAGGTGAGCTCGTGCTTTTCGGCCTCGGCGCGGAGGGCGTCGAGCACAATGCCGGGTTCGACGCGGGCGCGGTGGGCGGAGGGATCGAGCGCGAGGACGGCGTGCATGTACTTGGAGAAGTCGATGACGACGGCGACATTGCAGGTCTGGCCGGCGAGGCTGGTTCCACCGCCGCGGGAGAGTACGGCGGCATCGAACTCGCGGCAGGCGGCTACGGTGGCGATGACGTCGGCGGTGTCGCGGGGGATGACCAGGCCGATGGGAACCTGGCGATAGTTGGAGGAGTCGGTGGAGTAGAGCGCGCGGGAGGCGGCGTCGAAGCGGACTTCGCCACGGACGGTGGTGCGGAGCCTGGCTTCGAGTTCGTGGGCGGCGGAAAAGCTCTCGTGCGGGTGCTGGTGCGAGCGATGGGAGGGATCCTGGAGAATTGGGAGTGGTGTTGCGGAGGCCATCTATCCGAGTCCTTTGGTGCGCGCAGGAGACGCCATAGCTGCGGCTTAAGGAGTATAGGGCGTTTGGGAGGGGTCGTACTTCTTCAGAAGCTGGATGGCGTCGCGGTAGCCCAGGTTGGGCGCGACTGGGGAGAAATGGCTCGCGTTCTCGGTGATCTGAAAGCTGAGCGATTTGACCACCAGGGCCTTGCCTGTGACGTGGAGCTTGAGGCCGGTGAGCTCCCAGTCGTGCGAGCCAACGTCATTCTGTTCGAGGTAGACGGTGCTGCCTTTGTTGAGCTTGCCGATGATTCCGAACCCGAAGTCAACATTGGAGATGAAGTGAGCATTGAGCGAGTTCAATCGCTCCTGCGCCTGGTCGATCCAGACTTCGCCCGCAGTGCCACGGAGGATTTGCGACTCCATGTCAGGAGGAACGAAGTTTGGGTTGGGGGTGAAGGTGAGCCGGTAACACTGCCCGGCAGAGCAGGGAACGATGCCCTCGAGCTTGTACAGGTAGGCGTCCGGCAACAGGGAGAGCAGATGGGTGGTGCGCTCTTCATCTTTCTGCTCGGTCTTGCGGGTATGCTCCTGAAGTTCGGGGTGCTGGGCCAGGTTATCCAGGCGCGCGAGTTCGTAGTGCTCGACATCGCTGCTGAGGGGTTTGCCATTGATGGCAACCAGGCGGGCGACGTCACCGTCGCGGGTTTCGATGATGAGCTTGGTAGTGTCGCGGTGCTCGTCGACCCGGCGCAGCAGGTACTGCAAGGGGCGATGGTCCTTCTCGGCGTCCAGCCGATGCTGAATGGCACGGCGGACGAGGGCGGCGGGGTCGAGCGATGTGGTGGGAACGCTTTGCGTGGAGGGCGCTGCGGCGAACAGAGTTCCGGCGAGGCACAGGAAAATGACGGCTGCGCAGCGCGCCGGGGTCTGCGACGTTGGGAATGATGGGAGCAACTTTGAGGGAGTTGGGAAGGCTGGCAACATCTGCATACTAGGATACAGAATTGGATGAGGGCGGATGGGCGGAGGAAGCTTAGAATCGACGTGGACGGCTGTGAGCGCGACGTGTGGGCGCGGATGCTGCGGCCAGGAGAGGCGGGTTTCGAGTGAAGGCATTGGTAAAGAGCCGGGCCGAGCGGGGATTGTGGCTGGAAGACGTTCCGGAGCCGACGATCGGCATCAACGATGTGAAGATCCGGGTGTTGAAGACGGGGATTTGCGGGACCGATCTGCATATCTATGAGTGGGACTCGTGGGCGAGCGCGAATGTGCCGGTGGGGCTGACGATTGGGCATGAATTTGTGGGTGAGATTGTGGAGGTGGGCGCGAACGTGTCCGACTTCGCGCCGGGGCAGGTGGTGAGCGGCGAGGGCCACGTGGTATGCGGGCGCTGCCGCAACTGCCTGGCCGGGCGGCGACATCTGTGCGCGCGCACCGAGGGCGTTGGGGTGAACAGGAACGGGGCGTTCGCCGAGTACATTGTGCTGCCGATGACGAACATCTGGCTGCACGCGGCGTGGGTCGACCTGGATGTGGCGGCGATCTTCGACCCGCTGGGGAATGCGGTGCACACGGCGCTGGCGTTTCCTTGCGTGGGCGAAGATGTGCTGGTGACCGGCGCAGGGCCGATCGGGATTATGGCGGCGGCGGTGGCGCGGCGGGCGGGTGCGCGGCGGGTGGTGATCTCCGATCCGAACCCGTTCCGGCGAGCGCTGGCGGAGAAGGTGGGCG
>CAZAXI010000067.1:0-21208 GCA_964489045.1 uncultured Granulicella sp. | reverse complement strand
AGATGACCCCCATCACCTACCAGGGCCAGCACCTCATCGGCCACTACGCCTCCCGTCCCGAGCAGGGCGCCCCCTGGATCGATGTCGACATCGCCAGCACCGAGAAGGACCCCATGCAGTTCACCCGCGAAGCCGACCACCTCGCCGATTGCATCCTCCACGACCGCACCCCCTCCACCCCCGGCGAAGACGGCCTCGCCGACCAGCTCGCCCTCGAAGCCGTCTACAAATCCGTCGGCATCACCCTCTAACCCCACCTCGAAAGTGGTACCCGGCCCGGAATCTTTTCCGGCACCTGCCGCGTCCCAATCCTGCATCCCGTGTCTATGCTCAATATGGTGCCTGTCGCGTACTTGTAGCCGGTCTGCGCAATCCCGTCGCATGCCGAACATCCCGCGACCGCCGACAGCGAGTTAGTCATGTTCACGCAAGACGCCGTCTCTCCCACCCCGGCCCCCCGTACAGTTCTTCTCCTCTGCCTCGCCGCGTGCATTCTTCCCGCCGGCTGCGGCGGCGGCGCTTCCAACTCCAACCAGGGCCCCATCACGCCCGTAGTCGCCAGCATCGCTGTCACCCCCGCCTCGCCCACCATCGCCGCCAACGCGACCCAGCAGTTCGCCGCCACCGCCAAAGATTCGAGCGGCAACGTCATCAGCGGAGTCACCTTCACCTGGGCCAGCACCGCCACCAACTACGCCACCATCAATCCCTCCACCGGCCTCGCCACCGGAGTGGCCGCGGGCACCACCAACATCACCGCCTCGGCCAGCGGCATCACCAGCCCGCCCGACACCCTCACCGTCACCGCCGCGCCGGTTCCCACCACCATCGCCCCCAGCGGCGGCGCAGTCATCAACTACCTCGGTCAGCCGCTGACCGCCATCAACGCGTCGATCCTCGACCAGCACGGCAACCTGGACACCGCCGCCACCGGAACGATCACAGTCGCGCTGAGCACCAACCCCACCGGCGCCACGCTCAGCGGAACGCTGCAGCGCACGCTGGCAAACGGGGCGACGACCTTCTCCGATCTGTCGCTGAACTATCCCGGCGCGGGCTACATGCTCACATTCTCCTACTCCGGATTCACCGGGACGACCATCCTCAGCAACATCTCCGTTCTCGCCAGCCACTCTACTTCGCTCTCCATCAGCGGCCAATCCACCAGCCCCTCCACCACCTGGTGGACGCACACCGCCGCCAGTTTCCCCGTCATCGCCTCCACCACCGGCGGTCTTCTCCTCACCACGCTCGCGTCCAATCTCGACAACGGAACGCCCGCCGCCTGGCCCCAGCAGCCCACCACCCCGCTCACTTACTCCAGCCTCGCCAGCACGCCGCACACCGTCGCCATCTCCGCCCAAACCGCCACCGGCCCGGCGCAGGTCTCCACGCTCACCTGGGTCGACTGCGCGAACCTCGACACCACCACCAGCCAGCCCATGGCCTCGACCGCTACCACCTGCGCCAACGTCCCCATGCCGGAGAGTCCCTTCGCCGCCAAATTCGCTGGCTTTGCCGACCCCACCATGCGCAAGGACACATCCACCGGTCTGCTTTGGCTCGGCTACTCCTGGCCCACCGTCTGGAATCCAGGCACCGGCAACTCCACTGACGTAGTCGACCTGCACCTCACCTCGAGCTCCGACAACGGCGTCACCTGGAGCACTCCCACCGACCTCTGGCAGACCATCCAGACCACCGACCCTTCCAACTCCAGCGTTGCCTTCACCTCGAACGAAGTCATGAACATCCTCCCCGGCGTGCTCACCGGCCAGACCGCCCCAACCTGGTTCAGCGCCCACCTCAACTACTACGTCGACCAGGGCGCCACCATCATCGACTCGCTGGTCCCGCACAGCACCATGGTCCTCACCTGGGCCACCACCCCCACCGCGCTCGGCGCCGCACCCGCCTCCCAGACAGTGCGCTTCGCCGCCGCCGGAATGGCCGCCGGCATCCCCTCCGACTTCAACCTCACCACCGTCGACCCCTCCCTCGCCAACTGCCAGCAATGGGCCGAGCCCGCTCTCTATATGAAGAGCGGCAATCTCTACCTCGCACTCATGTGCAAGTATGGCGCATCGTCCACCAGCCTGCAGCCCGCCAAGAACTTCTACGGCGTATTCGAGACCACCCCCAACCTCTCCGTCCCCATGTCCTCCTGGACCTGGACCTATAACGGCCTCCTCGCCGGGCCATCCGACGCCGCCCTGCTCGAAGGCCACCAGTTCTTCTACGAGCTCGACCTCGCCACCCGCGCCGATGGCTCCATCGTCGCCATCGTCTCTCCCGCCGACGACCTGCCCGTTACCGGAGGCTCGCAGCAGTACACCTACGGCTGCCGCGCGCTGCTGGTCCAGGGCCTCGACAAGTCCAACATCGGCATGGCCCACGACGCCAACGGCCAGCTCGAAGTTCTCGCCAGCATCACCGCATCCGACATCGGCCCCGCCAACGGCGATGCCGACTCCGGCGCCTGCACCTACGAGCCGCTCGCCGGCACCGGCATCATCCTCAATCGCAGCTACTCCAGCGACATCCGCTTCCCCACCCTCGGCTACTTCAACGACATCTACAACACCGGCGTCATGCCCTAAGCCGCTACCACCCCGGCACTCCGCCGACCCTCACCCTTTAGATTGAGAATGACCGGCGCCAGCGTGACACTCACCGGGACATTGAGAGCCACTAACCTAAGGCTCTCCGCGATCCACTGCTGGGCGGCTGGTTGTGGTCAATTTACGCGAATCGCGAAGTTACCGCAAAACGGTTTTTCGGTAACTTCGTTTGCCCCGGACTTCAAGCGGCCCGCTTCGGTCGCCGGCCACCGTCGTGACGGCCGTCACGCATACGAATTATGAATCTGTGTTACTCCTTGGCATACCCTCAATCTCCACGAGGGTCCTTGGCCACGGAGACAGGCGATGGTGGAACAGTCGAGCGATTCGCGTCTGCGCAGTCCCATTCGCTCAAGCGCTCTCCGATTAGCGGTCCCCCCTCCGAAAGCAATTCGAGCAACCCGCAGCGCGAGATGTGCGGCTCTCCTATTAGCTGTTCTCTCCAGCGCCGTTGCGACGGCGGAATCCGGCGCCGTCCAAATCTCCGGTACCGTACTCGATCCGGCCGACAGGCTGGTAGCTGGGGCGCACGTCGAATTCGATTCTGCGTCCGGTGCCCGATTGACCGGGACCACCGCAAGCGACGGCGCATTTACGATTGCGCTGCCGGCGTGGGGCCTGTACACGGTGAACTTCCAGGCCCAGGGGTTCGCCCCGGTGACCCGCAAGGCCGACTTGAACACTGCGGCGGCGAAGCTCACGCTGCGGCTGGAAAAAGTCGCCGGCTTCGCCCAGAACGTCATTGTCTCCGCGGACGTCAGCGAAATCAATATCGACTCTCCCGATCCTTCGCAGAAGGTGATGGTGCGCGAGCAACTGCTGGACGCCAATCCCGGACGGCCAGGCGCGCCCATCTCCATTCCCGGCCTGCCCATCGAGACCGCCTCGGGCGGCATCAAGGCACCCCAGTATTTTGTCCCCGGCGTGGCCGGCGACCATGGCGAGCCGATCGCCCAGTACATTGCCGTCGGCGGCTACTTGGTCACCAACAACCTCTCCGCCAACGCGCACGGCAACGGCTACGCCGACCCCAATATCTATGTCTCCGGCGCGCTCGGCAACGTGGCGACCGACGGCGGCGCCTTCAACGTGCTGGAGGGCAATCATGCCCTCAACCTCGCCGCCACCTACAGCCCGCGCCCGCAACTCAGCCGCTTCCTCACGCTCACCGGCGACAATCGCGACGCGGACCTGACCGCCGGACTTGCCCCCTCGGATCCCACGAAGAAGCAGTGGGTCGCCGTCGAGGCCAACTACGGCAACGGCCTGCTGCAGCGGCTGGAGCATCGCAAGCAGTTCAAGTGGAACGCCCTCAAGGCCTTCGATCCGGGCACGCACCAGATCACGCTGTTCAGCATCGGCTACTGGGGCACTTCGCATGAGGGCAATCTGGTCCCCGTTGGCCTGGGCCTGGTGGTGCACGACACCGTCGATCCGCGCCAGTTTGACCAGACCCACACGTCGATCCTGGCCGCCGACGACACCTGGACGGTAACGCCCAGCGACCAAGTTGCCTTCTCCGGATTCTTCCGCACCTACAACCTCGCGCTCGACTCCAACTTCGGAGAGGGACTGATCCGGCAGAGCGAGTTCCGCACCGTGGAGGGCGCGGAGGCGTGCGAGACCCACACCTTCACCCCCTGGCTGCAAGCCATGGCCGGCCTCGACTACGACGAGGACGACATCCACCGCGACAATCTCGACCACTATCTCTCCGACAACGCGCAAGTCTATGGTCCGTTCCTCAAACTCCTCTCCAACAACGTCGCCATTCGCGATGTAACGCCGTACGCAGCCCTGCGCGGCGACCTCGGCAAACATCTGCGCTTTTACGCCGGGCTGCGGCCGGACATGGTCCAGATCGACAACGCCGACATCATCAAGCCCGCCGATTCCTTCAACGAATGGCGGACCATCCTCAGCCCCAAAGCCACGTTGGCGTGGACGCCCGGCGATGGCCCTGCCCGCTGGCTGCCCTCCGCATCGTTCAGCATCGGCCAGGCCTTCTTCACTCAGGATCCGCGCACCGCCGTAGCGTCCTCCACCGCAACCGGAGCGGCGCCGCTGGCTTCGCCCTTCGAACGCTCGCACTCCGAGCAACTGGTGCTGGAAAGAGAAGTCTCCAGCACCGATGTACGCGTCACCGTAGGCCGCACGACCACCACCGCGACCTCCGGCAAGATCGATCCCGACAACGCCACGGCGGAGGACCTGGGTCCGGGCACACTCAAATTCCTGACCGCAAGCGTGCGCCACCAGTTTGGCAGCTTCGGCACCCTGCAAGCTGTGCTCTCCAAGGCCGACGCGCGGCTGCTCGGCATCGGCGCCATCCCCGCGCAGATTACCCCCGAGGCGCCGCGCACCATCTTCGACGCGTTGGCCACGCTCGACCGTCTCCCCGCCGGCCTGCGCGCGCGCGCCGAGTACGAATACGTCGGCCACAAGCAGTTGGACCTCGGTGGATTCGAGGCCATCCCCGTGGGCGAAACCCGCATCGCCCTGGTCCGCTCATTCCTCAATGGCCGGTTGGAAGCCGGCGTCGATGCCATGCTGGCGCGCGGCTACACCGGGCAGACCACCGAGACCTTCAACCCAGCCTGGCAGGCGGGCGCGATCCCGTTCTGCGCGGCCGGGTCGGGCCCCAGCGGCGACGCCAACGACTTCGACTGCGGCACGCAAGAGCGCAGCGTCGGCATCCGCATGGTCTCCTGGGTCGGCGCGTCCATCTCCTGGCGTTTCGGCTCGGAAAGCAAGTAGCCGCCTCACCAGCGTCCCCGCGCATCTAACCTGTAAGCCCTCCCCAATCCACCACAGGAGTCCCATGCAAAAACGCAAACTCGGCAACACCGGTCTCGAAGTATCCGCCCTCGGCCTCGGCTGCATGGGCATGAGCTTCTCCTACGGCCCGCCCAAGGACGAGACCGAAATGATCGCTCTCATGCACCAGGCCGTCGACCTCGGCATCACCTTCTTCGACACCGCCGAAGTCTACGGCCCCTACACCAACGAGCGCCTCGTCGGCAAAGCTCTCTCGCCCATCCGCTCGCAGGTCGTCATCGCCACCAAGTTCGGCTTCAACACCAGCTCCGCCAACCCCACACCCGGCTCGCAAGGCCTCAACAGCCGCCCCGAGCACATCAAAAAGGTAGTCGAAGCCTCGCTCCAGCGCCTCAACACCACCTACATCGATCTCTTCTACCAGCATCGCGTCGACCCCGACGTCCCCATCGAAGACGTAGCCGGAGCTGTCAAGGACCTCATCCGCGAGGGCAAGGTCCGGCACTTCGGCCTGTCCGAAGCCGGTGCGCAAACCATCCGCCGCGCCCATGCCGTCCAGCCCGTCGCCGCGCTGCAAAGAGAGTACTCCCTCTGGTGGCGCAAGCCCGAAGCCGAAATCATTCCCACCCTCCAGGAACTCGGCATCGGCCTCGTCCCCTACAGCCCACTCGGCAAAGGCTTCCTCACCGGCAAGATCGACGCCGGCACCCACCTCGGCAAGGACGACTTCCGCAGCACCCTCCCCCGCTTCACCCCGGAAGCCATGCAGACCAACCAGGCATTCGTCGATTTGCTCGGCATCATCGCCAAGCGGAAAAACGCCACCCCCGCCCAGATCGCCCTCGCCTGGCTGCTCGCGCCGAGGCCCGGCCGCACCGTCCAGATCGTTCCCATCCCCGGCACCACCAAGCTCGCGCGTCTCGAAGAGAACATCGGAGCCGTCGCCGTCTCGCTCACCCCCGCCGACCTCGCCGAGATCGACACCGCCGCCTCCGCCATCATCCCCGAAGGCAACCGCTACCCCGATAACCTAGAAAAACTAACCGGCCGCTAACCCACCCCCCACCTCGCGCCGCCCTCGACGCAACGAAAAGCTGGGTGCCTTTGCACTTGCTTCTAGGTACCCCAAGCCTTCAGGCTTGGGTCTCCAGCCCACCAGCAGATTCGAGGGCTTTAGCCCCTGGGGCACGCTCTCCAAACCCAGAAACTCGGGTTGCCCATCCTTTGCAGCTTCACCGCAAAGGGTGGGTTGCCTCTTCTCTTGTTTGTCATTCCCGCAGGGAATCTGCTTCTTCCTCGTACCCCCACACCCCACCCGCCGTCATTCTGACTCGCAGAGTCAGAATCTCCGTCGTCGCCCTCGCTCCATCCCACCACCAACCCTGTCATTCTGAGCGAAGAATCGTCGCCAACGCAGAAGCACGATATCGGCGAAGCGGTACCTGTCCCCCAGTTCTTTCACGCCTGCTTGTTTACCATCACGCCGCCACCGACAAACTCGGACCCGTATCAGCAATTGCAGTCAGCAGGGCGATCAGCTACTACCTCGACCATCTCGACAAGAATCATGGAATCAGAGAGAAGAATCTTCTTACGATCTTCCAATCGGAATCAGCCACGCGGAGCTGGATGCACAGCTCGTGGCAGCCTGCAATCAGCTTGCTCAATTTCGAGGAGAGTTCGCGCATGCAAGCTTTAAGATTCACCAGCAAGTCGACCCAAGAACTGAGTCACAGAACATCAGACGGAATATCATCCCCCAGCTTAAGAAACTCGAAAGACGACTCAAGCGGCTCCTTTAGGCACCCGCCAGCACGCAAAACGATCTTGAGCCCCACATTCCACAGCCATTCCACGGGACCCGAAGCCTGTCAACTCGATACGGAAAGGCCCACACGTGCCGCCAAGCATCGGCAAAAATCGACGGTGCTCTAACCCCTGAAGACAAAGCACTTGCGGCCAATCGACCCACCTCCAACCCCTCAAAACCTTGACACCACCCGTATAATTGAAGAAGGCCCAAACAGAGCCCAGCAGTCGTGCCCGAGCGAAATCTCAGGCCGGACCTGGAGCCTGCCAAACCCAAGGGGGAAAAACCAGCAAAAGTCTATACAGCGGGGTACACACGCACGCGCAAGTCGTTTCCCATCAACGCGAAAGTATATATACAGGCGTATATACAAACGTCGAACCCCAATATTATCTAGACTTTGACCAAAAAAGTACCTCCGGGGGAGGGGCACACCCTACGCACAACCCGAAGCACCCTGACCCAATCCGGCCGGCCCACACCAATTCCGGACCGAGTCCAGCACTAAGCCATTTAGATGGAAGATTATACGGTTTAGATAGGGGGAGGGGGGTGGGGCTACCGAGCCAATCCCGCCCGCTGCTACTTCAGGTAGGCCCGCACCAGGTCGATCAGGTCTTCCGCCAGTTCCTCAGGCGGCGCGACGCTCTTCTCCGACGGCAGCAGGTGCAGCCGGATGTGGTCTTCCATCACCTCGGCCATCAGGCTGTTGATCCCGCCGCGCACGTTGGCCAGCAGCATCAGCACGTCAGCGCAATCGTCGCCCGTAGTCAGCGATCGTTCAATGGAGTCGACCTGCCCGCGGATTCGCTTGATCCGGGCAACCAGCTTCTGCTTTTCTTTATCGAGATGCGACATATTCTCTTAGATTATTCCACGTAATTCTCGAGCACGCCGATGCCATCGATCGCAATCCGAATCACGTCGCCATGCGCCAGCGTGAACCCATCTCCGGGCACGACGCCCGTGCCGGTCATCAGGAACGCTCCATGTGGGAAGCTGTTGTCGCGAAAAAGAAACTCTGCCAGTTGCTTCGGGTCGCGCTTCAGCTCCGCGAGCGTGGTACTCCCGGCAAACACGGTCGCGCCGCCGCGGGCAATCTCAAGCTGAATGCCGGTCGACTTGCCCAATGGTTCCGTCGCCAGCAGAATGCACGGCCCCAGCGCGCAACTGCCGTCGTACACCTTGGCCTGCGGCAGATAGAGCGGGTTCTCGCCTTCGATATCGCGCGAGCTCATATCGTTGCCTATGGTATAACCCGCGATTTCGCCGGCCGGATTGATCAGCAGCGTCAACTCCGGTTCAGGCACAGACCATTTGGCGTCGGACCGTATTCTGACGGCGCCGTTGGGGCCAACGACGCGCCGCCCGGTTGCCTTGAAGAAGAGCTCCGGTCTCTCCGCCGCGTAGACCCGATCGTAGAAGCTGCCGCCGCCCGCATCCTTGCTCTCTTCCATGCGCGCATTGCGGCTGCGGTAGTAGGTGACGCCTGCGGCCCACACTTCCTGGCTGACAATGGGAGCGAGAATGCTGCCGGGATCTATCCCGCTCCCCGAGCTGCCGCTGAGCGCCGCCTGCGCTCGCGCGTGCAGATCGGCGCTGCCGATCAACTCATCCCAGCTCAAAGCGCTGACGATCGAGAAGCGATTACCCTCTTCGACGAAGACCCCACTCTCGGTTCGGTAGAGTTTCATAAGGACGAGTGTAGTCTCAGACTGAACCGAATTCGCAACGCCCGCCGAATGCGCCGCAGGCCTTCAGGCCGCAATAGAATTGGATTGAAGGCGGAAGGGACGCAAGCAGAGCGTCAGCCTTCCCCATAGTGGAGTATTTATGCCCCTTGGTCTTCGACGCCGCGTGGTCCGCAAACTCAGTGCGGTCGCGGCGTTCCTGACGGCGGTTCTGCTTTCCGCGGCCTCGGCGCGGGCGCAGCAGGCGCCTGTGCCCAACATCAAGGTCAACGTCCGCCTGGTCACTCTCGATGTAGTGGTGACGGACAAGAAGGGCAATCTGGTCACGAATCTCGCCAGGGACGACTTCAAAGTTTACGAGGATCGGCAACCGCAGACGATCAAGACCTTTGAGCCCCCGAGCGCGCATCTGATGCCGCAGCCGCCCGATGGCAAGCCGCGGGTGGTGGTCTCCTCTGCCGCCGATCTGCCCAAGATTGGCAACGCGCCCGTGACCATCCTGGTGCTGGACGAACTGAACACGGCCTTCGCGGACATGTCATTCGCCCGCCAGTCGCTGGAGAAGTATCTACTGGCGCAGCCGGAGGTCCTCAATCAGCCCACGGCGCTGCTGGTTGCAAGCAACACCAGGTTCCAGTTACTGCAGGATTACACGCAGAAGCGGGCGGATGTCCTGGCCGCCTTGAAGGCCCACTTTCCGGAGTATCCCTGGAAGATGGCGAATGGCGGCAAGGGCGGCCCCAACGCAGTCGGGCGGATCGTGCAGTCGCTCTCCTCGCTCCTGCAGATTGCAGAGGCGACGCGCGGAACCCCCGGTCGCAAGAACGTCATCTGGGTCGGCGTCAACGCTCCCAGCGTCGATCTCACCTATGCCGATCCGGTCGCCACCCAGGAGATGACGGACCTGGTCAAGCGCGTCACGCAAACCCTGCTCGCCACCCGCGTCGCCGTCTACTATATCGATCCCACCGCCAACACCTCCGCCACGGTCGGCATCATGGTTCCCGGCGATAGCGTCGATGAGGACACCTTTGTCGACGCTGACCCATTCAACGCCGACATCAACTTCGACGAGTTTGCTCCGGCCACCGGTGGCAAGATCTTTCTGTCGCGCAACGACGTCAACAACGAGATTGCGTCGTCCATCGACAGCGGCAACACCTATTACTCCATCTCCTACACGCCCACCAACCTGAGCGAAGATGCTGCCAAGTTCCGCAACATCACGATCAAGCTCACGAATCCCAATCTGATTGCCACCACGCGCGAGGGCTACTATCCGGAGGGGGAAAACACCAACAACGTACAGGCTGATGCGTCGCTGAGTGCCGCACAGCGCGCGCGCGTGCTCGAAATGGAGATGTCCCAGGCGGCGCTGAGTGCAATGTCCTACAACGGTCTCTCGCTGGCCGCTCAGAAGAGCGCTGACAAAAAACAGTGGCAGATCAGCGTTGGCGCGAAGAATCTCTCATGGTTGCCGGCGCCGGCGCCGAACGGCATGCAGGTTGCCGAAGTTACCGCCATGGCCGTTGCCTTCGACGACCGCGGGAACGGCACCGGCGTCAAGTCCAGGGCCGCGGGCAAGAGCAAGATGCTCGGTCATGTTTCACGTGAACTGCAGAGTGAACGGAAGGCCGATTCCGTAGCGGACACGGCCACATTTCAGCTTCCCGTGGATGTCCCGGGCGGTACCACGCGCGTGCGGTTCATCCTTCGCGATGCAGTCTCAGGCAGAATTGGCACACTCGACATCAATCCCTAGGTCAGACATGGCCCGCCGGCCGCTACTCACCCGCGCAGCGCCGGGTCCACCCAAAGCAGAGGCTGCCGGATCGGCATGTTGCGGACGACCTCCGGGACCTTTGGGTCCGGATCGAGCCGCCGCCACACATCGATGTACTCGGGCAACTGCAACGCCTCGCCTGCAAACAGCAAGCTCGGCCGCCGCGCAGGCAGGTCGTCGAAGTACTCCACGTCTTTTGCGAATGGCCACTTCGACTTGTCTGCGATATAAGGAAACACAAACGCCACTGCGTCCGCCACGCCCTTGCCATTCGGGCTCTTGAACTGCCAAAGGTCGTCCGTCCGCGTGGAGAGGGACTGGCAGATGCCGCTGAGTACGTCCGTGTCGAACAAACTGTAGCTGTACGGCTTGGTCCGCGCCAGTTCCAGCGGCAGGCTCCCGTCCTTTGCGATCTGGTCGGGAATTATCGTCCGCGTGAGGCGGTCGCGGCACAGTGCGGTCAGGTCGGGGCGACGCGCGAACTGCGCGAACTCCGCGGCCTGCAGCACCCAACAGGTCCCGTGATTGTTCTTTGCCGTCTCCTCGTCCTTGCCGTTCTGCGAGGTCGCCATCCAGTCCACGTAGGCCGCGAACCACGCGCGAATCGGCTCAACATCCACAGCGCTGATCCCGCCGGCGGCTTCCAGCACGCGGGCTGCTCGCACCACCTCCGCCAGGTGCAGCGTGTCGATAATGCCGGTTCCGCGTCCCTTGCTGACGCCGAAGATTGCTTGCGCGTACTCCAGGTTCGCATTCATCTTCGTTGCCGGATCGACGAACCACGCGCGCAGATGCTTCAGAAAGTCCGCGGCGTACCGCTTGTCTTTGGTCAGCCGCCAGGCCGCGGCCAGCGCGGGCGTCATCACGCTGAGGCGGATCAGAGCCGCGCGATGGTCGTTGAAGTTGTCCGGATTCGAAAACCCGTCGCGGCGAATATACGGACCGCCCGGATTCTTCGGATCGGGCCACCAGTAATCGCCCTCGGAAAAGTAATCGTGTGGGCCGCCCTGGCTGCGATTGCTGCGCGACGAGGTCACCGTCACCGGCTCATCGACAACATACCGCTGGGCGGCCGCCAGGATCCGCGCGCGGTCGACCCTCGCCACCATTGCGTAAGCGTCCTCCGCCGGCCGCGCAGCCAACGTTCGCCTGACCGCAAGTGCTCCGGCGGTCCCGGCTACTCCGGCCAGGAACGACCGGCGCGTCACTGAGCTCTCGTCAGTTTTCTTCATAGTCACGCTGCCATCCACTGTATCGTCGCAAGCGCTCTTTACCAGAAAGACTGCCTTCCGATCCCTGTTTCGTGGACATGGCAGGCGCTCAAAAAAACTTGCATCGCCCCATGAAATTGGAACGATGCAGATTTGGCGGATGTGTTGGGAACAGTTTATGCGAATCGGACGAGTGGGAAATCGGACCTGGCTTCTACTCCAGTTAGACCACCGCGGAGAGCACCAAGCATCCTATCGCGAAGACGAGTTGCGACGAGCCCTCAGGCGGGCGTAAACCGTTGAGAATAAAGCACCAGCTGATCCGACCAGTGCCAGAACAACAGTGGGATTCTCAGGAGAATCTGTGCAGCCGGTTTGGGCGTGAAGCGGGGCAGTAACCAATAGAAAGAGCGCCGACCATAGGAGGAAATGCACTGATTTGTTCATAATCGTCTCGACCTCGCCAAATCAATCTACGGGAACATAAAGTGAATAGTCAATCACGTTTTCGGCCGTCCAGGCATGGGAGCCAAGGTCACATTGGCCCGCGGGCTTCAAGCGGGCGAATTGGCTTGCTTGCAGATATATGAAAAGCGCCTTCAACTTTCGACAGTAAGTCCACTCTTCGCCCAGCCCAGCGCGACCTAACTCATTCTTGCGGCCCGCTTCTTCGTTGTCGCCGCGACCTGCCTCGGCTTGCGCGTTATCTCCACGGCCTCTCCCGCGCTTGATCGGCGCTGCAGGACGACAATTGCGGCGCCGCGCAGCCTGGCGACCTCAGCCTCATGCGTCGGTATCAGCTTCGGCCGAAGGCCTGCAAGGGTGGATTCTGAAAATGACTTCTCGATTACTGGGGCCAATCTCGGCCATGCTCCAACAATATCTCCCGCAATCAGGATCACCTCGGGGGCGAGCGTCGCGGAGATCAGCCTCAAGCCCTTGCCAACGTACTCCGCCTGCCTGGTCAGGGCGGCAATCGCGTTTGCATCTTCTTCGCCCGCCAGCCGGAGCAGATCTTCGATGGTACGCACTGCGATCTTTGGCTTGCTTTCGGCGTAAAACCGCAGCGCGGCCCTTGAGGAAGCGTACATCTCCCAGCACCCGCGCGCTCCGCAGCCACAGACGGGGCCGTTGATGTCCAGTGGAATGTGCCCGAATTCGCCGGCCATGTTGTGATTGCCGTAAATGATCTGGCCGTTGGAGAGAATTCCCGTACCGACACCTTCGGAGATGGTCACCAGAACCGCGTTGCGCACGCCATCCATGCGACCGAACCACGTCTCGGCCAGCAGGCAGGCGTTGGCCGCGTTGTCCATCTCGACCGCCATCCCGGTCCCTTTCTCGAAGGCCCCCTTGATGTCGAAATCCGGCCATCCCAGGTTGGGGGCGAAGCAAAGTCGCTGGGTTGCCGAATCGATGCGGCCCGGAAGTGTGATACCGACTCCCTCGAAAGAACGTTGCGCATGATTTTCCTTCATCCGAAGCATGCTCTCGATGATCCTTGCAATCGTCTTCTCGGGGTCCGAGGTGACCGGCAATTGGGCTCGGGAAAGAAAGCGACCGTTCAGATCCACGATTGCAACCGTGGCCAGCTTCGGCCGGATGTCCGCTACCAGCATCACCAGATCGTCGTTGAGTCCAACCATGGTTGGGCGGCGTCCGCGTGGAAGCCGCGCGGTTGCGCCTTCCCGCACCCAGCGCTCTTCAATCAACTGGTTCACAATCAGGGAGACTGTGCTCGGCTGCAGGCCGGACAGACGCGAAAGCTCTGCCCGGGAGACCGGCTGGTTGGCTCGGATCACCTCCAGCACCACGTCGCGATTCATGTCTCTGGCGATCTCACTGGAGGCGAGACGAACATACGCAAGGTCGACTCTTCGCATTCCACGAATCATGTTTTATCCGAACCCGGCATATTGCCGCTTGCGGCGATGCGCGCAACACAAGTTGTTTTCTTCGCTGCCATCACTATATCGCGCTGAAAAATGCCGAAAGACATAGACATACTGTCCTTGTTGCGCTGGCCCGCCAATCCGTCAGGGTGCCGCACATGCTCCGACAGATAGCGGCCGTTCAGGGTTGCGCCGCCCAGGCTGTGGATTCCTTCGTCAGTGCTGATCTTCAGCGTGACAAAGTTGCGGTCGGGCGAGCAGACAATCATGCGAGCTTCAGTGATCTTCATGATGGATTAACCGGGGTGATTTCGATGTAGTCTACCGGAGCGGGGTCCTCGCCGTCCGGCGTGGCGCGCAGCGTCAGCGTGTCGCCCGGCGCCAGATGAATGCCTGGAACCGTGAACCTTGTGGACGTGTGGCCGTTGAGTTTGCTGCTGGGAAGCGACAGGTCGGCCTTCCAGTTTGCGGTCGGCTTGCCGTTGAGCAGCAGCTCATAGCTCGACTTGCCTGTATTGAGATCGAAATACTGCACGGCGATGCTATAGGTTCCTGCAGGCCGGTCCAGTCGCGTAGTCAGTGAACATACGGGCGCGCCGCTGCAAATGACGGCTTTGCCGCCGGATGCCGTCTCCCACGGCACCACGTCCACGGGTTTATATCCCACGGCCTGCATCTCCTCCGCTTCAATCCGGCCCGGGTAGTGGCCAACCCGGCCCAGCCGGTCGGGGATGCCGGACATCTTGAAGAACCATTCCGCGACCGCGTCGCGCCACACAATCGCGTGGCCGGCCTGGTACGTAAACAGGTCGAGAGTCTTCTCAAATCTCTCCTCGTCGACCAGACCCTTCAGCTTCGTCCACTCCACTGCGTACGTCGCTGCCGTCACCGCGCCGTCGTAGTGCGCATCGTAGATATGCTGGATCACGGTCTTGCCCGAATGCAGCACGTAGGTGTACGGCACGTGATGCATAAAGAGGAGCAGCTCATCCGGACACGTCGCCAGCGACTCGTACTTCGCCGCCAGCTGCGGCGGATATTGGCCGATGTATCCCGTTCCTGTGGCAACGGTGCGGTTCATCCCCACGCCTTCGTGGTCCGCGCGAATCCATTGCCCCCAGCCGTTGCGCTCGGCCGACTCAATCCCCGGGCCGTAGTGCACGTCGATGATGTCGGTCAGAGTGCCCAGCCCCAGCGGTCCGGTGTATTGCTCGTAGGCATGCCATGACTCAAGCTGAAGCCGCTCCACGGTAGCGTCCACCCGCGGGTCGTTGCCAAACGTCAGGCGCGTCCAGTTGTCAATAATGGCTTCGGACGTGAGGTCCGGATTCCATGCCAGCTTGCCGAAGCCGTACAGGTTCGCCATCGCCATGGGATGGTGCAGCCAGTTGTCCTCCATCCCCACGTTGACCACTGAAACAAATCCGCCGAGCGGCCGCCCGAAGCTCTTGCCTTCCACGATCTCCTTCACCGGCGTGGAGCGGTTGTCCGCCCGCATATCGGTGTCCAGCGCCGTCTTCCACATCGGCACCAGAAAGACCATATGGCGTTGCTGGCCGGTGTATTCCTGCGTGGTCTCGACCTCAATTGCCTGATTAGTGTGCCGCAGCGCGGCGAACAGCGGCGAAACCGGCTCGCGCACCTGGAAGTCGATGGGCCCGTTCTTGATCTGGATCACAACATTCGGCTCGAACTGGCCGTCCAGCGCATGGAAGTTGTCATACCCGGCGCGGGCGCGGTCAGCTTTCAGATTCGTCCAGTCCAGATGATGGTCGTACACAAAGCCGCGGTACATCACGATGCCATGGTGCGGTTGCAGTGCTCGCGCCAGCACATTCGCGGCCTGGGCCGGCGTCCGCCCATACTGCGAAGGCCCAGCCCGGCCCTCCGAATCCGCCTTCACTACAAAACCGCCGAGGTCGGGGATCAGCCGATAGATCTCCTCCACCTTCTGTTGCCACCACGCGGCGACGGCCGGATCGATCGGGTCGAAAGTCGGCAGCCCTCCGCTCACTTGCGGGCTCGACAGGTCCACCGCCAGCGACATGCGCACGCCCCACGGCCTAAACGCATCGGCGATGCGTGCCAGTTCCTTCAGCATCGCCGGATCGAGCGCATGCAGGTCCGCGTTCACGTTGTTCACCATGCATCCGTTCAGGCCGACGGAAGCCAGCAGGCGCCCATACTCCGAGACGCGTGACAGGTCCGGCCGAACATGGCCATCGCTGAAGAAGATCGAGCGCCCCGCGTATCCCCGTTCAATCGTGCCGTCGAAGTTGTCCCACTGGTCGACCCACCGGATGGGCGCGGCGGGCGACTCGGTGTCGCCGGCGAATGGCCGCTCCTCGGCGATCTGCTCCAGCAGGTGAAACACGCCATACAACTCGCCGCGGTCATCCTTGCCCGCGACGATCCAATAAGTGTGGCCCGCGGCGTGCAAGACCGCGAGCGAAAACCCCTCGTCCCGCAAGGCCGGCGGCGCGCTCCATGCCGGCAAAGCGGAGTGGACCTCCTCAACGGTGCCGAGTACGATTGCATCCGCGCCGGGTACGCTCGGCGACGGCGCGAGATCGCGGTCCAGCATGGCGCCGATCCCCCGCCTGAGCTCTCCCGCCGCGCTCTGCGCAATCGCCGAGTTGGCCAGCGAGACGAAACGCCCGGGCATTCCCACATACTGCCGCCGTGCCGCATCCGGCAGAGGACTGTATCGCAGCCAACCGTTCACACCTGTCTCCGCCTTGCCCAGACTGGCAGCAGCAAGAAGACAGGCGAGAATCAACCGGGTGCGCATCAGTGGGGGAGTTCCTGCGTTCCCTGGATGGTAAAAGTTGCGCCCAGAGTCTTCGTCGCTGCGCTGTCTGTCGAGGCATCCGCGATAGCAGCGGGCTGCGAACCGCCAACCGAGATGCGGTATATGCCCGCATTCACCGCCCGAACCCCTCGATCGTCGACCTGGGAGAGCGCGCGGGGATCCAACGAGAAGCGCAGATGCCTGGTTTCGCCCGGAGCCAGATGAACGCGCGTGAATCCCGCCAAGGCAAGGTTTGGCGAGACCCCGGTGTGTGGAGGAGTGAGATAAACTTCGGCAACTTCATCGCCCGCCCGCGTTCCCGCGTTCTTGACATCCGCCTCGACGGTCAGCGTATCTCCCGCTTTCAGCGTATTCGCGGAAAAATGCAGATTGGAGTAAGCAAAAGTCGTGTAGCTCAGCCCATATCCAAAGCCGTACAGCGGCGCGCCTTTGAAGTACCGATAAGTCCGATTGGCCATCGAATAGTCCGTGAACGCAGGAAGCTGATCGACCGACTTGTAGAACGTAACCGGCAGACGTCCGCCTGGATTGTTCTTTCCGCTCAAGGTTTCGGCTATCGCCTGCCCGCCGCTCTCGCCCGGATACCAGGCCTCCAGGATTGCGTTGGCATGCTGCTGCGCCCAGTTAACTGCCAGTGCGCTGCCGTTCATCAGAACGACAACCAACGGCTTGCCCGTTGCCGCTACCGCCTCCAATAAATGCTGTTGGGCATCGGGCAGTTTGATGTCGGTACGGTCGCCGCCGGAGAAGCCCTCAATGTGAATCGGCATTTCCTCCCCTTCGAGCTCGGGCGACACGCCGACGAAAGCCAGAACCACATCGGCCTGCCGCGCAATCGCGAGGGCACCCTTCTCGAGCAAGCCCGGTTTCGGCGCCCAGTCCATCGATATGCCTGCACCAAACAGCTTGGCGTTGTGCAGGTACTCCACGCGCAGTTCATGCGGCTTAGTGTCTTCGAACGTCATAGTGAATCGAGGCGTATCGCTCGATCGATGCTCTGCGCCTGCCACAGTGCCAAAGCTGGCGACAGGTTTGCCGTCGAGATAGACCGCAAACCTCTCGTGGTCCGCGCAGGGATAGCAATGCGCGAGCCTCATGGTGAAGTCGTACGCACCAGGCTCCGGCGCTGTGATTGTGCCGGTCCAGCGCACAGCGAAATGGTCGGCAGGTGCACCTGCCACAGGGCTTGCGGAGTTCCAATCGAAATCGATTTGCTTATCGACCCGCGTCACAACCGGCTTGCCATTGAAATCGTCGCTGGGAAAATATTCTCCCCGCAGTCCCTCTTCCGCCGCGCCCGCCGCGGGATGCAGCAACGTGCGCGGCACTGGCAACGACGCGCCATCCGCATACGAAGATCCTTGCGCGTAAAGCACCTTCGCCTTACTGAACTCTGCAGTTACCCCATCCACGGGAAACACCGGATCTTTGGGCACTGCGTTGTAATTTCCCTCCAGCGCGGAAAGAGAAGCGGCATTCGGGCCGATCACGGCGATGGTTTTCAGGGTTGGCTTCAGTGGGAGGACCCCGGCATCGTTCTTCAGCAGCACCATGGATTCCCGGGCCGCCTCGAGCGCAAGAGCGTGATGTGCCGGCGATCCCACCTCGGTGAAGGGAACGCTTGCATAGGGATCTATGGAATCCGGATCGAACAGTCCAAGTCTGTAGCGCGCGGTGAAGAGGCGCTTCAACGAGACATCAATCTCAGACTCCTTGATCAGCCCCTGCTTTACCGCGTCCGTCAACGCCAGGTAGGTGGTGCCGCAATTTGTATCCGTGCCGGTGCGAATGCCGGCAACAGCGGCCGCTTCTCTGTCGGCGGAGTAGTGGTGTCCACTTGCAGTGAAGAAATCGTCGACCGCCCCGCAGTCCGAAGTGACAAATCCGTTGAAGCTCCAATCCTGTCGCAGAACCGTCTCCAACAATTCCTTGCTGGCGCAAGCAGGATAATCGTCGATCGCGTTATAGGCGCACATAATCGAGTCGGCCTTTGCTTCCACGATGGTCGCGCGAAAGGCCGGCAGGTATGTGTCCCATAAGTCGTGGGGAGTTGGATCAACGTTGAAGCGATGCCGCTCCGACTCAGGACCGCTATGCACGGCGAAGTGCTTCGGCGTGGCAATCACCCTGAAGTAGTTGGGATTGTCTCCCTGCAGACCCTCCACGAAGGAGACGCCCAGCCGGCTGGTGAGGAACGGGTCCTCTCCGTACGTCTCCTGCCCGCGTCCCCAGCGCGGATCGCGAAAGATGTTGATGTTCGGCGACCAGATGGTCAATCCGTAGTAGATCGAGTGAATATCGTGGCGCACGGCCTCGTTGTACTTGGCGCGGGCCTCGATGGAGATCACCATGGATTCGCGTCCCACCATTTCCGTATCCCACGTCGCCGCCATTCCAATCGCCTGGGGAAACAACGTGGCGTATCCGGAGCGCGCCACCCCGTGCAATCCTTCGCTCCACCAGTCATACGCGGGCACGCCCAGCCGCGGGATTGCGGCGGAGGTATTGATCATCTGCGACGTCTTCTCTTCCAGGGTCATGCGCGACACCAGATCATCGACCCGCTGCTCGGTCGAAAGATGACTGTCCTGGTAAGGCAGCGGCCCGTTGGCCTGCGCCACCAGCAAAGCCGGTATCGCGCCGAGAAGAATAATGAGAGAGGCTAGGCGTTTAGCGTTCATGAGAAATTATCGACCTCCAGGCGCTCCCCGCCAGATGAAAAACTCTGCACACATCCGCGGACAACGCTTCCTGGCATCACAAGATATAAGGTGGAGGCTCGCCCCGCGTTCTATCCCCCATGCCGCCTCATTTTATTGTCGACACGAACTTTATTCTGATCAGAATGGCCTGTCAACCCGGATGCGCGCGCCGCATGGCGCTATTGATTTACGCCGCTGTCCAGGTGTCCTCCGTCCACGACCAGAATCTGCCCCGTCATGAAGGAACTCTCTTCGGAGGCGAGATACACAGCGGCTCCGGCGATCTCGTCCAGCGTACCGAAACGCCCCATTGGAGTTCGCAGCAACTGTTCCTGTCCCCGAACGGATGAAGCGATTGAGTCCCGTCCACCGCCCATAGCCGCGAAGCAGCATTGACTGGCCAAACACCTGGCAGCCGTAAAGGCGGATGCTCAATCTTCATTTCTATGGAGCTTCCTAGCAGGACTTGTAGCCATCTACGTCTTTGAAGTCAATGACATACTTCGAGCCATCTACCAGAGTGATTCCGGCGCCGATCACCGAACCGGATGGCATGACATCCATCAAATCGATTTGCCGCAAAGGGGACAACTCTTCTTCTGTCCATGCCGTGTCGTCGGTCTTGTGCAACATAACGGAGATCATCAATTCCACGGCCGGATTCTTCGTCACACGCTTGCGATAAGCAAACAACACAGTGCTTTCGTCTGCTTCGGCATTGAAGCCGGAATGGGTCCGGATCTGTAGATCGTCCCAGCCATGATAGGCAATCATCGCCAGTCTCCTGCCCGGGATAGAAGCAGTCAGCACCTTTCGTGCTCCCTGTTCAAACCTCTGCACCTCAGCTTGCTTGCCATTGATGTGCGGCAAACCGAAATTCCCGAGAGTCAATTCGTGTTCGAACGCGAGCCGGCAACGGTCAACCCGGATCACCCCGCCGGGCACAGTGATTTCCGCAAGGTCGATGATGTAACCGACCCCATTGTTCGGCGGTTTGCGCATCAGCAGTTGCCTATATAGGATGCCATTCCGGACCCCATTGAACAGGATGCTCTGCGAAGTCGAATACTGAGCCTTCTGAGAAGCCGTGTTATCAACGGCGCGTCCTGTGAGGTAGAAGTTGATGTCCACACCTCGCAGGTCGCGCGGATCGAGACTGCGAAAACTGTATTCCTGCGACGTTCCGCCGGCCGGATTGTGGTCTTCCCATGGAAAGTGCGTGTTGAAGACAAGTTTCGAGTAGTTGTGGTCATCGTCGTAGACCTTGCCGGAAACGATCTCTGAAGTGCCGCTGCTTCCGTGATTGACCAGAGCCAATCCAGGCTTTTCCAGGACCGTGCGCTTGGAGTTCTTCCCAAGCGCAGTCCACATGCCATCGTTTTCCTGGGCGGTCCAGAAAGGCGAATCTTCTGGCAGCGCTAAGGCTATAAACGGAAGGAACATGATGAAAGGGCTGGCAGGGCAGCTGTAATTCTGAATTGCGAATTCGCGGTGGCCGTAAAAGCCGAGGCTGGGAATATCGTTCTCGTAAAAATCCGCGCGAGTCGTGAATTGGAGGATCGAACCGGAGCAAAGCCGTCTCGCCCAGCCAGGATCAATCGGCGGCTTGGATTTGAGCATAAAGGACGCCGGGAACCCGCCGGAGATCCAGAGCCGGTAACAGATACTGCGGGCCCACATGTTGATGTAACCATTGCGCGCAAAAAACAATGGGTAGGCTTCGAACAATTCGTTGAAGCTCTTTTCAAGTACAGCGGCAATTTCGGGATAATGTTCATCGCCGAAAGCGCGACTCCAGATTGTTCCGTAAACCACAAACAGGCTGATGGTGTAGTAGTTGTAGCTTTGCTCCAGGTACCATCCATTCCCCGCATGATAGGAGGCAACCCACAGAAGATGGCTCTTCAG
>CAZAXI010000066.1:0-21895 GCA_964489045.1 uncultured Granulicella sp. | reverse complement strand
ATCCGCATGGCGCTGCCGCTGGTTACGCGAACGACAGTACCTTCGTCGGCCTATCAGCAGTATGTGTTGCAGCAACTGCGGCTGGGAGGCACCGATACGATCAATGACACTCTGCTGCCCGCGCAGCCGGAGGAAGCGGCGTTTTACCGGAATATGTTCGCGCTCTACAGCGATACCATGGGCACGCCCACGCCCGTGCTCTCTTGTCCTCTGGATGCGAACGGGGCCCTGCTGAACGGTGTGCAGACTGCGACAAACCTGTTCAACGGCTCGGGCTGCGCGAACAGGCGGACACAGTCCCTGAACAACTCCGACAGCGAGAATCTGATCGTGTTGAAGATCGATCACACCATCGACGCAAACGACAGCGTCTGGTACCGATTCCAGCAGGACACCGGATTGCAGGCCGCGTACACCGATCCGATCAACGCAATCTTCAACTCGTACTCGCCGCAGCCGCAGCGAACGCTGGTGGTGGGCTACACGCACTTGTTCACGCCGAACCTGGTGAATCAATTCAACCCAGGCGCGAGCTGGTATTCCAGCCTCTTTCTGCCGAACAACTACCCGCAGGTGCTCGCGACCTTCCCCATCGTGCTCGCCGGGGGCAGTTCCAACGCGCCGTTTACGACGCTGGGCGGCAATGATCAGACCTACACGCAGGGCCGCAAGGTGACGCAGTGGCAGATCAACGACAACCTGATCTGGACGCGCGGACGCCACAGCTTCAAGTTTGGCGAGAACTCGCGCAGGCTGGACGTCAGCGACTACGACCTGGGCGAAGGCGTGGTGCCCGACGCAGTCTATAACGACCTGGCACAGTTCACATATGGCGCTGCATCCACTGTGACCACAGCTTTTCCCATCACCCAGAAAGAGAGTGTTGCGGTTGGGAACCTCGATCTCTACGGGATGGACACGTACAAGCTCAGTCAGCGATGGACCGTGATTGCGGGGCTGCGGGCGACCTGGAACACGAATCCGGTGAACCAGCATGGCCTCTTTGCGCGTCCGGCGGGATCGTTCCTGGACATGGTGCACGATGCTGCTCAGCCTTTGAGCGAGGCGCTCCAGACCAACGTGCGCAGCTTGTTTCCGGGCACGCCGCTGTTCAGTTGGCAGCCGCGCGCGTCTCTGGCCTACAAGCTGTCGAATACGATGGCCCTGCACGCGGGCGGCGGTGTCTTCAACGACATCATCCCGGCGCAGGTGGCCGACCTCGGCGCAACGAATCCCCCGTATGCTCCGGTTTTTGTGGGGGGAATCAACGGACAAGTTGGCGGCGTAGGAATTGCGCCGGGAGTCGCGAACAGCGCCGTGGATGCGACCGCGCAGGCGAACCAGGCGTTTCAGGCCGCGTTCCGCGCCAATGCCACCTCGCCCCTCGCCGTCAATCTCAACACGTTTCCCAGCGGCACGCTAAAGACGCCGTACTTCCTCGAATGGAGCCTGGGTCTCGAGCGCGAACTGGGTGCGCGCGGCTCGCTGCGCGTCGATTACGTTGGGACGCGCGCGGTTCAGGAGCCGTACCAGGTCCAGTTGAACGGCTACCAGACTGTTTGCAATGGCTGCTTTGCACCGTTCGCCTACAATCAGCCACTCGATCCGCGCTTTGGCAACGTCAACGAGTTCCGCACCGGCGCGGGCAGCAACTACGCAGGGCTACAGACCAGCGCGACCAAGCAGTTTTCCGGCCTCACTCTGCGCGTCAACTACTCCTTCAGCCATTGCCTCGACGAGATCTCGAATGGCGGCCTGCTTCCGTTCTCCTCGCTCGGCATCCTCGCCCCGCTTCCCGGCAGCCTGCGCCCGGAGTATGGCAACTGCGATTACGACGTTCGCCACAACCTGACCGCATTCGCCATCTACGAAATCCCATTTCGCTCCAGCCACGCGCTGCTGCGTGGGACGCTGGGCGGGTGGCAAGTGTCAGGGACTGCAACCCTGCATAGCGGACTGCCGTTCAGCGTGCTGAGCGCGCCGTATACCGCGAACAACAACGGCATCTTCCAGGGCAGCGGGCCGCAGTATGCGAATCGGGTGCCGGGTGTGCCGCTGTACCGCAAGACCGCCGTCTCCGGCGTGACTCAACCGGGCAGCCTGCAATGGCTCAATCCTGACGCGTTCGCTTCCGTAGTCGATCCAAGCACGGGCGCTTGCGCGGGCGGCGATTCGCCCGCGACCTGCCAGTTCGGCGACTCGGGGCGCAACAACTATCGCGGACCGCACTTCACCTACTCCGAGGTCTATGTGACGAAGAAGATTCCGATCACGGAGCACGTGACCTTCCGCTTCGACACGCAGATGTTCAACATTTTCAACCACCCGAACTTTGCGTTGCCCAGCAATCAGGCAGGCACACCCGGCGAACCGGCAACCCAGACCGGCTTCGGCGCGCTGACCAGCACTATCTCTCCACCCACCGGACTGCTGGGGGTCGGGCTTGGCGGCGATAGTTCGCCGCGCATGATCGCGTTCCAGGGCAGAGTTGAATTCTAGGAGGGTGGGGTATCACGCAATGTAGATGAACCGCAACAGGAACAGCACCGCCAGCAGGTAAAGCATCCAGTGCTGCCGCCGTCCGTGTCCGGTTGCCAGTTCCAGCGCGGCGTAGCTGATCAAGCCGAACGACAGCCCCGTCGCAATCGAATAGGTCAGCGGAATCGTAATCAGCGTCAGGAACGCCGGGATCGCCACGCGCGGGTCTTGCCAGTTGATGCTTGCGGCTCCGCCCAACATCAGCGCTCCCACCAGGATCAGCGCCGGCGCGGTGGCAAAGTCAGGGATCGCCCCTACCACCGGCGCCACGAAGATCGCCACCAGGAACAGCAGTCCGGTGACGATCGCGGTCACGCCGGTCCGTCCGCCGGCGGCCACGCCCGCGGACGACTCGATGTAGCTGGTCACTGTCGAAGTTCCCGCCAGGGATCCGATGACGGTCGAGGTGGCATCGGCAAAGAAGATCTTGTCCAGCCGCGGAATGGTGTGGTCGTCGGCAATCAGGCCGGCGCGTTCGGTCACCGCGACCAACGTGCCGATGTTGTCGAACAGGTCCACAAACAGGAATACGAAGATGATCTCCAGCGCATTCATCTTGAGCGCTCCGCGGATGTCGAGATGGAACAGCGTAGCGCGGATCGCCATCGGATTGAACGTTGACGGAGTGTACTTCACCTGGTGCAGCAGGATCCCCGCCGCCAGCGTGGCCAGCACGCCGATCAGCATCGACGCCCGCACCTTGTACGCCTGCAGCACCGCGATCAGCACGATGCCGAAGATCGCGAGTTGGGTTGGATGTGCATGCAGGTTGCCCAGGGTCACCGTTGTCGCTGCGCTGGGCACAATAATCTGGGCATTGCGCAGACCGATAAACGCGATGAACAATCCAATGCCGCCGGCCACTGCTGCGTGCAGTTGGTGCGGAATCGCGGCCACCAGCTTCTGGCGAATGCCGCCGATTGTGAGCAGCAGGAAGATGACGCCAGAGATAAAGACCGCGCCCAGCGCCGTCTGCCAGGGCACGCCCATGCCCTTAACCACGGTGTAAGTAAAGTACGCATTCAGCCCCATGCCCGGCGCCAGCGCCAGCGGATAGTTGGCCAGCGCGCCCATTAGGATCGATCCGATGGCCGCGCACAGGCAGGTGGACGTGGTGACGGCGGCCAGCGGCATCCCGGTCTCGGAAAGGATCGCCGGATTCACGAAGATGATGTACGCCATGGTGATGAAGGTTGTGAGGCCGGCCAGTATCTCCGTCCGCCAGGTCGTCTGGTGGGCCACAAAGCCGAAGTATCGTTCCAGGCGGACAAGCATAGGGACTCGAGACTCGCAGTAAAGTGAAGTGAATGGGTTCTGTACAGCATAGCGCGGGAGGATGCGAATGACCGCAGACGAAGTGAAGAAAATTCTGGGGCTGACGCCGCATCCCCGCGAAGGCGGCTTCTACATCCGCACCTACGAGTCGGGCGAGCTGCTGGCGCCCAGCGCGTTCGCCGACGGCCGCTATTCCGGCCCGCGCCACACTGGGACCGCCATCTACTATCTGCTGGAGCCCGGCAGCTTCAGCGAGATGCATCGGCTCCAGTCCGACGAGATCTTCCACTTTTATGCGGGCGATCCGGTGGAGATGCTGCAACTCCACGCTGACGGAACCGGGTCCATCGTCCGCATCGGCAACCAGCTGGCGCTGGGCGAGCGGCCGCAGGTGACGGTTCGGCGTGGGGCCATTCAGGGCTCGCGCCTGGTCCCCGGGGGCGCGTGGGCGCTGCTGGGCTGCACTGTCAGCCCCGGCTTCGAGTTTGCAGACTACGAAGCCGCTCCGCGCCAGGAGCTCAGCGTTAAATGGCCGAAGTTCAGCGAACTGATTCGCGAACTCACCCGGTAGTTCGACTGGCAGGGCAACGCCGCGCGCGACGGACGGGCGCGGGTGGAGTCCGCAGCCCTCAAGCTTTCTCCCACCTCGCCGATAGGTCAATCAGAGCTCACATCGATCGAGAGTCGATGCGGGGCCTATACGAAGTAACAGGAGAAAGATCCATGATGAAGCAAATCAAGCAAGCGTTTGTCGCCTTCATGAAAGACGAGTCGGGTCAAGACCTCATCGAATACGCTCTGGTTGCGGGTCTGATCGGTCTGGGCGCGGTAGTTGCGATGACCGGGCTCTCCGGCAAGATCGGCAGCGCGTTCAACACGGTCGGCAACAACCTTACCAACAGCATCTAGCTGGCCCGTTATCCGGGGTGATTGGTCGCATAAGGCACGGGAGCGCAGGGGAGCAGGTGGGGGGACGCGGCGTCATGCCATAGCGTCTCGCCGCCAAGCCTCTTGGTCTGCCATCCGTGCACCATGCCGCTCGTTCCCATGAACCGTGCCCAAACCGAAGTAGCAAAAGATGATCCATGACGAAGATAAAGAGGGCGGCGGGTGTTGCTTTGATTGAAGGCGAATCCGGCCAAGATCTGATTGAGTACGCTCTGGTTGCAGGGTTGGTTGGCCTGGGGTCGGTTCTTGCGATGTCCGGGTTCAACGGCCCGATCGGAGACGCCTTCAACTCTGCCGCCAACTCCCTGATCAACTTCGTCCGGTGAATGCTTGGCAAAACCGAAGTGTGCAAGGTATGGACGTTGTGCAGCAGCAAATCGTATTTACGGGAGGCTCGCTTCTGTGTGCCGGCATCGGCGCGGTCCATGATCTCCGCGAGGGCAGGATTCCGAACCGCGTCACCGGGCCGGCGATGGTCGCGGGACTGATGATCCACTGGATCGCGGGCGGCGGGCACGCGCTGGCAGACGCGGCGCTGGCCGGCGTGATCGCCGGCTCCATCTTCCTGATTTTCTTTGTCGCTGGAGGCATGGGCGCCGGCGACGTCAAACTGATGGCAGCGGTCGGGTGCATCTCCGGACTGGCGCAGCTCCGCCTGATTGTCACTGCCACCGCGATCGCGGGGGGAGCGTTTGCGATTGCAGTCAGCCTCCGCCACGGCCGCCTGGGCGAGACACTCCGCAACGCGGTCGCTCTGCTTCTCCACCATGGCCGGCGCGGTCTTCGGCCGCACCCGGAACTGAATCTGACCAACGCGCGCACGCTTCGCCTGCCCTTTGCGCTGCCGATCGCAGCCGGTTGTCTGTTCGCAATCTGCGCGCTGGCATGGGAGGCGCACCGGTGAACCCCAGGCGCATCCTTATGGCTCTCGTTCTCGCTCTGTTCGCGTCCGGCCTGTGTACGTGGATTGTCTCGAGAAAGCTGGCCGCGCCGCCTGCGCCGCCGCCGATCACTCTGTACGCAGTGCCTTCGCGCACGATTCAGGCCGGTGAGGTGCTCAACTCCGGCAACACCGAACTGGCTGCCTGGCCCGGCGAAGTCCCCATCGACGGCGCCTTCTCGCGGATAGCCGACGTAACCGGCCGCGCGCTGCTCTTTCCACTGGCCAAAGGACAGCCGATCGTCGATCGCGACCTCTCTGCCATCGGCTCCAGCATGGGCCTCGCCACCAGAATCCCGGATGGCATGCGGGCCATCGCTTTGCGCTCCGACGAGGTCGTCGGGGTTGCCGGTTTTCTGCTGCCCGGTTCGCACGTCGATGTCCTGGTTACCTACGGCTCAGACCGCCTGCCCGAGCCGCTTACGGTTACCGTCCTGGAAGACGTGGTGGTGCTTGCGACAGGCCACCAGATGGAGCCCGACCCCGAGGGGAAAACACCGGACGTAACCGTGGTTACGCTCTTGCTCACTCCGGAGGAGTCGCAGCGCGCGCTGCTTGCCAGCACGCAGGGTGCGATCCACTTCGTCCTGCGCAACAGCGGCGATTCCACGCGCACCGGCGAGGCCGTGATGCTGCTGTCGCAGCTTGCCAACCGCCCACAGACTGTACCGAGTGCCGCTATCCGGCCGGCAAAGCTGCAACCGGAGATGCCGCCCAAGCAGCACGGGATCGAAAGCGTTTTCGGGGGCGCACAATGACCCGCCAAGGCCCGCAGCCGGCGCACTTAGACGCAGCCAATCCGCGGCGAAACACCAGCCGCCGCGCCGCCTGCCTGGTGGGGCTGCTGCTGATCGGTGCTGGTACGCTTCAGCTTGCCGTTTCGCAGACGGAAGCAGACCCAAACAATACGCCGGCGGAGACTGAGAAGGCAGCGTCGTTGCCGCTTGCAATGCAGTCCGCCACGGCCGCTGACGTGCTTCACGTGACCGTGGGCCACTCCGTCGTCCTAACCTCGGCGGTGCCGCTACGGCGCATCTACGTTGGCAACCCAACGGTGCTGCAGACCTACACCTCGGACTCCAACGAGGTGATTCTCACCGCGAAGGCTGCGGGCGTCAGCAGCATGGTGCTGTGGGGCGAGGCTGGCGGCCAGCGCCTATACACGGTCTCCGCGGACCTTGATCCCGATGCCCTGCGGGCCTCGCTCGAGCAAGCGTTTCCCGGCTCCTCCATCCACGCCGAGACCGGCGAGGGCAAGGTATTCCTGACCGGATCGGTCGCCACCGATGCCGCGTCGGATGCTGCCTTGAAGATGGCTTCGCTGTATGCGAAGGATGTCGTCAACTCGCTGCGGGTGGTCCCCGAACATGGCAAGCAGGTGCAGCTGAAGCTGCGCATCGTCGAGGTGGACCGCACCCGCCTGGAACAACTCGGCATCAACATTTTCGCCGGTGGCCGCACCGCAGTGCAAACCACAACCGGCGAATTCGGGAGCACTGGGGTGGCCAGCAATTCCTCCTTCAGCGTCAGCGATCCACTCAGCATCTTTCTCTACAACGCCAAGCTGAACGTGGGGCTGACCGTCGAGGACCTGGAGCAGAAACAGATTCTTCAAGTGCTTGCCGAGCCCACGCTGACCACGCTCAGCGGTCTGCCGGCGCAGTTCCTTTCCGGCGGCGAGTTCCCATTTCCGGTGGTCCAGGGCGGAAGCGCGGGAACTGCCGCGACGGTCACGATTCAGTTCCGGCCTTATGGCGTCAAGGTGGAGTTCACGCCGACGATCAACCGGGACGGCTCCATCCATTTGAAGCTGTCACCCGAGGTCAGCACGCTGGACTACAGCAACGCCGTCACCATCTCGGGCTTCACGGTTCCCGCTCTGTCCACTCGCCGCGCCGAAACCGAAGTGGAGATCCTGGACGGCCAGAGCTTCGTGGTCTCCGGCCTGCTCGACCACCGGACGACAGAGATTATGAGCAAGGTCCCGGGCATCGCCAGCATTCCTGTGCTTGGCCAATTATTCCGGTCGAAGAACTTTAACCACTCGATAGTCGAACTTGTCATCATCGTCACGGCTACGGTGGTGGACCCATTGCACTCGAATCCTGGCCTGGACGCGGGCCAGCCGAAGTTCGTCGTGCCCAACCTCGACGCGGACGGCTTCGATGCTTCCATCCACGGCAAATCTCAATTGGGAACGCCCGCGAGCACAGCGCAGCCCCAACCCGCGATGGGAACGAAACCGGTGCTCCCATGACGGGCGAAATCAACTCCCCCAATCGCCCCAGTCAAGCCATCTTCAGCGTCTGTGCGGACGAGACGGTGGTGAATGCCGCCACCACTGCAGCCGGCAAAGTCGCGGGGGCGCACTTTACCGGCGAGTTTCGCGACTACATCACGTCAGACAAGCGCCCGCAGTTTTCTCCGTTGCTGAAAAACGCCGCCTCCTGCGTCGCCCTTATCGACTTTGACCGCGACATGGAACTTGCGCTGGAGACAACGGAGCGTTTGCACCAGATATTCCTCAAGAAGATCAGCATCGTTGGTGTCGGCGCCCAGTTGGACGCCGGGCTTCTGCTGCGCGCGGTGCGCAGGGGATGCACGGAGTTCCTGACCAAGCCGATCGACCCGGCTGAACTGGCCGCCTCGCTGGAGCGATTCCACGCGGTCATGGCAGTCGATCCGCACACGCAAAGCGGCATTGGGCGCGTGATTGCGTTCTTCGGCGCCAAGGGCGGCGTAGGCACCACGATGCTCGCGGTCCACCTTGCCACTCACCTGGTGCGCCAGCACGGCAAGAAGACGCTGCTGATCGACCACCGGCCACAGCTCGGGCATGTTGCGCTGTACCTCGGCCTGAAGGACACGCAGTATCACTTCGACGAGCTTCTCCGCAACTCCGACCGGCTCGACTCCGAGCTGCTCAACGGCTTCGTGATCCGCCACCGGAGCGGTCTGGACGTGATTGCATCTCCGGAGATGTCGGGAGGGCCGCACGAGCCGAAGGGGGACCAGTTCGAGCAGGTGATGGACTTCCTGCGCCGCGAGTACGACTATGTGCTGATCGACTCCTCGGTGAGTTTGCAGGACTCCAAAACATCGATCGTCGATCAGTCCGACGAGATTTATATTGTTTCGACGCCGGACGTTGCCGCGCTGCGCGACCTGGCCCGGCTGGTCGAGAATCTATCGCTCAGCGAGTCCGCAACCAGCAAGCTTCGGGTGGTGGTGAACCGCTCCACGGCTACCGATTCGATTACGTCAGACCAAATCGAGAAAGCGGTCCGTTTTCCCATCTCGATTGCGATACCCAACAACTACTTTGAGTTGCAGCGCGCCATCAACGACGGCGAGCCGATTGCGCCGCAGCGCCGGTCCGAGTTCAACCAGGCGCTCTCCCAATGGGCGAGCCGGATTGTCTACGGCATGAGCAGCCCGAAGCCGGCGGCGGGAAAGAGAAGGCTGTTCTCGTTCCTGCGCTGAGAGCCGCGCCGTCGAGTCTGTTGCGAAGTTGATCGAGGTGGTTCCAATGTCCGAAGTTGCGATGTACATGACTCAGCCGGTCCAGCCTGTGGCTGTACCCGAGGTGAGGATCACCCTGGGTGAAACGGCGCGCCATGCGCTGAAGACTTCCGTCCACCACGAACTGATCCGGCGCATGGACCTGGAAAAACTGGCCGCCATCCAGGCCGACGAACAGGGCGGACGGCAACGGCTGCTCGCCACCATCCTGCAGCTCATCGCAGAACAAAACGCTCCGCTCAGCGCTCCGGACCGCGATCGGCTTGCGCACGACATTCTCGACGAGGTCTTCGGTCTGGGGCCGCTGGAGCCGCTGCTGCACGACCCCACGGTGAACGACATTCTGGTTAACACCTACAAGACCGTCTATGTCGAGCGGCGCGGAGTGATTGAAAAGACCAACATTATGTTCAAGGACGAGGCCCACCTGATGCACATCATCGACAAGATTGTCTCGGCGGTGGGCCGCCGCATCGATGAGTCGTCGCCCATGGTGGACGCGCGCCTGCTCGACGGCTCGCGCGTGAACATTGTAATTCCGCCGCTTGCGGTGGACGGTCCGCTGCTTTCCATACGGCGCTTCGGCGCCATTCCGCTAACGTCGGACGATCTGCTGCGCCATCGTGCGCTGACGCCGCAGATGCTGGAAATTCTGCGCAGCGCGGTCCGCGCGCGGCTCAACATCGTCGTCTCCGGCGGTACCGGATCGGGCAAGACCACGCTGCTCAACGTCCTCTCCGGATTCATCTCGGCGGCCGAGCGCATCGTCACCATCGAAGACTCCGCAGAGCTCCAGATCAAGCAGGAACACGTTGCCCGGTTGGAGTGCCGTCCGCCGAATCTTGAAGGCAAGGGAGCGATTCGTCAGCGCGAGCTGGTGATCAACGCGCTGCGTATGCGGCCCGACCGCATCATCCTGGGAGAGGTTCGCGGCGAAGAGGCGCTGGACATGTTGCAGGCCATGAACACGGGCCACGACGGATCGATCACTACGATCCACGCGAACAATCCCCGCGATGCCATCGCTCGCATTGAGACCATGGCGATGATGGGCTCGGTCTCGTTACCCGAGAAGGCGGTTCGTGCGCAGATCGCCTCGGCGGTCGACCTTATCGTCCAGGTCTCGCGCATGAGCGACGGCACCCGGCGCGTGACCCACATCAGTGAAATCACCGGGACCAGCGGAGACGTAATCAGCCTGCAGGACATTTACCTCTTCGAGAAGCTCGGACTTGGACCCAGCGGCAACGTCAAGGGCCGGTTCTACTCCACCGGCATCGTGCCCAAGTTCGCCGAGCGGCTGAAGGCCGCCGGAATTCCACTTGGCCTCAACCTTCTCGACCATTCCGTCGAAGTGTAGGTCAGGGGATTAGAGAGGAGAGTGCCAGCCGTGAGCCCGCATACTATTACGTTCCTGTTTGCGCTGGTGCCCAGCTTTGCGATTCTGATGTTTTTCACCGGCCCCGCGGCGGCGAGCAAATCGGCGCGGCGGCGGCTAATCAGGATCCAGGATTCGGTTCAAATTCAAAAAGCGGTCGGCTATGGGGACGATTTGGGGAAAGCTGAGCAAAAGGGTTTCTCCTACCAGATTGGCGCATTCCTTGAACGTTACCGATTCTCGAAGAAACTCAAGGTGCTCCTGATCCACGCAGGCAGCAGCACGAGTGTGGGTGGCGCCGTTCTCGCCAGCATGGGCTCCGGGCTCGGTTGTGGCCTGCTCGGCTTCTTCCTCTCGCAGGCCATCCCGGTGGCTGCTGCCGCGACCCTGGCGGGTTCAGCCATCCCCTGCGTCCTGCTTCGGATCAAGCGCGGCCGGCGTCTGAAGGCTTTCAACGCTGCTCTGCCCGAGGCCATCGACCTAATGGCACGATCTCTGCTGGCCGGTCACTCGATGGGTTCCTCCATCGAACTGGTGGCTGAGCAATCGCCTGAGCCGCTCGCCTTTGAGTTCGTTCAGGTCTACCAGCAGCAGAGGTTGGGCCTCCAGTTCCGCGATGCCCTGCTGCAGGTAGGCGCGCGGGTTCCATCCCGGGACCTGCAATTTCTGATCACGGCCATTCTGGTTCAGAAGGAGACCGGCGGCGACCTGACCGAGATACTGACCCGGACCTCTCACGTGATCCGCGAACGCATCCGCATTGAAGGGGAAGTCCGCACCCGGACCGCGCAGGGGCGTCTGACGGGATGGATACTCGCCATGCTGCCAGTTGTCCTGCTCGCGGTCATCAGTTTCGTCACGCCCGATTACTCGCAAGCGCTCTTTCACGATCCTATCGGACAGAAGCTGCTGTATGCCGGCGCGATTCTGATCGTTATCGGAGCGCTTATCATTCGCAGGATCGTCGATGTCCAGGTGTAATCGTCCTTCATGAGCAATCTCTTCAATCTCAGTTTCGGAGCAACAGTTTTTCTAGCCCTCGCGGTGGCGGTCGTATACGTGTTTACACGCACCTCGCGCGCAACCATGCAGCGTATCAGCGAGGTCACCTACCGCGGCGGGACCTATAGGAAGAAGGTTTCGCTGAGCCGGGCGGCAGGGCGCGGGCTGTTCGCGACGATACACTGGGTCCGCGCGCGTCTCGGCCTGGCAGATGAGGCAGACCTTTCCCAACGCCTGGCGAACGCCGGATACAAGGGCACGTTTCCCGCCGATGTCTACAACGCCGCGCGCATCCTCTGCCCCATGCTTGCGCTGGTCAGCGGGTCCTTTATTCCGTGGTATCGCACATTCTGGATGATCGCGCTTCCGGCCATCTCTTTCATCGGGCCCAACATCGTACTGACACGTCTGATCAAGCGCCGCCGCGAGAAGATTCGCAGGAGCATCCCCGACGCCATCGATCTGCTGGTCATCTGTGTCGACGCCGGGCTGGGCATCGATCAGGCACTGCTGAGGGTCGGCGAGGAACTCGGCATCAGCCATCCCCAGATTACGGAAGAGCTGCTCCAGATCAACCGCGAACAGCGCGCAGGAAAACCACGCATCCAAGCCTGGGCGGACATGGCCAAGCGCAGTCAACTGGCTGATATCGACGCCTTCGCCAGCATGCTGCTGCAGACGGAGCGATTCGGCACGCCCATCGCCCGCGCGCTCAGCATCTTCGCCGACACCATCCGCATGAAACGCCGGCAGCTTGCCGAACAGATGGCTGCGAAGACCACCGTCAAAATCATCTTCCCGCTGGTCCTCTTCATTTTTCCCAGCATCTTTATTGTTCTGCTCGGCCCCGCCGCTCTCAACATCATGCGCGGCATGGGGGGCATCGGGCAGTAGATGCATCCAGCCTGGCTCCAGCGGACGCGGGCTGGTGCTTAGTCGCCGAAGCGGCTGGTGATGCCTGCGTATGCGTCGATCCGGCGGTCGCGGAGGAAGGGCCAGTGCTGGCGCGTGACCTCAACCAGCGCCGGGTCTAGGTCGGCCATCAAAGTCTCTTCCTTGTCGTGCGACGCCTGCGCGAGGATGCGGCCGAAGGGATCGGCAACAAAGCTGCCGCCCCAGAATTCGATACCCGAGGCCGGGGAGTGATCGCCGGGACCTTCGATGGTAACGCCATCGTGGACGACGTCGCCGTGCTCGTGGCCGACGCGGTTGACCGCAGCAACGAAGACGCCGTTGGCGATCGCGTGCGCGCGCTGCATGGTCTGCCAGGCGGAGTACTGGGCTGCGCCAAACTCGGCCTTCTCGCTGGGGTGCCAGCCAATTGCGGTGGGATAGAAAACGGTGTTGGCGCCCTGGAGGGCCGTGAGGCGCGCGGCCTCCGGATACCACTGGTCCCAGCAGACTAACGTCCCGATGCTTCCGTGGCTGGTCGGGAAGGCGCGAAAGCCAAGGTCGCCCGGGGCAAAGTAAAACTTTTCGTAGTAGAGCGGGTCGTCGGGAATATGCATCTTGCGATAGGTGCCGACGATGTTGTCGGGGGCGTCGCTCGCATGGTCCAGTACGGCGGCGGTGTTGTGGTAGAGGCCGGGCGCGCGGCGCTCGAAGAGACTGGTGATGAGGGTGATCTTGTGTTCGCGGACGATCGCGGCGAGGCGGGCCGTGCTGGGGCCGGGAATCGATTCGGCGAGGGCAAAGAGCGCATGGTCTTCGCGCTGGCAGAAATACTGTGCGCGAAAGAGTTCGGGCAGGCAGACAATCTGCGCGCCGGAGCGGGCAGCCTCGCGCACGAGGTCCGCGGAGTGGTCGAGATTCTGCGCGGTGGAGGGCGCGCAGGACATCTGAATCAAGGCGATGCGTGTTGTGCTATTTGAGGTCATCGGTGGTCTCAGTGCCCTTGCCAGTGTAGTAGACGGGGCCGTTTTCGCCATGGTAGGCGATACCGAGTTCAGCATCCCATGGGCCCCCGTCCCAAACGGGACCGACTATGTCGCCGAACTCTTTGACCGTGCCACGCATAGAACCGAAGATTCCAGGCGGAGCGGCACGGCGCTCAATGATGCGTTTCAGCCGGAATTTGTCGCGCGGTTTCATTCGATCAATCGAGTTTTCTTGGCTGCTCCTGACCACGACATGACTCTAAGATCAAGAGAAAAGGCGCCGGCGATTGCCAGCGCCTCCTCATTTTCGCAGGTTCAGGCTATTTGTCGTCGAAGAGGAGGATAGCGCCGGCGATGGTCGTGGTCCAGCGGCCGTTCTTGTCGCCGACCGCGGACTGGGTGACGTTGGCGGTGCGAACGATTTTGTTGGAGATGCGATAGATCTCTTTTTTCTCGTCCCAACTCTTGTCGGGGTCGAAGTCGAGGTCGAGCGTGGTGGCCAGCATTTCGGCGGCAAGCTCTTCCGCGTAGTCGCCGGCCTGCTCCTCGGTTTCGCCGAAGCTGTGGTGTTCGGAGAGATAGCCGTAGGTGTTGCGGTCGGTGGGAATGGCGACGCCAATGCTGGAGACAACCAGCCGGTGAGCCTCGCGGGTGGAGTTCTCCGCAATAACGGCGAAGACCACTTCGCCTGGGTTCAGGTACTTGAGTCCCTCCTTGCGGGGGATCAGTTTGCACTTGGGCGGAAAGATGGAGGAGACGCGGACCAGGTTCTGTGCAGCGATGCCGGCATCGCGGAGAGCAAGCTCGAAGGAGGTGAGACGTTCTTTATGTTTGCCTACGCCCTTGGTGAAGAAAAGGCGCGTGGGGACCATGTTCATGCCCAATTTGGAAGACCCTCCGGAGGGACGGCGAGATGTGGCGGCCTGCGGTGTCGTGACTGGACGCCAAGCTATGGAACTTGTCAAACTTATCACAACCGCAAGGCGAAATGGTTACTGGCTTGCCATCGTCCAGCCGTTTCGATGGCTGAAGATGCCTGAAATGGGGTGCGCGGCTGCTGTCGGAGCCGAGGACGTGCGGCGCGAGGTTAGCCTCAGGAATTGTGCAAAGGAAACTTTAATACGGCGGCAGCATCCTCAGTCTGGGGCAATCTCTGGTATTTTTATCTCGACGCGCGATGGCTGTTCTCAGGGTCTCTGAAACTCATTCGGCATGATGGTTCCGGGGAAGGCGAGATGCAGACGACGCGCCAATCAAATCCCCCGGTTTAAGGAGCATCATGGCGAACGAATTTCGTGATTTTCTGGAACTTTCGTATGCGGAGTTGGAAGACCTGAACTTGATGGCCAAGGAACAGCGCAGGAACCGCGTAGCTCCGGGCGCCATCCAGGAAGAACGGTTGAAGTATCTGACCGACGAGCCGCGCATCAAGGCCGTTACCGTTTTGTTCAGCGACCTGGAAGGCCGGCTGCACATGCTCGACTACGACAAGAAGTTCCTGGTCAAAAGCTATGACAACCTGACCTTCGACGGGTCGTCGATCCGCGGCTTTACTGCGCAGAAGGAGAGCGATCTTCGGCTGGGAATCGACTGGGGCGCGTTCTACTGGGCACCCGCGGATGTATTCGGCGCGGGCAAGGTGCTGGTGTTCGGCGACGTGATCGAGAAGACGGGCGGAACGTATCGCGCGGACATTCGCGGCATTCTGAAGCAGTTCTCGAAAGAGATGTTCGAGAAGAACGGCTATACCCTGAATGCAGCCAACGAGATTGAGGGCTTTCTGTTTGACGGGATCGATGCGGAGCGTCAGTACCACGACACCGAGTCCTTCGAATATGTGAACAAGGGAGGCTATTACCATTCGCTGCCTGGCGACCCGCTGCGCGAGTTTATCGATGCCACCGCGGAAGTTCAGCGGGCGATGGGATTCCAGAATGAGAAAGACCACCCCGAGGTTGCACCGTCGCAATTCGAGATCAACTACGGATATGGCGAGGTGGTCGCCGCCGCGGACCAGATTCAGCTCTACAAGTTGATCTGCCGCACCGTAGCGACGCAGATGGGAATGACGGCGAGCTTCCTGCCGAAGCCCGTGGTTGGGGTGAATGGGAGCGGCATGCACACCAACGTGTCGGTCTCAAAGGGCTCCAAGAATCTCTTCTGGGACCCGAAGGGCGAGGAGAAGATTTCGAAGCTGGCGTGGCAGTTTGTGGACCGGGTTTTAACCCATGGACTGGATATCTGCCTGCTGATGAATTCCAGCGTGAACGCGTATCGCCGGCTGGATCCGCACTTCGAGGCGCCCAACCAGCTGAACGCTTCGGCAGTCAACCGCGGGGCAATGGTCCGGGTTCCCATCGGCAATGAGAGGTCTTCGCGGCTGGAGGTGCGGGCAGTTGCGCCGGATGCGAATCCGTACCTGGTGCTGTATTCGATCTTCAAGACCGGACTGCATGGCGATATCTCGAAGGTGAAGAACCTGCGCGAGGCCAAGCGTTTTCTGCCGGACAACATCTACTCGGCGATCGACGACTTCCGCGACTCGGCGTGGACGACGACGCTGCTGGGTGAGGATGTGAAAGGCCGGTATGCGGACCTGAAGCAGGCCGCCGCCGACCGCTGCCCGCGGTTGCTGGGGACGATTGTGAAGGCGGCAGAGGTCCAATTCCATCACGAGATTTACAACCAACTGCTGTGGAACAAGTTCTAGTCTGGCTGATTTTGAAGCATTGAAGACGCTCCCGCGAGGGGGCGTTTTCAGCTTGTGGTGGGGTATCAAGTTTGGTGGTGGCACAAACGGCAACGACGGAGATTCTGGCCCGTTGGGTCAGAATGACGACGGTGGGTGGTTGAGGACGGCGACACCTGTGAGACGCGACACCGTACTTCACCGGGGGATGTCGATGGGGGGTGCGGTTTCGCCGGGCTTGGGCTCCTTGGCGGGGGGGTGGGCTTTGAACCATGCGGCTTGCTCGGCGACGAGCTCGGTGGTGGATTCGCGGAGGTCGCGGATGGACTCGAGGGCGATCTTGCGGTTGACGGAGTAGGCGGGGTCGTCGGGCGGGGACTTGAGGGTGGAAGACCAGCGGTCGGTGGCCTCGAGGATTTTGGGGAGGGCCTTGCGGAGGTCGGCGTGGCGGGGGCCGTAGTCGTCGAGGTTGTCGGAGAGCTCGTCGGCGATGGAGGTGAACTGCTCGAGCAGGTCGTGGGTGTCCTGCTCGCGGCCGGGGCGGCGGGGCTTGGCGTAGAGGTCGCGGATCTCCTGGGTGCGGAGGTCGAGGAACTTGACGAAGAGGAGGACGCAGTCGGAGGGGTAGTAGCGGGCGTCGCGGACCTGCTCGATTTCGGTCTGGGAGAGGGCGGAATCGCGGGTTTGGGCGTGGAGGGGCGAGGCGATGGCGAGGAGGCCAAGGAAGAGCGCGGCGGCGAGGCGGGCGACCGTGGATGGATTCAAAAAGGCGAAATGCGGGGGTCTCTCCACTGCGCTACGCTCCGGTCGAGATGACGGCATTTCCCGATTGTAGATCGACGCTGAATGGGGGAGTCAAAGCTAGTGGGCGAAGACCTGGGTTAGGAGCTCGTCGTTGACCTGGTCGAGCTGCTTGAGGGTGTCCTGGACGGTGGCTTTGTCGGGGCCGGAGACGAGGTGGAGGCATTCGGCGAGGCGGAAGGTGGTGTTGTGGATGAGCTCCTCGGCGTCCTTGAGGCGCTTGGCGTTGCGGCCGAGGTTGAGATGGATGAGGCGGGCGTATTTGTTGATCTGCTTGAGGGTGTCGGCAGCCTTCTCGGTGTCTCCGTCGGCGATCTGCTGGCCGGCCTGCTCGGTCATGGCGTGGACGATCTGGGCGTAGAGGAAGCACTGCTCGCGCGGGTTGGCCTGGCTGGCGCGTTCTTCGAGCTGGGCGAGGGCTTGCTGGTTGTCGCTGGAGGTGGCTGCGCGGGCGGGGAGGGTGAGGCAGAGCGTGGAAAGGAGGCTGAAGGAGGCGAGGTACAGGGCGGGACCGAAGGGGATGACAGGGTGCGAGGATGGACGAAGAAGAAAGCTCATGAGTTCACCTCGAGGTGAATCTTGTGCCTGAGTGAGATTGCGTTGCCGCAATCAAGCTCTACTTCGCGTGTTCAAGTGCGGCGAGGCGTTGGCGCGCCTGCGACGCCTGATCAGGAAAATCTCCGCCGGCGGCTGCAAGAAATTTCTTGTAGAGATCGACGGCCCGGGTGTTTTGATGCAATTCGTCATTTGCCGTTGCTTCCAGGAACAGCGATGACGGCGAGGGTGGCTGCACTGTAGCACGGAGAGACAACGCTTGCAAAGTAGTTCTGGGATCGTCAATCTCCTCAGCGGCGAAGGCGAGATGGGTTGCGGCGTCGGCGAGCGCCGCGGAGGTGGGGAAGGCGGCGGGGTTGGCGACGGCCTGCTTGAGCAACTTTTCGGCTTCGGCGGGGCGGTGGAGGCGGAGGAGCGTTTCGGCGCGGTCGTCGAGCAGAGTGGGGTCGGGGTGGTCGGCCTGGGCGGTGAGCAGGGAGGCGTAGAGGGGATCGGCCCAGTCGGGATGGCCGGTTTCCAGGTAGACGCGGGCGAGCAGGCGGGTGACGTTGGGATCGCCTGGGATTTTGGCGTGGAGGGATTCGACGAGCGGAACGGCCTGGGCGGTTTTGGCGGCGTCGCCGGAGTCAACGTAGGCTTCGGCGAGCTGGGCGGTGAAGCTGGGATTTCCGGGGGATTGAGCGAGGGCGGGAGCGAGCAGGGCTTCGGCCTCGGCGGGGTGGTGCTGGGCGAGCAGGACGTGGGCGAGCGAGGCGATGGCTTGCGGGTCGGCTGCGCCTTCGGGGAGGGCGAGGTAGCGGCGGTAGGCGCTCTCGGCGGCAGGCAGGTCGGCGGAGGCTTCCGCGATTTCGGCGGCGAGCAGAACGTCTTCGGGTAGCTCGGAGGTGAGCTTGATGGCGGCGAGGAGGGCATCGGATGCTGCGGTGAGGTTGGGCGGCGAATCGGCGGAATCGCCGTTGAGGTCGAGACGAGCGAGAGCGCGGAAGGCGCGGGCTTTGAGGGCGGGTTCGATCGAGGGGAGCGTGGTCGCGGTGGTGAGCTGGGAGCGGGCTTCGGCGGGACGATCGGTGCGCGCGAGCAGCAGGCCGAGTGCGACGTGCGGGGCGGCGAAGGTCGGGCTGGCGGCGATCGCCTGACGGTAGCAGGACTCAGGAGTGAGGGCGTTGGCTGCGGTAGGGGAGGGGTTATCGAGGGCTTCGAGGGTGAGGCCGAGGTCGTAGAGGACCTGGGGGTTGTTGGGGGTCTGGGTGTTGAGGTTGGTGAGGATCTTAAGGGCGGTGGGGAAGTCGCTGGCGGCCAAGGCGTCGTTGGCCTGCTGGATGGGAGCGGCGAGCGGATCGGGGCGGGTGTCGGGGTGGGAGAAGTCCTGCGCGTGGAGAGCGGAGGCCAGCAGGATGCCGAGCGCGACGGCGAGCAAGAAAGCCGGGGCGGGACGAGCTGGGTTGGGTTGCGGGTTGGAAACAGGACGGGGCACGGGAGTTGGTCAGGATTAAAAGCGAAAGCCCGGCATTGAGCCGGGTCTCGCCGCTGAATTGAGTATAGCAAGGGCGTGAGAGATTACGGGGAAGTCGTCTCGGGCCGCAAACGGTGACCTCAGCGGCTGAAGCCGTAGTGGTTTTGCGGCGTTTTGCGGCACGGGCAAACCCGTGCCCTTAAAGCGAAACGAACCCTTTCATCATCTGCAATGCGTCAGTGTCCGCGACCACCGCCGCCCCGACCGCCGCCGCCGCCGCCACCGCGGCCTCCGCCAAAGCCGCCTCCGCCAAAGCCGCCGCCGCGACCTCCTCCTCCTCCGCCGCGACCTCCACCGCCACCGCCGTGACCTCCGCCACGACCGCCGCGACCACCACCTCCGTTGCCGCCGTCACCACCGTTGCCACTGCCGCTGCCACTACCACCGCTGCCGCTGCTGCCGCCGCTACTACCACCGCTACCACCGCTACCGCCGCTGGCACCGCTGCCGCCGCTACCGCTGCCACCGCTGCCGGGTGAGGTTGCGGGAATTGCGTTGGCCAGCGTGTTTTGTATGTTGGTGAAGGTGTTGGCCAGTTTGATAGCGAAGTTTTGCGTGCCGGCGACCGAACCCGTGGCTACGAGGGCCGCGAGGAGCGCGTACTCGACCATGTCCTGGCCTGACTCATCCTGCGAGAAATCAGCGAAGCATGGGATTGCGAATTGGAGTGCATTAGGTTTCAGAATCGGCTCTTTCAAAGGGTTCTCCCTTGGCGATTCGGCGTCTTGTATCTGGACAAAAGTAGTACTAAAGCGTTAACCCCACACTCCCACGAACGTGGTAAACGGGAGGGATGGGACTGGCTGCAGGCGTGCGTCGCGGGGCAGGTTTCCCGGCACCAGAACCGGGCTTGGTTGCAGGCGTTGATTATGCAGGGGATGGAAGGGCTTTAGTGGTGGCTGGCAATGGCATGATTGAAGCCGCTGAGAACGAAGTTCAGGTAGCTGACAATTTTGACTGCGAGGCCGTTGACGCCGGCAATCGATGCGAGGCCCATGAAAGATGCGATGAGTGCATACTCGACCAGGTCCTGGCCGGAGTCGTCGGCGGAAAGGCGAGCAAGTGCCGAGGCCGCGGCCTGGAGTGGTGCCGCGCCGGGAGATGCGCCCGGAGCAACAACTAGGTATGTTTGGGCCACAACGTCCCCCGTCGCAAAGTGACTCTCTGCCACAGATAAGCTATCGGAGCAAGGGGTGTCGGCGCTCTCCCACAAAAGTGCAAGACAGAAGCTGGCGTGCCTGACCCGCAGGGGGCGCCGACGGACCGCGAGGCAGCGGAGTTGAGTGCGGTGTGGGGCCAAAGCGGAGGATCGGCGCGGTAGGGTACATTGGTTCTGCCTCGTTTCGCGCCATGGTTTTGGGGTGGTGTGGAGTTTGGCAAATCTGTCTGCGGGAGCGGTTCCCGGCAGCGCAAAACAGGATGGGACCTATGAAGAACTTCGCCGCTGTATTGGGATTGGGATTGTTTGCCGCTGCGGGCGCCGCCCAGGGTGTGAACTGCAATATGCAGGACTACAAGGCGGTGGATGGAGTGCGTGCGGTCGCGGATGGGAAGTCCGTTACGCTGACGTGGCAGGGCGAAGGCGCACAGGAACTGCGAGCGCAGTTTGGGCTGAGAGATGGGCAGCCGGTGGTGGAGGAGTTGGCGGCGCGGAATGCGACGGGCGCATGGGTGGTGCTGGGCAAGGACCTGACGCCGGAGTTCCAGGTGACGACCGGGCGGCGGAGGATGTCGAAGACGGAGAAGGACATCCTGGTGCGGCTGGGACAGGACACTCCGGAAAATGAAGAACGGTACAAGTGGAATGTCTTCTGGGACGCTCCGCTGGAGGTGCCGGGACTGGACAACAGCCACCTGGTGGGGCCGGCGCGCACGGCGGACGAGATAAAACGTGCCACGGTGAGTTACAAATCCGACGCGTGCAGGGTGAAGACGGACGGCGACCGGGTGACAGTGACGTTCAACGGGCTGACGCTGGGACTATTTGCGGGCGACCTGGAGTTTACGGCGTACAAGGGGTCGAACCTGCTGCGGCAGGAGGCGGTGGCGAGCACGCAGGCGAAGGATGTGGCGTTCATCTACAAGGCGGGGCTGAAGGGCTTTGCGATTGCCAAGGACACCAAGGTGCTATGGCGCGACACTTCACAGATGTGGCAGGAGCAGAATTTTGGCGGCGCGGTAAACCAACAACCGGTGAACATCCGGGCGCGGAACCGGCTGGAGATACTACAGACGGGCGCGGGATCGCTGGCAGTGTTTCCGCCCCCTCATAAGTTCTTCTTTGCGCGCGAGAACGAGGTGAACGGTGGCTACGTGTACACGCGCAAGGACAACGACAGCAGTTTTTCACTGGGCGTGATGCAGCCGGAGCGTTGCGAGGGATACGATCCGTGGGGCGTTTCGTCGGAGGTGTGGAACCACCGCGCGTCGACGGCGCGCTCACAGGCGGAGAACTGCGCTCTGTATAACGCGCCGCCGGGAACCATGCAGCGCATGGCGGCCTACTACTACCTGAGCCCGATGGGAAGCCGCGCCACGCAGCAGGCCGTGATGGCGTACACGCACGACGATGTATACAAGCCGGTGGCGGGATTCAAGACGGTGACCGGACACTTCCACCTGGAGTTGAACGAGATGGTGCGCGACCGGGGAACATCGGACTCTGAACCGACCTGGGTGCCCGTGTTCCGCGGGCTGGGGATCAACATCGTGTACCTGGGCGACTTCCACGACGACTCGGACGGCGCCGATCCGGGGCCGAAGAGGCTGCCAGAGCAGAAGGACTACTTCGAGGCCTCGGCAAAGCTGAGCGACAAGGACTTTCTGGTGATGCCGCAGGAAGAGGCGAACGCGTTCA
>CAZAXI010000065.1:0-22127 GCA_964489045.1 uncultured Granulicella sp. | reverse complement strand
GAGAGATAGCCGCGATCGAACTGCATGCCCTCTACCACTTCCAACTGCGTCTCCATGGTGCGCGACTCTTCCACCGTGATCACGCCGTCCTTGCCGACCTTCTTCATCGCCTCGGCGATGATGGTGCCGATCTGCACGTCGGAGTTGGCCGAAATGGTGCCCACCTGCGCAATCATGTCGCCGGAAACCGGCTTGGACAGCTTGTTCAGCGCGCCGCCGGACGACACGCCATTCTCGTCGCGCTTGCCGACGATGGCCTCGACCGCCTTATCGATGCCGCGCTTCAGCGCCATCGGGTTCGCGCCCGCAGCCACGGTCTTCACGCCCTCGCGATAGATCGCCTGGGCCAGCACGGTCGCGGTGGTGGTGCCGTCGCCGGCCACATCGGAGGTCTTCGAAGCAACCTCGCGCACCATCTGCGCGCCCATGTTTTCCAGCGCATTGCCCAGCTCAATCTCCTTGGCGACGGTCACGCCGTCCTTGGTGATGGTCGGCGAACCGAACTTCTTCTCGATGACGACATTGCGTCCCTTGGGGCCGAGCGTGACCTTCACCGCGTCAGCCAGAATGTTGACTCCACGCAGGATTGCCTGACGTGAATCTTCTCCATGCAGAATCTGTTTTGCCATTGTGTTGCTCCTGTTACCGGCTCATCGGCCGGTCAAAGTTTTTTGTGGATTGCCGAACTGCTGTCCGTGGTCGATGTCTTCACGCGAAGCGTCGAGGACGGTGCGAAGCACTCACTTCTTGACGATGCCTAGGACTTCCTCTTCGCGCATGATCAGAAACTCTTCGCCATCCAGCTTGATCTCGGTGCCCGAATACTTGCCGAAGAGGATGGTGTCGCCGGCCTTGACGTCCAGCGGAAAAACCTTGCCTTCGTCGTTCGACTTGCCCTTGCCCACTGCGATCACCTCGCCTTGCTGAGGCTTCTCTTTGGCTGAATCGGGAATGATGATGCCGCCGCGAATGCTCTCGCCCTCTTCCACGCGACGAACCAGGATACGGTCGTGCAGGGGGGTAAACTTTGTTGATGCCATTGCGTATATCTCCTTGTTACAAAGAAAGTTAGCTGCAGTTTCTTGGGGTACGGCCAGGTTGCCTCGGCCCTTCGCCGGAGTTCGCTCTTGTGCCGCAGAAAAGGCCTGACGCGTCGTTAGCACTCAGACCCCTCGATTGCTAACCATAGGCTATGCCACCCCACTCTGTCAACTCGCCCGCGTGAAATATGAGTGAAAGTCACGCACATTCCGCTGGCGGTTGGCTTGGATAGCTCACTTCTGATCGCTGAATTCGGAAGTTGGGAGGACGTACCTGTGACTTCCCGCCACGCGCGCCCGAAAGATGAGGCAAAGCACTTCAATGAATAAATTCTCTCTCTTTCCTCTGTGTTCTCTGTGATTCGCTCTTTCCCTCCGGCGCCGCAAGCCCCGTTTTCCACCGAAATCCTTGACACCACCCGTATAATTGAAGAAGGCCAAAACAGAGCCCAGCAGTCGTGTCCAAGCCTCACCCGGACCGGACCAGGAGCCCGCCAGACCTCAAGGGGTGAAAATCAACAAAAGTACATACACCGGGGTATATACACACGCGTAACTCGTTTACCATCAATCAGTACTTGTATATACAAACGCCTAACCTCAATGTTATCTGGACTTTGACAAAATAAGTACCCCGGGCACTGCGCACGCTCTAGGCACAGCCCGGATGCCTGGCCCCTATTGATGCGGGTCTCAATCCGAAGTTGAAGTCAACTCATTGATTCCAGGTATATTTATAAAATAACAAGCCTGGAATGAGTATTTTGCGAACATGATGGAGGTCTAAGTATTTTGTTTCGAAGATCATACATAAAAAGGGGGGAGGGGGGTGCCCAGGAGCGGGACTTTCCCGAGACCAGAATTCGCTCGCAACTGGGCGGTGCCGGGCACCTCGGCGAAAAGCAGATTCCCCTTGGCAACGTCCCTTGGGCGTAAAATGGGCGAATGGTTTTCCGTACCCGCGCATCGGTCCTCTGCCTCTTTGCTTCGCTGGCAATGTTTGCCTCCCTTACCCCTCTGCACGCCGGTGCGCAGGACGACGACAATGCCAAGCCGCAGCAGCATGGCCGCAAGTACAAGGCGCCCCCGGATACGTCGCACATTGAGGTGACCGTGCTTAAGGGCTTCAACAAGAAGCCGATCGATGGCGCGCACGTGGTCTTCCACCCATACAAGGACGGTGTGGACGAGGGCAGTCTGGAGGTCAAGACTCACCCCGACGGCAAGGCGATCATCGACGTTATCCCGACCGGCAGCAAGGTACGCATTCAGGTGATCGCCGACGGGTTCGCCACCTTTGCCGACGACTACCAGGTCAATGAGCAGAGCCGGGAGATCACCATCTCGATGATCCGGCCGCGCGCGCAGATCTCCACCTACATCGACAACCAGGGCAAGCCCTCGCAGTTGCAGCCGGGAGTGCAGGTGCCGATCCGTCCGAAGCCAGCCGCGCCGGCAAGCCCTCCTGCCGCCCCCAGTTCGCCCAGTACGTCCGGCAGTTCCTCCACTACCGGCAACTCGCCCAACTCCGGCAGCAGCCCGCCGCAGCCGTAGCCGTCCGCGATGCCAAAGCCCCCGAGCACTGAATCACCCACCACGGAATCGCAAGGCCCATCCCGTCCACTCGCGGGGAAGACCGCACTGGTCACCGGGGCGGCTAAGCGCATCGGTCGGGCGATTGCCATGGCCCTGGCGGCGAGCGGCGCCAATGTGGCCATCACCTACCTGGGCTCGCAGTCCGAGGCCGAAGAGACGGTCCGCGGCCTCGCCGGTTTCGATGTGGGTGCGCTTGCCGTGCGCACCGACCTCACTGATCCCGACAGCATTCAGGAGACTGTTGCCGCGGTGGTCGAGGAGTTCGGGCGGTTGGACATTCTGGTCAACAACGCGGGCGTGTTTGAGTCCGCCGCGCTGGAACAGATCACCGTGGCCCAGTGGGACCGCATGTTCGCCACCAACACGCGCGCGCCGTTCCTGGCGGCACGGGCCGCTTATCCGCACCTGCGCGAGGCCCGCGGGCGCATCGTCAACATCGGCTCGCTGGGCGGCATCCATCCGTGGGCCACGCACGCGCACTACTGCACCTCGAAGGCCGCGCTGCACATGCTCTCGCAGACCATGGCCAAGGCCTGGGCGCCGGAAATCAGCGTGAACTGCGTGGCACCGGGCATGATTGTGCAGGGGGAAGTAGGCGAGGCGTATGCCGAGTTCGCCGGGCGCACCCCCATGCAGCGCAACGGGACCCCGGAAGACGTCGCCGCGGCGGTACTGTTCTTCGCGACCGCGCCGCACTTCATCACCGGCCAGCTACTCGCTGTCGACGGTGGTCTCGGGCTGTAGGCCCGCCTCGCCTCAGAGGCCTATTTCCTGGTCAGCGCCCCGGCCACGCGTTGCCACCAGTTGGGCTCTTTCACCTCTTCATAGAGCCCATGCGGTTCCTCCGCCACCTCAAAATGCTTGCCCAGGAAGACGGCCAGCGGATTGGTCAGGCACAGGGCGTGCGCGTAGCTTGCGCCGAACCGGCTGGCAACCAGATCGTGCGCCTCGCGCATCCGCGGCGGGCGGGAACTCGCATTGTGCGCGTCGGTCGCTAGAAAGTGGACCCAGCGGTCTTCCACCAACTTCAGCGCCATGCGTTCCGCTTGCTTGCCCTTATGCCCGGTCAACGAGTCTGCAGTCACCTGGATCAGCACGCCGCCGCGCAGCCAGTCCTTCATGCGCTCGGGTTCCTTCTGCAGCGTGGGGTTACGCTCCGGATGGGTCAGGATCGGCGTCAGCCCGGCGAGGTGCAACTCGTAAAAAGTCTCGGTCAGGCCCGGCGGCAGACCGTAGTCCGGCACCTCCACCAGCAGATAGCCCAGCCCGTTGATGCTGAACCGTGCCGGCTCCAGCTTCGCCTGCTTCACATTGTCGAAGGAGAGATGAAAGTCACAGCCGCTGCCCAGAGTCAGCGGAATGTTCTGCTCGACCAGCCGCTCGTGCAACTCATTGGTCTTTGCCCGGTTCACCTCCGGGTCGAACGCGTACGTGCCGTTCGCGTGCGGCGTGCAGGCGATGTGCGTAATTCCGTCCGCGACCGCGAGTTTTGCCATCGCGACCGAGGTATCAATGTCTTTGGCCCCGTCATCCAGCCCGGGCAGAAGATGATGATGTATGTCTACCATTGCACGGCAAGACTACCACCGCCGCCCAAAATTGCCACCCTACGCCGTCGTCAGACTGCGTGCAATGGACTGGAACAGCAGCAGCCCGTCCGCCGACCCCAGCAGCGCCTCGCTCGAGCGGTCGGGGTGCGGCATCATGCCCAGCACGTTGCGCCCTTCGTTCAACACGCCGGCAATATTCTCCAGCGAGCCATTGGGATTCGCCTCCGCCGTAATCTCCCCGGCGGCGGTGGCATAACGGAAGGCGATGCGGTCCTCGCGCTTCAGGGTCTCCAGCGTCGCGGCGTCGCAGAAGTAGTTGCCCTCCATGTGCCCAATGGGCATGCGCAGCACCTGTCCTCGCGCCAGGCCATCGGTGAACGGCGAGTTGTTGGTCTCCACGCGAAGGTGGAGTTGGCGGCAGATATAGCGCTGGCCGGCGTTGCGCATCAGCGCGCCCGGCAGCAGGCCCGCCTCGCACAGGATCTGGAAGCCGTTACAGATGCCCATCACCAGGCCGCCCGCATCGGCAAAGCGCCTCACCGCCTGCATGATCGGCGCAAAGCGAGCGATAGCGCCCGTCCGCAGGTAATCGCCGTACGCGAATCCGCCCGGCACCAGGATCGCATCGCAGCCTTCGAGCGAATGCGACTCATGCCAGAGATAGGTCACCGGCTGGCCCATCACGCCGCCGATTACGTTGTATGTGTCGTGGTCGCAGTTCGAACCCGGAAACACCAGCACGCCGAATTTCATGGACTTAGATTAGCATTCACCGGGGCTGTGAATGCGTGGGTTCAACGGTGGCGGCTCACCGTCAACCGCACCACGCCCTGGTCGACGCCCGGGTTCTGATCTCCCAGGCCCGCGTTGGAGAAGTGGCGATAGACATACTCCACCCGCCACGAAGTGTGTGCGTCGCTATAGAACTGAATGCCCGGACCCATCGCAAACATAAAGTTGAACTGGGAGGCGTCGTCGATCGGGACATCGCGCGAGCTGAAGACAAACCCGAGATCGACGGCAAATGTCGGCTGCACCCTCCAGCGCGGCATCACGCTGACTCGTGCGCCCAGCGGCGTAAGCGCGGCGGCGTAGGTGTTCTCCGATCCGAAGAGTGCATAGACCGGCGCGAAGGTGCCGCTGCCCGTCAGGATGGTGCCCACGGGTCGATGGGTGATATTGACCACGCGCACCGGCGTCTGCGGCGTAACGATCGGCTGGCCGGAGACGAAAAACTCCGTGCCGGTCACGGTCGGGTCTCTTTCCTCCCACACCGGCATCACCGCTGCCTCGTAATCGAAGCGAAACAGCGGGCCCTGGCGCAACATGTGGCTGTACTCGGCGCCAACGGTCCAGACCTGCCGCCGCTCGGAATCGCCAATCAGGATATGGCTGGAATCGGGGCTATACGTCCCCGAGACGCCGTAACTCCAGACGCCGCCAAACCCGCCGGGTTCCTGTCCGCAAACGGAAATCCCCAGGCCTGAAAGGCAAACGAATCCCGCGACGATCGAAACCAGTGCAGCCTTGCGCAATCCGAAACCCTCGGGATGCAGAACTTCGGACTCGTCCGCTGCATCGCTCTCGAAGAAGAATACAGCAATCACCATCCCGGGTTGTCAGCCATCCAACCGGTAGCGTGTTTCGGCCAGCCGGTACAGCGGGCGCCACACCAGCCGGTTCGTCGTCACCACCACCATCGAGATCAGGATGGTCCCCAGCAGAATAATGGGGAACTGCCCATTTGCGGTTGCCGCCGTGATTTGCTCGCCTAGTCCAAGGGTGGTCAGAGTCCTTCCGCCCAGCGTGTAGTACTCCGCAATGATGCTGGCGTTCCATGCGCCGCCGGAGGCGGTCACCATTCCCGTAACCAGATACGGAAAGATTCCCGGCAGGATTAATTTCTTCCAGCGCTCCACCTTCGAGAACCGGAACAGCGTCGCCACTTCCTTCAAGTCGGTCGGGATCGCCATTGCGCCGGCAATCACGTTGAACAGGATGTACCACTGGGTTCCCAGCAACATCAGGGCAATCGATCCGATACCCAGCCCACCGCCCAGCTTAATCAATGGAAGCAAAACCACGGGAAATAGCGCCGTGGCCGGAACCGAGGCCGCAATCTGCGCCAGCGGCTGCGCCAGCCGCGCCAGCCGCGGCTGCGACCCGATCGCTACGCCCACCGGAATCGTCCACGCCGCTGCCAGCACCAGCGAAAAGTTCACGCGCAGAAACGTCGCCTCCGCGCCCTTCAGCAGCTCCAGGTACTGCGCGCCGTCGACGGGCCGCACCAGCAGGACCGCCCGCTCGGCCGCTATCAGAATGCCGGCCCCCGCAAGTACCAGCAGTACCCACAGCACCACCCGTTCGCCAAGGCCTTCGCCGGTCTGCGGATGTTCAGCCACCCGCGCCAGCCGCTGCTTCCGTCGCGCCGCCAGCTTGATGTAGATCGATTCGTTTAGCGGCTCGGCGGTGCGCCGCGCAAGGGCAGCCAGCACATTCGAATGAGTGAAAAGGTGCAGCAGCGGAGAGTGTACCTGCTGCGAACTCTCCACCTGCTCGAACTTGAACTTGTCGCTCCACGCGATCAGCGGCCGCCAGATCAACTGGTCGATCGCCACGATGATCGCGATCATCGTGACCAGTCCCCACGCGATCGCCTTGCCACTCCCCTGGTCCGCCGCGGTCTGCAGGTACGACCCCAGCCCCGGCAGCCGGAAGTCCTTCGTCCCGAAGTGAAACATCTCGCAGGCCATCAGCGTGAACCACGCGCCCGCCACCGACATCACCGAGTTCCACACCAGCCCAATCGCGGCAAACGGCAGCTCCAGTTGCACCAGCCGCTGCAGCCACGAGAAACGGTTGATGTCCGCGGCCTCACGCAGCTCACGCGGGATGCTCTTCAGCGACGAATAGAAACTGAACGCCATGTTCCATACTGCGCCGGTAAACAGCAGCACAATTGCGCCCAACTCCACGCCCACGTGCCGGGTTGGGAACAGCGCAATCATGGCAAGCATCACCGGAGGCAGAAAGCTCAGGACCGGGATGGACTGCATGATGTCGAGCGCGGCGATCATGAACGCTTCCACGCGCTTGTTGTACGCGGCCAGGTATCCGTAGCTCACTGCGAAGACCAGGCTCAGCACATACGCCAGGAAGATGCGCACCACCGAATAGAACGCATACTGCGGCAGCGCCCGCGGGCTCAGCGACACCACCATCTGCTCCGACGGAGGCCCCGCCCATAGCATCGCGATGCGCACGATTGCGTAAAAGATCGCCAGCCCAATCGCCGCGACGCACAGATCCAACACTACCGGCCAGGTGCGCCGGAATACCCGTGAACTCGCCAACGTCTCCCGCCCGCTTTCGTAGCTGGTATTGATGTGCAGCGGATTCACTTGCCGATCTCCGAGTTGGGAGCATCGGCGGTAGCGCCCGGTTCGTCGGGCGGCTCGGATTGCCGCTCCGGCAGGATGAACCTCCGCCGCGCTGCGTCGAAGTCGAACAGTTCGGCATACCGGCCCCAGTTGATCGCCGTCTCCAATTGCCGCAGCGTCACCTCTTCGGTGAACTGCTCGTCCAGCAGGTCGTGGAAGAACTCCTCGGGAACGGTGTGGTCGCTCTTCGCGTCGATGGCGCGTACGATCTGCCGCAGCAGCAGCACATTGTCCAGCGCTGCTTTGCGGAAGAGCTCCTTCTGCCGCAGAATCTCGGAGTTCGCATACGCCTCGCCCGCCGGCGTGATCTCCGCATCTCCTTCGGTAACGGTGAGGAAGCGGAGCATCTGGGCCGCATCCACAATCGGCAGCAGGTCGTCGATCTCGAATCCCAGGTCGTCGGCCAGCCGGTAGATGTCGTCCTTGCCATGGTGGTCCAGCAGCAACTCCAGCAGTCCGGCGATGCCGCCCGGGCGTGCATGCGGCAGCTCCTGGTAGTGCGCCGTACGCGGCTCCGCGGCAGGCTTGCCCACAGGCACGCGGGGCAGCGCGGGAGGCTGCGCGCCCGGCTGCGTCAGCACCTTGTAGATGTAGTCCACCAGCTGTGTAAACGCCTCGCTTTTGCGGTCGCGCGGATGCGGCAGCGTCACCTGGAAGTCCGTCCGCACCACTCCCGGGTTGCGCCCCAGCACGATAATGCGGTCGGCCAGCAGCACCGCCTCCTCGATGTTGTGCGTCACCAGGAAGATCGCCTTGGTGGGAATCGTCTTCTTCTGCCACAACTCCAGCAATTCGCTGCGCAGGTTCTCCGCCGTCAGCACGTCCAGCGCCGAAAACGGCTCGTCCATGAACAAGACCTCCGGCTCTACCACCAGCGCCCGCGCAAATCCCACCCTCTGCCGCATCCCTCCCGAAAGCTCCTTGGGGTACGCCGTCTGGAAGCCATCCAGCCCAACCGTGTCCAGGATCTTCAATCCCCGCCGGCGTTGCTCCGCGGCGTCCATGCCGCGCGCCTGCAGCGGCGCCTCCACGTTTTCGAGTACGGTGAGCCACGGGAAAAGCGCAAAGCTCTGGAACACGATGGAGACATTCGGCTCGCACGTAGCGATCGGCTGCTCGTGCCAGTACACCTCGCCCGCCGAAGGCTTCGAGAGGCCGGTCAACATGCGCAGCAGCGTCGATTTGCCCGAACCCGAGGGCCCCAGCAGCGCCAGGATCTCGCCTGAGAACACCTGCAAGTCAGTGGGCGCGATCACCTGGATGCGGTTCTCGCTGGGCTGGGCGTAGTACTTTTCGACGTGTTCGGCACGGATGATCGTCTGCGGCATGGATTCTTCTTTGTTTGTTGATTTTGCCCGCGGCGGGGCGAGGAATTTAAGGCCGCCACCGGCATCCTTCGCTCCCGTCAGCGTATCATTATCAGGTACGTTCAGAATGAGTTGTGGGGCATCTGAAGACGTTACCCCCTACTTTTCTCACACCATTCATCTGGGGACCCTCCGCATGTCTGAAGCGCCAGCCGCAGCACCGATCAAACGCAAGGTACTTGTAGCCGACGACGAACAGGTCATTGCCAACACCCTAGCCATCATTCTCAATCAGGCAGGGTTTGAGGCGCGCGCCGTGTACAGCGGGGAGAAAGCCATCGAAGCCCTGGATGGCTTCCGGCCCGACATGCTCATCACCGACGTCATCATGACCGGAATGACCGGCATCGAGGCCGCCATCGCAACCAAACAGAAGATGCCGAACTGCAAGATCCTGCTCTTTTCCGGCCAGGCTGCCACCGCCGATCTGCTGGAGAAAGCCCGCCAGGACGGACACGAGTTCGAAATCCTCGCCAAGCCCGTCCACCCCACCGACCTGCTCGACAAACTCCGCGGCTGAACCAAACCCGCCCCAGAATTGGGTGCCCCACATCTCGCTTCTGAGATGTGGGTCTACGCTGTACCCACTAACCGTTTCCGCTCCTTCACCTTCACCGCGGGAACTCCCGCATACACCCCCCACGGCTCCAGATCGCGGGTCGCGACCGATCCCAGGCCCAGCACCGCGCCCTCGCCCAGGTTGGCACCGGGGCCGACTGAGGCCCGCGCGCACACCCACGCGTATGCGCCAAAGTCCATCGCGTAGGCCAGCAGCGGGAAGCGCGGATCGTCGTAGTCATGCGTCGCGCCGCAGACAAAGGCGTCCTGCGACAGAATCGCGTGCGAGCCGAACCGCATCGGCGCCGGGTTGTAGATCTCCGCGCCATCCGCCGCCGTCACCTGGTCCGCGCACACCAGGTTCCACGGCGCCCACACCTTCGATGCCGGATAGAAGTGGCAGCCCGGTCCCATCTTCGCGCCGAAGCACCGCAGCAGGAACGCCCGCCACGCATGCATCGGCCGCGGCGACGGGCGATATAGCACCACTCGGCAAACATTCCACACCAGCCGGCGCGCCCGATCGCTCGCCGCAAACGCCGGCCGCAGATACGGGTCCGCCGCCGTCTCCGGGGAAATGTGCTCCGCCGCGTTGTAATGCGCGTCCTTCGCCATCTGCCTTTGCCTCTCAACTAACGACTGTCTCGCTCAAACACCCGCACCACCGTCTTTGCATTCTCGCGCATATCGTACCTCTGGTGGAAACAATCGCGCGCGCGCGCCGCCATCGCCTCTCGTTCCAACGGCGGCAACTTCACCCATCGCTCCAGCAGGCGCTCCGTGCCCGCAGCCGTATCGGACTCCATCAGCCCCGCTCCGTCCGCGGCAATCTCCGCCGCGATATTCACTTTGTCCGACAGCAGCACCGGCTTGCCGCAGGCCAGCGCCTCCGCTACTGCAATCCCGAAGTTTTCCTGGTGCGATGCCAACGCAAACACCTCCGCTGCATGGAACGCACCCCACTTCGCATCTCCCCGCAGCATTCCCGGCCAGTGAATGCGCTCTGCCAGGTCGCTAACCTCGGCCCCGCGCGCCAGCTCTGTGCGCCAGTTCTGCGGGTCCGGCCCGGCCATCACAAGGTCCAGTCCCGGGTCCCGGGCCGCCAGCTTCCCAAACGCATCCACCAGCAGATTGCAGCCCTTTTTGCGATCGATCCGCCCCAGGTACAGCACAAACCGCCTGCCTCGCACCGTTGGACAAACGCCAAAAAACGCCTTCCGCTGTGCTTCCGCATCGCCTGCCGGAGGAATCGTCCCAAAGGGCATCACGCATGCGTTCCACCGGTGGAGCCAGAAGCTCTGTTTGGCCAACTCCGCCTCCGCCTCGCAAGTAAACAGGACGCGCGTCGCACTGCGCAGCACCCAATACTCTACCGGCAGCCAGTACAGCCACTTCTTCAGGTGCTTCAGCGGAAACGCTTGTTTGAAGTACGGATCGAGCATCCCGTGCGAGAACACTACATACGGCACCCGTCCGCGCATCGTCCGCCACACCGAGTAGCCGGTGTACTGCCACATCCCGTGCTGCACCACGCCATCAAACCGCCCGCGGTTTGCCTTCAGCCACGGAATCAGCTTGCGGTTGCGTCCATAAACCGAGGTCCGCGGCCCCAGCGCGTGCACCGGAAAGCCAATCTCGCGCAGAAAGTCCGCGCCGGGGTCATCCAGCGTCACCACTTCCTGCTCGTAATCTTCCGGCCCATGGTTCGCCAGCATGCGCACCACCTCGGTAGGGCCTCCGGTGGCCGGGTCAAGCGTCGGAATGACGTGCAGAATCCGCATAGCCCTAAGCCTTGAACCCCGGCACAACCGCGGCCAGCGCGCGCCGAAGCCCCTTCACATCTTCTTCGAAGCCCCAGCTCTGGATACGTTCAAAGGCGCGTTGCCCCATCGCCGCGGCGGCGCCCGGAACGTCCAGCACCCGCCGCAGCGCATTCGTCAGCGCGTCCACGTCGCCCACCGGGTAGATGCAACCGTTCACTCCGTCCTCGATCAGGTCGGGCCCGCAGCCTACGTCGTCCGACACAATCACCGCCCGCGCCGCGTTCATCCCCTCGTTCACAATCAGTCCCCACGGCTCGTGCCGCGAAGGCAGCACCAGCACCGTAGCCAGGTCAAAGAACTGCGGCAGCTCCGACTGGTTGCGAAAGCCGCCGAAGCGAATGCTACTGAAACCCGTCGCCGCTGCCTGCTGCTCCAGCGCCGCCCGCTCCTCGCCGTCCCCCACAATCACGAGATACGGCTCCGGCTCCGTCCCTGGTGCAGGCGAGAGCCGGGCGTAGGCCTCAATCAGATGATCGCAGTGCTTGCGGGCTTGCAGCTTCGACGCGAACAGAATTACCGGTCGCGACGGGTCGATACCAAGCTCCGCCCGCAAACTCTCCCGACCTGCTTGGGCCTCGCGCGCCCGCTGCGCGAAGTAGCCGTTGTCCACCGCATAAGGCATCAGGAACTGCGGGACATCGTCGCCGAAGTAGTGGCGCCAGTATTCCGCGTTCAGCGTCCCGATTGGCAGCACGCCGTCGACCATCGGCTTTAGGCCCGCAAAAAACAGATTCTTCAGCGTGAGCATAACCCCGCTGCGTCCGCGATCGCGCAGCCACGACTCCGCCCGCAGCAATACTGGAATCCCCAGCGCTTTCGCCGCGATCATTCCATGTATCGAATTCGCGCCGGCATAGCCATGTACCCACAGCGCATCGAAGGGCAAGTCGCCGCCGCGACCACGCAGGCGGCTAACGATGCCGCGGTTCAAGGGCGTCATCACGCCCACATCCTGCCCGTCGCGCAGTCTGGGCAGGAACTCATGCTTGTATCCGTCCAGCAGCGGGACGTCCCACCTCACCCCTACACCGAAGCCCTCGTCCCGGTAACCGCGGACGGAAAAATCCGATCCGAAGAACACCGTAAGATCAATGTCCGGCTCCTGGGCAATGCGCCGCAGCAGCGGGGCCTGGTACTGGATGGGATGGCTTACCAGGTAGGCCAGTCGCACGCGTCTGCCGGCTCTGGGAAATTGCGGTTCCGGTTCGGAGGTCATCCGTGTCTTCAATCTCCCGCTGTCTCCTTTCGGAGAGGTTCCCGCGCCTGAGGGCTGTTGCTACAGAGAATGTATTGCAACCAGGACTGAGACGAGTCCGATTACGCCGCCCGCCCCCAGACTCTTGAGCATGGCCTTCATCGCATTCGTGGGCAGGAACACAATGTCGTTGGCCTGCAGCACCGGGTCAGGCGCCTTGCCGTCGCGCACACTTTTGATGTCGACCTCGACCAGCTTGCGCTCTGGTCCCACCGTACGAATCAGCCGGAGATCGTCGTACCTGCCCTCGAAGCCAACTCCTCCGCTCAGCGCGACCAACTGCAGCAAAGTGAGCGGCGCGGCCTGGTCCAGCGGCACCGCGCCCTGGTGCGCAAACGCTCCGAGAACATAGACGACACTGGCGCGCGTGATCTGGATGATGTCGTGCGGGCGCACCGGAATATTCGCTGCGGTGCTGGATGCCAGGTCGGTGCCGAGATCGACAACAATCACCTCGTCGGATCCGTCGGGTTGCTTGCGGACAATCTTCACCGTGTGGCTCGCAGTCGCTGGCAGGCCACCCGCAGTCAACAGGACATCCTTCAGGCTTCTTTCCGTGGCCACTGGCACCACGCCGTGAATCTCTCCGGTCACCATCACTGAGCCGTTGACCGTGTCGAGCACCTGAATCGTAACCTCGGGGTTCCTGTAGAACTGTCCGATTCGCAGGCGATCCGCGATCAGGAGCTGGGCCGCCCGAACGGTCAGGCCCTTCACGTTCACGCTGCCGATGAAGGGCAGCAGGACATTTCCGTCCGCATCCACCCGCACCGTGGCCTGATAGTCGCTCTGCTGAAAAACTCTCACCGCGATCAGGTCGCCAGGGCCTAACTTAAAGTCTGCTCCAGGGTAGAGCATCGCCTCGCCGGCAAACGGCGTCGCGGCGGGTGTGGCCGTCTGTCCTGGAGCCTCGCTCGACGCTGCGCCCAGAGCCGGCGCCCCGGCTTGAATCCCCGGCGTGTCTGCCTGTCCAAATGCCCAACCCGCTCCACCTGTCCAGCAAGACGCGGCCAGGGCCCACGCCAGGACGCATCGCGCGCGCCTCCGCAAGCCGGTCGCAACCCCGCCCAACGGTGGCGCGAAAGGCCGGTCGCCGGTCGTTAAGATCTCGGTCAGGAAGCCTCTGGTCATCGCCTGGCCTTCCTCTCTGCCTCGGCATCGCCTGCGGACACGGACTGAGTCTCCCAACTATCGGCGTCCGCGGATCCGTACGAGTACCCTGTATATCCGTAATATCCGTAATACTCGGGCGAGGTCACGTCAACCGCGTTCAGCACCAGGCCGGCGACCGGCGCGCCCGAGCGGATCATCAGGTCGCGGGCCCGCCGCATCACGTTCTTGCTCGACTTGCCGTGTCGGACAACCAGCACCACCGCGTCGACCATGCGTCCAAGAATCGCGGCGTCGGTCACCGAGAGGATCGGGGGAGAATCGATGACCACATGCGCGTACACCTTCGCCAACTTCTCCAGCAGCGCCTTCATAGCTTCCGAACTCAGCATCTCGGTGGGGAACGGAGGCACCGGGCCACTGGGCAGAATGTCCAGGTTGGGCAATTCGCGAATCCGCTGCACGGCTTCCTCAAAGCTCGATGTGCCCGCCAGGACAGTGGTAAGTCCAGCCTTTCCCGTCAGCCCGAAGCGGTGGTGCATGCTCGGTCTGCGCAGGTCGGCGTCGATCAGTAACACCCGCGCCTCACCCTGCGCCAGGATGCATGCCAGGTTGCTCGCAGCGGTCGTCTTGCCCTCCGAGGGGGTTGCGCTGGTGAACAGGATGAACCGCGGCGGCTGCCCCGCCGTGGCCAGCAGAAGCGAAGTCTGCAGCGAGCGGAAGGCTTCCGTGAACTGTGACTTCGGCTGAGTCAGAACGGTGATGTTGCGCTGTACCGCAGACGCTGCCGCCTGTTCCGGGGTCGACCGCTTCGCCCTCGGAATGATCGCCAGCGAAGGCATCTCCATCACCTGCTCGATCTCCTGGATGTTGTGCAGCCCTGTATCCAGGCTCTCAACCAGGAACGCAATCACAATTCCGCCGAGCAGGAAAAACAGCGTGGTCGTCAGGATGATCCGACTGGGTGATTCCATCGTGGGACTTACCGGCGGCAGCGCCGCGTCCACTTGGCCAACCTCTGAAGCATCCAGGCCCGACTCCACCTTGGCCGTCTCCAGGCGCTGCTTCAGGCCTTCATACAGAGCGCGGTCTTGCTCATACTCGCGCTGTACCACGGAGAGCTGAACCAGGTCGTTACCCTGGTCGTACGCTTCCTTTTTCTTTGCATCGAGCTCCTGCTCAATCTTGTCCTCGGACGCCTTGGCCGCCAGATAGGACTCTTTCGCCTGGATCACCATACGGCTCTGCTCATCGCTGATCTTCTTGGTCAACTCGGCAATCTGATCCTGCAACGCCTTCGCTCGGGGATGGTTGGGTCCCAGTCCGCCGGGGGCAGTCAGCTCTGCATAGGTAGCCTGCGCCACCGCGAGTTGCGCGCGCAACTGGTTCAACTCGCCGGGCGCGGTGCCGGGCGTTGTCTCGATCGATTCTCCGATCGTGTTCGGGTCCATCGACGAGACCATCCGGTAGCGCGACTCGGTGGTCATCCGTGCGATCTTGGCGGTCTCTTCGGCCGTCAGCAGGTCCTCCAACGATGTCTGCAACTGGCTGTGCGCCGAGTCCGTACTGTAGCCCAGCACTCCAAGCTTGCGCTGCAGGTTCATCATCTGGTCCTGCGCCCGCTCCAACTGCGACTTGAGGTCGTTCATGTTATCGGCCAGGAAGTCGGCAACAATCCCCGTCTGCGCCACCGGCGTAGTGTAGGACCGCGCGATGTAGTCCTTGACCACCCGGTTCACGATGTCCGCGGACAGCCGCGCGCTCGGGCTCGTGTAGCTGATGCTCATCATCTCCGTCCGCGGGATCAAGGACACCTGCAAGCCGCGCTGTAACGCGCCCACCACGTCTGCGCGCACGTTAGGATCGTCGATCGAACGATGGGGTACCGGACCCTTCGCCCCCAGGAAGTCCGGATTGTTCGCGAGGTCCATCTCGCGCGCCACCGTATACAGCAGCGTCTCGCTCTTCAGAATCAGCGCCTCCGAATTCATCTTGGTCTGCGTGTCGTCGCTGAGATCGTAAGACTCTTCCACCCGGTAGGCGTTCGACGCCCCATTGTGGACCTGGACGATGCTCGATGCCTGATACAGCTTGGGTTGGGTGATCGCCTTGTAGGAGCCGTAGACCAACCCAAGCGCTATCGCGAGGATCCATATCCATTTCCGCTTGAGCAGCGTCGACACTGCCTCTGACAACGAAGTGTCGCTGCCTTCGGCACCCATGCCTCCCGGCCTCTGTGGGTCAGACGCGCCGATAGCGGGAGGCAACTGCGTTTTCTGGGGACCCATTCCTGCTAGTCTACCCGACCCGCCCCATGCGAGGAAGGGGGAAACTCCCTGATCGTCGGGCCGCCGGTAGTTGTCCGCCAGGGAGATGCTCCAGTCAGCCGCGATGTTACCCTTGGGGGATTACCGAGCTTGCCTCGCCCAAATAGAATTTCGCTTGCGCAGGAAGTCCGTTAGACTCACCTGTATTGTCCGTGTCAATGACATCCACGCTGGGAGACCATGAACAAACCCATACAAATTGCAGTTGTTGGCTCCGGTTATGTAGGACTGGTCGCGGCGGTCTGCTTTGCCGAGATCGGCCACGATGTTGTATGCGTCGACAATGACGAGCGTAAGGTTGCCGCCCTTGAGTCCGGCGACACTCTTATCCACGAGCGACATCTCCCCGAGCTGCTCATGCGCTACCGCGGAAGCAGGATCCGCTTCACCGCCGACCTCCACGAAGCCACCAGCGGCAGCGACGCCATCTTCATCGCCGTCGGCACACCCCAGTCGGAAACCGGTGACGCCGACCTCTCCTACGTCGAAGCCGTCGCCTGCGAAATCGCACGCTCGCTCACCAGCTACAAGGTCATCGTCGAGAAGAGCACCGTCCCCGTCTACACCAACGAGTGGATCCGCCGCGCCATCGAGCGCAATGGTGTTGCCCGCCACCTCTTTGACGTCGTTTCCAATCCCGAGTTCCTGCGCGAGGGCACGGCCGTTCAGGACTTCATGCACCCCGACCGCATCGTGGTCGGTGCCGACAGCGAAGCTGCCGCGGCGCTGCTTGCCGACATCTATGCTCCGCTCACCAGCGGCGTCTACTACGCTCGGCCGGACGCGATTCCGGGTGCCCGCTCTACCGCCCACCCGCCGCCTCTGCTCCAGACCTCCACCAAGTCGGCGGAGATCATCAAGCACGCCTCCAACGCCTTCCTCGCGCTCAAGATCTCTTTCATCAACGCCGTCTCCAACCTGTGCGAGGCTACCGATGCAAACATCGAGCAGGTCGCCCGCGGCATTGGCCTCGACAGCCGCATTGGGCCGCGCTTCCTGCGTCCCGGCATCGGCTACGGCGGCTCCTGCTTTCCCAAGGATGTCGCTGCCTTTCGCTCCGTGGCCGACCAACTCGGCATCGACTTCGGCCTGCTCACCGAGATCGAGAAGATCAACACCCTGCAGAAGAAACGCTTCCTCTCAAAGGTCCGATCCGCGCTGTGGACGCTTCGCGGCAAGCGCCTCGGTGTCCTCGGCCTCGCCTTCAAGGGGGAGACCGACGACATCCGTGAGTCGCCCGCCATCGACCTGGTCGAGATGCTGCTCGCTGAAGGCTGCTCTATCGCCGCATACGACCCTGCCGCCATCAAGCGCACCCAACAGGAACTCCCCGCCGGCCCGCAACTCCGCTACGTCGAAGACGCCTACGCTGCCGCCCGCGACGCCGACGCCCTGCTCGTCCTCACCGACTGGGCAGAGTTTGCCGCCCTCGACCTGAAGCGCCTCTACACTGTCATGCGCTACCCGATCGTGGTCGACGGCCGCAATCTCTTTGACCCCAAAGTGATGCACGATCAGGGATTCACCTACATCAGTATCGGACGCCCCGCCGTCTATCCTGCCCGCGACGCCGAACTCGCCACCCCCGCAGCTATTTAGCTGCGAAGGTCAGAAAGGGAACACATGACCTCCAGGAAGATCCTCGTCGCCGGTGCCGCGGGCTTTCTCGGCTCGCATCTTATTGACGCCCTGCTCGCCCAGTCCACCGGCAACTCTGTCCTCGGCGTCGACAACCTCTCCACCGGCAGCATGGCCAACCTCGCCCACCTCGCCGGCGAGCCCCGCTTTACCTTCCTCAACCAGGACATCACCCTCCCCTTCGACCCCGGCCCCGTCGACTACATCTTCAACTTCGCCTCGCCGGCCAGCCCCGTCGACTACGATCGCCTCGGCCCCGAAACCCTGCTGGTCGGCTCCGCCGGCACCATCAACACCCTCAACCTCGCCCGCAAGTACAACGCCGGCTACCTCCACGCCTCCACCTCCGAGTGCTACGGCGACCCCGAGGTCCATCCCCAAGTCGAAACCTACTGGGGCCGCGTCAACCCCATCGGCCCGCGGTCGGTCTACGACGAGTCCAAGCGCTTCTCTGAAGCTGCTGTCACCGCCTGGCATCGCTATTACGGTGTCGACACCCACATGGTCCGCATCTTCAACACCTACGGCCCGCGCCTCCAGGCCAACGACGGCCGCGTCATCTCCAATTTCATGATGCAGGCCCTGCGTGGTGAGCCCCTCACCGTCTATGGCGACGGCCTCCAGACCCGCAGCTTCTGCTATGTCTCCGACCTCATCGACGGCATCCTTCGCCTCTCCGCCTCCAGTGAGCACACCCCCGTCAACATCGGCAATCCCTGCGAGTTCACCATGCTGGAGTGCGCGCAGGAAGTCCTCAGCGTCACCGGCTCGAAATCCAAGATCGTTCACCGGCCTTTGCCACAGGACGATCCCACCCGCCGCCGCCCCGACATCACCAAAGCCCGCACCCAGCTCGGCTGGGAGCCGAAGGTCGCTCTCCGCGAGGGGCTTCAGAAGTCCCTCGCCTATTTTCAGGCCTGTGTCGCCGCCAAGCCCAATGTGCCGCTTACCGAAAGTCGGCTATCATAGCTTTGTTTTCGCTGGATAAATCCGTAAGAAAGCGTGTGTCTATGACGCGGATCAAGTGGTGTCTCTCAATCGTCCTCGGATTGCCTATGCTGGGACTCCTCGTTCTTGCGCCTGCCGCGTTCGCCCAGACTGCCCCGGCAGACAAAACCGACAAGCCCGACGACGCCACCATCCCCATTCCGCCCGAGACTTCCTCCGTCACCAAGCATGACTGGGCCGCCGCCGGCCAGACCATCCACTACACTGCGACCGCCGGCAACCTCCTGATCAAGGACGAGAAGGACAAGCCGAACTGCAGCATCTTCTACGTTGCCTACACCCAGGACGGCGCCGAGCCCAACACCCGCCCTGTCACCTTCTTCTACAACGGCGGTCCCGGCTCTGCCACCGTCTGGCTGCGCATGGGCTCATTCGGCCCGGTGCGCGTGGTGACTGACAGCCCCGACGCCTCCGGCCCGCCGCCGTTCCAGGTCGTCACCAATCAGTCCAGCCTCATCGACAAGAGTGATCTGGTCTTCATCGACGCTCCCATGACGGGCTTCTCCCGTCTCGTGGGCAAGGGGACCGCAAAGGACTTCACCGGTGTCGACCAGGACGTTCACGCCTTTGAGAAGTTCATCACCCGCTACATCACCGTCAACCAGCGCTGGAACTCGCCTAAATTTCTCTTCGGCGAATCCTACGGCACGCCGCGTTCGGCCGCCCTGGTCGCGGCGCTCGAAAATGACGGGATCGAGTTCAACGGCGTCACCCTGCTTTCCTCGATCCTGAACTACAACGTCCGCAGCCCCGGCTACGACACCTCGGACATCGCCTACCTGCCGTCCTACACCGCCATCGCCTACTACTACAAGAAGGGCAAGCACACCGGAACCATGGCCGAAGCCGTCGAGCAGGCCCGCGAGTTCGCGCGCGGCCCCTACGCCGAGGCGCTCGCTCAAGGAGACAGATTGCCCGCGGCGCAGCTCGACGCCACCGCCCAAAAGGTTGCAGACCTCACCGGCCTCAGCGTCCAGTATGTGAAGGAGACCAAGCTGCGCATCTCGCCCGCGCGCTTCCGCAAGGAGCTTCTCCGCGACGACGACCGCACCTTTGGCCGCTACGACGCCCGCTTCGAGGGCTGGGACATTGACTCCGCCGGCGAAACTCCCGGCTACGACCCCTCCAACACCGGCCCCGAGGGAGCCTATGTCGGCGCCTTCCACGACTACATCCAGAAGGAGCTGAAGTACATGAGCAGCGACCCATATGTCGTCTCAGCTTCCTTCGGTCAGGCCTGGGACATGAAGCACCATCCCAGCGGCGAGTCGGGTCCGAACTCAGACCAGACCCTGCCCGACACCGCCGTCGACCTCGCCGACGCCATGCGCAAGAATCCCAAATTGCATGTCTTCTCCGCCAACGGCTACTTCGATCTCGCCACGCCGTTCTTCGCCACCGAGTACGACCTCAGCCACATGATGCTGCCCCCCGCGCTGACCGGCAACATCATGTTCGGCTACTACCCCTCCGGCCACATGGTCTACCTCAACACTGAGGCCCAGAAGCTGATGAAGACCGACCTCGACCGCTTCTACACTGAATCAACCACACACTAAGAGCCGCTAAAACCCCCGTGCCTTTTCAAGGTCATTGGCCGGCAGGAAATAGTCGTTCACCTTGCTCTCGGTTTATGTTCTTTAATTCTCGCCAATAAGCTCTTTGGAACTGGCCTGCATCCGCACTGCTTTGCATGTTCGGTATGCCAGCCAATTCGTTCTTCCAGCGAAGGCTTCTCGGGCATTTTGTTCTTTTCGTGCCATGTTCTGTTCATAACTCACTTTGCCGTCGTCCGCAGCTTCGGGAAAAACGTCACCTGCACCGTGAATGCATTATTGCTCTGCACTCCCGGCATATAGATCGGCGCCACCCAGCGCTCGTGCTGGTACCACGCATTCACCTCAACATCAGCCCCGATCCGCTTCACCACATCCACGCGGAACTGGTTCTGCGTCGTGCCGCCCGGCCCGTACGTATTCGTCGCTGCGTTGTACGCGCCCGGGATAAAGTCTCCCGGCGTCTGCTTGTGCATATACTCCACGTCCACCCACTCGTTGCCGGACAGGTGGTACGTCAGCCACGCCTGTCCGCCCTTGGCTTCGCGCCCAATCCAGTCGCCCAGGATGTTGCCCTTGTTGGTGTACGCCTGTCTCTGGACGACTTCGATATAGGCCTCGTTTCCGCCTTGGCAGACCGACGTTGAGCAGTCGGTCGACACTCCCTCCACCCGCAGGCTCAGCCGCTTCATCATCGGAAACTGCGAGAGGTAAATCCCCGGCCGGTAGCTCGCGCGTCGCGGAGCCGATATCGGGGTCACGTCGTCATGCGTCTCCGAGTCCGCATACAGCGTCAGATAGTTCCGCGCAAACGGCAGCCGGTAGGAGAAACTGAAGTCCGAGAAACGCGCCCCCGGATCGTCCCTGGAATACTTCAGCGCGGGATTTGTGTCGTTCACGCTGAAGAAGCCCTTCAGAAATGTGTGCAGCGTTACCGGCTCATGTCCCTCGCCGCCGAATACAATCGTCCGCTGGAAGGCGAACTGGAAGTCCCGCGTCGGCTGGAACGAGAACATGTCCGAATGCACATAGTCGTCGTTCGGCGCCGTGTGCCCCTTCAGGCTTCCATAGAAAAAGTCATACCGCACCGGCCCCAGAATCCGCGATAGCAGCGGAATCTTCAGCGGTTCAACCCGGTTGATCCGGAACGAGTAAATATTCTCCGCGTTATTCGACCAGGCCATGCCGCCGCCCATCGCCGGTCCCAGCCACGCATCCGACTTCCCACCCGAAATCTCGTGCCCCAGGATGTGATACGAAAGCGTTGCCTCCACCAGCCGAAACGGGTTCTGCGCCGCAATCGGTCCGGTAGGAATCGTCGCCTGCGGATCGTTGTACCCCGAGAACGGAATCTGGTGGTCCAGCGCCGAAAGCGTCGCCGACAAATCCTGCGAGTAGCCCGGCCCGCCCGGCGCATGCTGGTACTCGCCCCGCACATACAACGAGAACGGCCCCTGCTCCTCCAGCGTCGAGAAGCCGGTAATGTTGTTGAATCCCGGCTGATTTGGCCGCCCGTAGTCGTTGAAAAACGTCTGCCCCAGGTGGAAGCTGTCCTCAAGAATCGGCCCCGAAACCCCCATCACCCGCGTGTATACCGACTGCACCCCGTACACGGTCCCGCGCGCGGTCCCCGCAATCTTCTCGCTGGTGATCCCCTCGTCGGTCAGCTCGCTCAGCAGTGTTGCCAGGATCTCCTGCGCCTGCGCATCGTCGCTCCCGAGAATAGCGTCCTCGCTCGCCTGCAGGATGTGCAGCGCGCTGCGCCGGGTATACGGCCGCATCGCCAGGTACATCGTGTCCAGATACCCCAGCGAATAAAGCCGCATCATCGCCGGATACACCCAGCTATCCACCGGAAT
>CAZAXI010000064.1:0-22367 GCA_964489045.1 uncultured Granulicella sp. | reverse complement strand
CCTCAGGAGCAACAACGGACTACGTTTCCGACCTCAGCCCCAATACAACCTACTCCATCTCCGGAGCGGGAGCGCCGAGCACCGCGACAACGGATGCGGCGGGAGTCCTGACCTTTGCAGCCACAGGAGCGGGAAATGTCACGATTCACAGTAGCGGCCCGCCTCCGAAAATGAATCAGGGTGCTGTAAGCCACCTTACCCAATACAAAATTCCACTCTGTATCTCCGCCGCTGCTGTCTCGTTGCTCGTGGTTGGCCATGCGGCTTATCGAGGCGCAAGGTCCCGGCACTCCCAAGAGATGTCAGTGAATGAGTGAGAACGAGATCCGGAGGAATGCTAAGGTGATCTGCAAGACGAATTCGGCCGCGCACATCCTCCACAACCGGATGGTCTTTGTCCGTCGGCGCTCAATGGATCCAAGATTTGCCCACTGGATTATCGGCATGACCCCCTACTGCGATGTTCGGCAACTCGATGTTTGAGACGATCTATACAATAGTGCTGCGGAGAGGCGGATGATGAAGATCGTCTTTTGGCTCTCACTGATTGGCATACTCTACACATACGTAGGCTATCCCCTAGTGATGTGGATGCTTGCGTGCCTGCGGCCCCGGCCATGGACGGTTGCCCCGATTACTCCCAGCGTCAGCATCGTGCTGGCTGTCCATAACGGTGTGTTGCTGCTCCCAGGCAAGATCCAGCATCTGCTTGGCCTCGACTACCCCAACATTAAAGAGATCATCATCGTCTCGGATGGCTCAACCGACGGAACGGCAGAATTGCTGAACCGCCAGCAACATCCGCGTATCAATGCCATCGTCCTTGATGAGCATAGAGGCAAGGCAGTCGCCGTCAACGCCGGCGTTGCGGCAGCCACGGCGGATCTGATCCTCTTTGTGGACATTCGGCCGGACATCGCTCCGGGCGCGATCCAGCAACTGGTCAACAATTTTGCTGATCCGATGGTCGGCTGCGTGTCTGGAAACCTCAAACTGCGGAACGAAGGCCACGACGCGACCTCTGCTGCAGTCGGTGGGTTTTACTGGCGCTACGAACAGTGGCTCAGGACTTGTGAGGCAGTCAGCGACTCTCCGGTAGGAGTGTACGGAGGTTTCTATTCGATCCGTCGGGAACTTGTTACGCGACAACCAGCCGGGATCATTCTCGACGACATGTTTCAGCCGCTTTCCATCATCCGCCAGGGCTACCGATCGGTCGTCGATCCGCAGGCCTATGTCTACGACACCTGGCCGATGAAAGTTGAGGGTGAATTTCATCGCAAGGTGCGTACGTTGGCGGGAAACTTCCAACTCTTCCAAATCGCACCGTGGACCCTGTCTCCGAGGAATCGAGTTTTGTTCCAATTGGTCTCGCACAAGGCCATGCGCCTGTTGGTGCCCTACCTTCTAGTTCTTATGCTAGCCTCCGCGATTGCACTCTCGGCCAATTCTATTGGCTATGCTGCATTTGCGGCTCTTCAGGTCTTTTGCTGGACCGTTGGTATTGTCGTCCTATGCTATAGGATTCCAGTGCTCCATCGTGTCACGGCCCCAGTCGGTGCCCTGCTCGTGCTCAATGCTGCCGCTGTGGTTGGGTTCTACAAATTTCTTTTCACGCCCGGCCCACTCTGGAAAATATGGAATACCGGCAAGCCGGCGCAGGTGGCTTCAACTTCCGAAGCTGAGAACTTAATGTCGACGGAACCGATTGCGGTAATGGTTGAGCCCGGCAAAAACTCCCGACAAGATTCACATCCATGAGGGGGAGAAAAGGCCGTTATTATCTTTCGGTGACTCAACAATTGACCGCCTCGAATCACGGAGGATTAGTTCCAAAGTAAGTGTGTAGTGTTGCTTTCAATTGGCAACGCGATTCGGGGCTTATGGTTCACGACATCGTTTTCCCCAGGATGGATCTTGGTCCTAGCTTAGCGGAAATTCACTACGATCCACGGCGCCAGCAGGGTGTATCCGTCTACCGCGAGCAGGAACGGGCCTTCTCAGTGGGAGACCGTGTGCAACTCACCGCGCCCTCGCCCGACTTGAAGCTGGCCAACCGTGAGCTCGGGACCGTGGAGGGCATCGGCCAGGATGGGCGGATGAGTTTGAAGGTGGATGGAGGCCGCCCAGGAGACCGTGTAGTCGAGATCGATCCACTGAGGCATCCGCACCTCGATCACGGCTATGCCGTGACGAGTCATTCCAGCCAGGGACAGACCGCCGACCGGGTACACCGAAATGATTGCAATGCGCATAGGGTTGCCTCGGGCCGAGCTTGCGAATTTGATCGAAGGGGGGAAGCCCTCATCCGCTGGATTTCTATTGCTTGATGAAGTAATACTTTTCATAATTGTCGAGCGCAATAACCTGCAGTTTTTCCGGCTTATCTGATAGAAACTCGTCAACTGCTTTGTTACAGCCGGGCCATGGTGGATCGTTATATTCGTCGAACGAGACAATGCCACCAGTGCTGAGCCTTGGGTAGAAGAAAGCCAGGCACTCCCGGTAGGCTTCGTAGGCGTCACAGTCGAGATGAACGAATGAAAACGTGGCGTTGGAGAAGGCCGGTAATGTTGAATCAAAATAGCCCTCTAAAAGGGTCACGTTGCTTAGCCCGAAAACCTCAGCCTTCGACGCCACGCGTTCCCGCGAGGTGTCATTCATGTGTCCTGGCGCTTTCCACTCATCATTAGTCCCGCCAAAGCGCAGATCCTCCACTACCGATGGGGCAAAACCCTCAAAGGAATCAAAGCCGTAGAGCTTCTTATTGATCCCCTGTTGCTTGACATAAATCGCCATCGGAATCAAGGACTTTCCGCGGTAGACTCCGCATTCCGCGATGTCCCCGGCGACTTCCCGTGTTTTTTCGATCAGCGATATCAAGTTGTTAATGTTTGCAGACCCGATCGGCTGGGGAGTTGAGTGGGGAACGATTCCCCGTGGGATGGTGATCTCATGGATGCGGCCAAGAATCGGCGGCCACGACGAGAGCGGCCGACGGGCGAACATCGCGGCTGTCGCCCGCCGCACAAGCGGCCTCACAAAGCGTCGTGCTGCCTGCGCCGCGCCTGAAAATGTCGTCCTCTCGGAATTTTCCGGAACTCCCATTTGCTCTCCCGACTCCGAGGCAGTGTACCACCAGGAGCCTCCCCTCGCGGATTCTTTGCATTTGCTCCAGGGCCTGAGGGCGGGCCTGCCCGCCAGGTCGGGTCAGTCGAAATCATTCCAACTTAGACATTGGTTGGGGTTGCGTCGGCAAAGTCTGGGCGAATCAGCTGCGAAAAGATCTTATCCAATAGCCAAGCGATTGGCTTCGGCAGCATCCCCGTCAAGACTCTAAAGCGTTCGTGATCCTCCGGCTCCAACACGCGCATTAGGTAAAACAACCCGTAGAGGACGATCAAGGAAGCACTACCCCCGCACAGAATTGCCCAAAACGGAGTCAACTGCGTAGCTATGTAATGGGCAGTCAGCGCTGCCAAAACGCTAATGAACGTAATCTTTGCGACTAGTCGCCAGGGGAGCTTCACGCCGTAGACATGAATGCCCACGGCCCACATCATCCCGACCGCCGTTACCTGCGCCGCTCCGCTACCAATGCATGCCCCCACAGCGCCGTGCGCCGGAATAAGATACCACGCTACCCCGATATCCACGATGCCCGCGAAAACGGTCGCGAGGATGACATAGCTCTGCCGCTCCGCACTCTGCAAGAGGGTCTGCACGGGATACATGAAGGCTTTGGGCAGGCAGAGCAATGGAGCCAGTGCCACCACCATGGCCGCGCCCTTGTACTGATTGCCGTAAAGAAGAAGTAACGCTGGAAACGCTAGAGCAGCGGAGATGAAATGCACTGGAATTGACGTCAACGCTAGGTAGCGAAACGTGGAAGACGCGATGGAAGAAAGCTTCGATTTATCCCGCCCGTACTGGGCAAAAATGGTTGCGCCGGTCGCCCCCCCGAAAACGGCTGAAGTAATGAGGAGCCGTTCCGCCATGTTGAATGCCAACGAATAGTAGGCTACTTGGCGTATATCGGCGCAGAGATGTTTCAGCAGGAAAAGCTCCGACCTGTCCCACACAATCATCGCAACAATCATGCTAGCGACGCTCTGCCAAGAAAATGCGAGCATTCGCTCGCGCAACCCCGGTGGATGAACATCAACCTTATCCCAGGCAAGTATGCGTTTCATCGTGGGGAAGAGGCGCACGAGAAAATCGACCAATCGCATTAGGAGCATCGATGCGCCGATCCCAATGACGCCCCATTTGAACACCACCGTTGCCACAACGGCCAAGAAGAAGGTGAACATCGAAACAATGGAAGCCGGAAGATTGGCCGACATCTCCTCCATCGAGGTATTAGCCATAGCCGAAATAGAGTTGACCATCCCCGGCCAGATACTTAGCGCAATGAGCACCGAGGCAATTTTGTAATCAGCACTGGCATCTCTAAGCACCCAAACGATAACTCCGGTGGTGGCCAATGTCGCCGTGCCAATCTGTAGCATCAATGTGCGGAAATAAATATGGCGCGCAGTTCCCAAGTCGCCCATGCCGATATACTCGGCCATATACTTGGAGGCTATTGCTGGGATGCCGAGTCCACCCAAGCCGCAGACTACGGACGAGATGAACGAAAGATAAATGATGTAGCCCATCTTCGATGGACCCAGGGTGCGAGCAATCGCGATCGAAGTAATCATTCCTATCACGGAACCAATTACATTTTCGAGGCCGTACCAGCCAGCATTCCGGGCGATGATCTTGGTGTTTGACATGTTAATGTGGACTCTGATCCCAGGTGGATCTGTATACCGTTCTTCACGTATCAATCAATCGGTACATTCCTGAATCCGATAGTGATCCCTTTGCTGCAGGCGGCGATCAAGCTTGTATGGCCCTCCAAGGCAATCTTTGCAGCGCCGCCCGTGAGCCCTTTACTATCGGCGAATCGGGTACCGGCGAATCGGTCTCCTCGAAGTGAATAGCCACGTCGCATTGTCCACTTACCCCAAGTAATACTGCATCGTATCATGGGCAATCGTGCGAGCGAATGCAACAAAAGGCTCACTTGATGACCTGCTTCCGGAAGTGATTGAGTCCGTAAACTTCTGTAGAAGCTGTCGATTGGAGCGAGCCACTCGGGGCGATTCCTTAGGATGTTGTCTAGCAGGCGGCGTTCACAAGGAGGACGACGCAGACGGCTCGCACAGGGCAGGCTATTGAAATTGTGGAGGGATGGCAAGATCGGTTGGGCGCCGAGGATTTTCTTCGCGGGGTGCCTCAGCGTATGGCGCAGCAGTATACGGAAGCGGAGATGACGAGCTTCTTCGGGCTGGCAGCTACGGGTGCGCACAAGCTGGATGCGGAGATTGCCGAGTGACGGGCTCGGCCGCTCGATCATCGACGGTCTACATCATGAATCAATCAGACTGCGGTACTGAACTCGGCGAACCCCCTATTCGGCTGATCGGCGATTCTAATGCAGAATTAACAGCATCCGCCATGAGAGAGTAGCCAAGCTCGTTCGGGTGACTACCGTCAGGCAGCAAGCTGGAAAGTGGATTGCCAGCTTCGCGGAATGAATGGTCAAAATCGATAACATGGCACTGGTTCCCGCTGCAATAGCCCCTTAGCCAATCGTTGTATCTCGTAACTGAATCGAAGCCTGACTGCTCGAATTCTTGGTCTCGTAGACGCTCCGTCGCAATGGGAGGAATGGTTCCAACAAACGCAACGATGACGTGCTCAAGCGCCAATTCGATCATCGATTGAATGTTGTTCTGGGTACTGGCGAGCAGTACCGGCCCAGAGAAAGTGGCGAAGTCGTTGCTGCCGCCGAGAATAACCACGGCGGCAGGATTAAGGTCTATGACGTCCTGGCGAAATCGAACTAGCATTTCCGATGTGGTCTGCCAGCCGATTCCCCGGTTGATGACTTCGAACTGTGGAAAGTACTTTGGCAAATCCCACCGCTGCGTAATCGAGTCGCCGATGAAGACGATTCGAGGTCTAACCGACGGAACCAGCGCAACATTAGCGTCCTTGTAGAAATGCAACTCGGCCCAATCGATCAACTTTCCCCGCAACCGCTCTATTTCGCGATCGGAGGCATGCCATGCAGCGCGGTAGCGCAGCATTCGTACTATCGCCGCACTAACTAATGCAACCGCCGTGGCGCATACCACGCCAGGGAAAAGTAGACTCGCTTTGGGCGCCCTATTGTTCAAGGTTTCGATTGTTCCTCAACGGGATGGGATCTGACACAAATCACGTTCACTTTTCTTGCTGTCGCCTGCAAGTCGCTTGCCGTTGCGACTGGCTCCATCAAGTCCCTCGGCTATCAAGAGTGCGAGTTTCCGGACATGTGGCTGGCGCAGCAATGTCTCGTGCCCTCCGGGTATTCTTCTTACTGTCACCACCCCGCGGGTTCGATCCCCCCAGCCCAGCGTCTTATCCTTTTTGTGAAACCAGAATTGCTTTCTGGTTTTAAATACGGTTATGGGGCATGAACACATGGGTGGGCGGAAACCTTTTCCTGGCCAATACTTCTGCACCATCGTCATCTTCTCTGGCGGGACAGATTCTACTGGGGTTATCATATGTCCATCGGGGACACCCGGGTGCGATACACGCGCGCGGATCTTATCGATTGCTCTGCGAATGGTCCTGCCATCGAGTGTCCGCAGTCTCTTCAGAGCAAGATCGGCAAAAAAGAGCGATCTGTAGCGCGTATTCTCATCAGGCCAGGTGTCCAGAATGCCCAAGAACGAAGCAACTTCGTTTGCTGCTTCTAGTTGCCGTACCATTTCGAATGCGATGTATGCCCCTTGGCAGAGCCCGACGAAGTTGTAGGGTCCGTGTGGTTGCACCTTCCTTATGGCGCAGATGTACTCGGCTGCCGTCGTCCTTAACTGTTGGTCTGTAAAATCCAAGTCAGGGTCTTCAGCAAGCTGTACCTGCAAACCGTAAACAGGTTGGTCGCTGCCCAGTTCACGCGACAAGAAAAGGTACCCCAGCGCGTTTACATTTGGCCTTGCGACGCAGAAAAGCGGTGGGCGAGCCCCGCTGGGTTGAATGGGAATGAGCATTGACCAGTCATCTCCCTGGCCCGCGCCCTGCTTTTCGACGACCGCTGCCAGTTGGCTGACCGTGCTCGCCTGAAAGAGCACTCTCACTTGGAGCGCTGCACCAAACTGTTTGTTCAAGAGCGCAATGACCCGGGTCGCAGTCAGCGAGTGCCCCCCCAAATCGAAGAAGTCCTCGTTTGTACCAACGTTGGCAACGCCTAGCACCTGAGCGAATATCGCCGCGATCCTCTCCTCGGTCTGGTTTCTGGGCAGAGCATGCTCACTTGCGTCCGCCTGCCCCGATTGCATTGCGGCATCGGGCGCCGGCAGAGCCTTGCGATCGATCTTGCCGTTGGGCGAGATCGGAAATTCTTCCAGAAACATATAGGCTGAGGGCACCATGTAGTCCGGAAGGCATTCTTTCAGCTGTTTCCGTATCTCCGATGGCGCCGGAGACATGCCGGGCGAGGCCACCAGATAGGCCACCAACCGCTTGTCGCCCGGCGTATCCTCGCGGGCCATGACCACCGCCTGCTTGATCTCAGGTTGGTCCCTCAAAGCCCCCTCGATCTCGCCCAGTTCGATGCGATAGCCGCGAATCTTCACTTGGTGATCGATTCGCCCTAGGCATTCGATGTTGCCGTTTGCCCAATAGCGCGCCAGATCTCCGGTGCGGTACATCCGTGCCTGCCCGCCACGGAACGGATCAGGAATGAACTTCTCCGCCGTCAATTCAGGCCGGTTCAGATATCCTCTGGCCAGCCCGTCGCCGCCGATGAACAGTTCCCCCGTCACTCCGATTGGCACCGGCTGGCCTTGCGCGTCGAGGATGTAGCACTGCGTATTGGACACCGGACGGCCGATCAGGATCGGTTCCCGGCCATCCGTTACCAGGTAGCCGGTCGACCAGATCGTCGTTTCTGTCGGTCCGTACAGGTTCCACACCCGCCTCACGACTGGCACCAATTGCTCCGCCATCTCCGGTGGCATGGCTTCGCCCGTGCACACCGTCTGCAGGTTCGGCTTGCCGCGCCAGCCAGCATCGAAAAGGAGTCGCCAGGTCACGGGTGTTGCCTGCAGGAAAGTGATGTCGTGCCGCTCCAGCAAACCGCGCAACGCGTCGCCGTCCGCCGCCGACTCACGGCTGGCCACTACCGTCTGCGCACCAACCAGCAGCGGAAGCCAGACGTCCGCACCCGCGATGTCAAACGAGACCGTCGTCACTGCTAGCAGGCGGTCTCGATTGGTCAACTGAAGCCACTCGCGCATCGACCACAACAGGTTTATCAATGCGCGTCGCGTGACCTGCACCCCTTTGGGTTTGCCCGTTGACCCCGAGGTATAAATCACATAGGCCAGATGCTCAGGCCCCAGCGCTACCGCCAGGTTGTCGCAGCCGTTCTTCTGCCAGTCCGCATCTTCCAGCAGGATCGTCGTCCCGGCAAACGCCGGCAACTCCCCTTGCAGACTCTGCTCGGTGACCAACACACGAACGCCACTGTCTTCCAGCATGTACCCGAGCCGCTCGGCTGGCAGCAGCGGGTCCAGCGGCAGATATCCCGACCCCGCCTTCACGATCGCCAGCAACGCCACGATCATGTCTGTTGACCGCTCGACGCACAGGCCGACCAATTGGTCTGGACCCGCACCATGCTTGTGCAACTCGTAGGCCAGTTGATTCGCCCGCTCGTTCAGTTCCCGATAGGTCAGCTGTTGCTCGCCGAATACCACCGCAATCGCGTCCGGAGTCCGCTTCACCTGCGCTTCCACCAACCCCGCCAGCGAGGTCTCTAGTGGGTAGGCCCATTCCGTCGCGTTCCACTCGACGAGCACCTGTTGCCGCTCGGCGGGCGTCAGCAGCGTCAGATCGCTAGTTTTCTGTTGTGGACGAGCCGCGATGCTTTCAAACAACTGCCGGCCGTGCTTGAGTATGCGTCGCGCCGATTCGTTCGTGAACCTGCTGCGATCAAACTCCAGCTTTAGCAGCATCTCCGGGTTGCCATAGACAGCAAACGTCAGCGGAAAGTTAGTCTGCTCCAGAAGATGCCACTCCCGCGTCTTCCAGCACTCGGCAGTAGCTTTCAACGCCGTGTGAAAGTCCTGATTCTCAAACACCACGAGGCTGTCGAACAGCGAAGCCGAGGGTGCGAACCCGGACGCTTCTTTGATTGTGGTTAGCGGTGCGTGTTCGTAAGCGCGCAGGCTCAACCACTCGGCGCGGAGTTCTTGCAGTGCATCTGCGAACTGAGCCTCCGGGAGGAGATTTGCCCGGACCGGTACCGTGTTCAGGAACAGCCCCGCCACGGCATCCGCGTCTGCAATGCTGCCGCGGCGTGTAGTCTTTGTCGCTCCAAATAGCACCTCCCGCTCACCGCTATACCGGCTGAGAAGGAGACCCCAGACTCCCATCACGATGGTGTTCAAAGTGACGTCCAAGCGCTTCGCAACCTCGCGTAGAGCCGTGGTGGTCTCTTCGCTCAGGCACAACTGCTCTTCACCGTAGCCGCTGAATGCGCCATCCAGCGCTTGCGCGTCAACCAACAAGGGAGTAGGTCCGGCGATTCCTCTGAACCGATTAGCCCAGAACTGCTTGGCGCCCTCTAAGTTGAGATTCTGCAGCCACTGGATGTATGGACGGAATGCCGGCCCCGGTTCCGCCACCACTTGGTCACCGCGGCGTAACCTCTGGTAGAATTCCTCAACGTCGTTCAAAACAAGGATGAACGCCCGGCCGTCCAATAGGATGTGGTGAACGGTCCACACGAGTCGATAATGGTGTTCGCCCCATTCGAAAAGCGTCAGGCGCATGAGCGGGGCACACGACAGATCGAACCCACTTGCCCGGTCACGGGTGAGGAATTCCTGGAAACCTGCCTCATCCTCGCCACCTGTTCGAACCTCCAGGCTAAGCGTTATTTGATCATTGACTTGCTGCACCGGGTCGGAAGACTGCTTCCACTCAAAGCTCGCACGCAACATCGAGTGCCGTTCCGTTGCGAGGCGCCAGGCTCGTTCCAGCAATTTGGCATCTACGGGCTCGTTGTAGCCTATTACGATTTGCTCGATGTCCACCCCTGGCATATCGCCGGACAGATGGTGAAACAACATGCCCTCCTGAAGGGGAGAGAGCTTGAACTCATCCAAGATCATTTCTTCACAATCCTTTTTCTGGAACCCTGAAAAATAGCGATGAGATTTTGAATGAAACTATAGACCAATTTAGGGTACGAGGCAAAACATGGCTTTGCTGGAGGACTCCGTGGGGATCTGGCTGATCCAGTTCTCGAACTTATTGATGGCGGAATCGAACAGCGCGGGAAGTCGCATACTCTACAGGTAGGTAAGCCGATGTCACCAGACCGCGCACTCACTCACATGGATGAAGGACCGCTGCACTTGTGGTGCGCTAACCCCGATGATGTATCGGGCGAGCCAGTTGCTCAGGCCTGCGCACAACTTCTAAGTGAAGACGAACGTGCACGCTGGCAGAGATTCCGATTTGAAAAGGATCGCCGCGAGTATCTGACGACACGCGTACTGATGCGTGTGGCGCTCTCTCATCATCATCCGCGTGCCCCTGCGACCTGGCGCTTTGAGTTGAACGCCTGCGGCAAGCCGGCTGCTCAACCGGACTGCGGCCTCAGATTCAATCTGTCCAATTCCTCAAGATTGGTTGTGTGCCTAATCGCCCGAAGGGCTGAGGTTGGCGTTGATGTGGAACCTAATGATCGCGCGGGAGAGATTGCCGAGCTTGCCCCGGCAGTATTCTCCCGGCAAGAACTCGCCCAGCTTGCAGCTCTGAGCGGTCAGGAGAGATTGGGCCGCGCCCTGTCCCTGTGGACGTTGAAAGAGGCCTATATCAAAGCGAGAGGAATGGGGCTATCTCTGCCTATGAACAAATTCTCCTTTCTGTTTGACGCTGCAAATGGAATTCGCCTTGAACTGGATCCTGGTTTGAGCGATGTCCAGGGGGGGAACTGGCGGTTTTGCCTAGTAGACCACGCAGGACACCGAATCGCACTGATGGCCGAGCGGCGGACTCCTCCTGAGCTTCAGCTTTGGAAGGCAACGCCTTTGTTGGCACCTCCTACGCGATTCAGTTTCGGTGAAGTCAGGTGGTTTGCGGCCTCGTAAACATGGCTATCGATTGCAATAAGAAGGCTCGGCAATGCATGTTCGATTGCCACCAGGACGGTTTTGGTCCCCGTGGTGACGTGTCTCCCGACCCATGCCTAGATTTACAGGATAACCCAGAGGTCCAAACGCAACTACTGTTTCAACGCTATATCCAACCGTGGAGTTTGTAGTACACGATCTTGACGGTCTCCACTGTCATAGTCTGGAAACCTGAGATGCGTCCATTCAGATGTCCCGAAGCCTTCAACACGTCAGGAATCGGCATGGGCGTGACTTCAACGCCGAGTTTGTGAAACACGCGGATAGCTCGGAACATATGAAAATCGCTTGTGAGCAAGACTTTCTTGCCAGGCATGCCTGCGATCAGGCGCGCCGTATCGATTCCGTTCTCACGAGTGCTATTGGATTGCGACTCAGCGACGATGACTTGACGAGGGACGCCTTCGGCGATGAGGAAGTTGACGATGCCGGGACCGTCGCCACCGCTGACCACGATTTTTTGGAACCCGCCGGTTTGCCACGCAAGCAGCGCATAGCGCGCGCGCCAGTAAGACGAGTAGGAGATAAGTCCTTTGTCGTCGTTAGCGGCGCTCAGCAGGATGAGGACGTCGCCCTTTGGTTGCTCGATCGGGCCGGAATAGGCATGTGCCCACCACGAGACAATGGGGGTAGCCATTACCAGTATGGTAATGAGTCCGATGGCCGCGAGGAAGCGGTTCAGCAATCGGCCCACACTGCCAATGGCGGTCATGTGCCAACGTCCTGACGGCGGAGAGGAAGGCTATCGGCCATGTTCCGCCGCCCGGCGTTTGGATACAAGCGATTCGAAGATGCCCATCAGCTCCGCAGCAACAGTACTCCAGCTACGGCTCCAGTGCGCGGAAATGGCCTGTGCGTCCCAGGTTGTGTCAAGCACCGATGCAAGGGCCCGCGCGAGTTCTGCCGGATCACGAGGGGGCACAAGGCGTCCGCATGCATCACTCATGATCTCGGGAATACCGCCAACGTTCGTGGCGACGACGGGTCGACCGCAAGCAAGCGCCTCCAGCACTACGTTTGGGCAACCTTCCATGTAACTGGGCAGGGTGACCAGGTCTGCTGCTGCCATCCAAACGGCAACATCGGCAAAGGAGCAGGCAGGTATCGCATGGGTGTAGCTAGTGGCGTTATTGGCCCGAATAGCGCTTTCGATCAAAGGTCTGTCCGGCCCCTCGCCAATCAGATATACATGTAAATTGGGGCGTTGTTGACACATTGAAGCTGCCGCTTCAACCAACTCGCGAAGACCTTTTTTCACGTCCATCCGCCCGATGTAGACAATCACCTCCGAATGCGGATCAATCTGCAACGTGTGCCTCGCCTCAATCCGATCCCTAACAACGAAAGCCGAGAGGTCGCACCCGTTGAGGACAGTGCGGGTCCTTTCTGGCGAAGCGCCCATAAGGACAGCTTTCCTACGCAGGTCCTCGCTCTTCGTGACGACGAAATCGGCCTCGCGCACAGCGGTTCTGGTGAGCATGCCAGAAATGCGATCGCCGATGTTGTTGAGATCGGATCCAATACTCATGGCGACGACAGGAACTGACAGCACTTTGCCAATTCGCGCAGCGGCATACCCATCCGGGTAGAGAAATATGCTAAAAATGAGATCGGGCGCGAAGCTGCGAACATGGGGCAGAAGGCGGCGGGCGGCCATCCATCCGTTGAACGGCCGAGAAACCAGGGGTAGTGCAGGATAGTCGAAGTAGCTAACTGCGATATCTACTGGGTTGTAAGAGGGATCCAGGCTGTCGTAAGTTCGGCTCCGCGGCTTGAGCCAGGATGGATACTCGGCGTTGGGATAGAAGACGCGCACGTCGGCTTCGCGAGCAAGAACGCGTAGCGTCTGATACGTGGCCCGGCCCTGCCAGGGCTCCGCCGAACTAGGAAAGTATCGGGTGACGACCGCGATTCTCAGCATAGCTATTCTCCAAATCCGATCACTTTGGCAATGGGGAGGAGGGCATCCCAGGTGAGACCGTGAAGGACCGTCGCAAGCCCTCGGCGACGCCCACGCGAGGCGTCCATCCTAGCTGCTGTTGCGCTGCCGTCTGATCGAAGTTATGGAGCGGGCGGATTGACCGGATTCGATATCTCGATAGAGGCACATTGCGCTTGAGTAGGTGCCCGAGCATTTCGATTCCAACCGCTGCCACCATCAGCACGGGCTTGGGAATGTACCAAGCCTTAATCTTCGGCTTGACGCTTTGCGCGATGCGGATAAATTGGCGCTGGGTGACTGACGTGGGGTCGACTAAGTTCAGAAGCTTTCCTTCCAGTCCAGACCGCGAGGAGCCAAGCAGGAGTGCATCCACGACGTCGTCGACATAGACAAGAGGTAGCGGCAGAGAGCCGTTCCCAACGACAATCCAGCGTCCAAACATGGCAAAGCTGCCGGCCGGACTGCTGGGTTCGACTCCGGGACCGAAGATCACGCCTGGACGAATTACAAATGCGGGTAAGCCCTGATCCTGTGCCGCCGCCAACACCATCCGCTCGGCTTCGAGCTTGGTCTGGGTATAGGCGCCGCGGCGGTCGGCGTGAGGCTCAAGTGGCCACGTTTCGGTGACCATTCCGGTCCTGCGCACAGCGTGTTCGAGCACGCTCAACGAACTGACATAGACGACACGACGCGCACCGTGCCTGAGGCAAGCATCAATCACGTTTTGGGTACCGACGACTGTGCCGCGTTGGAAGTCTGCAGGGCTGCCCTTCATTGCAGCTCCGACATGGAAGACAGTGCCTACCCCGGCGACGAGGATATCGACGTACTCAGGATCGCCAAGGTCCCCTGCAAGATAGTCGACTTCGGGCAGCGGGTCTTTGGGAATGCGGCGGACGCCAACTCGCACCTTAACACCCTCTAGGACCAATCGGCGCAAAAGCGTGCCACCGAGGAATCCGCCTGCCCCGGTCACGAGCACGTCAGCGGGTGGACGAGGTGCCAACTGAGCCTGCCGTATCGCGTTGCGCAACCGGTCGGCCTTCTCGCACGCGGGTGCCATCGCATTGACGATGCGGCGTCCTTCTTCCGGGGAGACTGGAACAGCTGTGCCCTGTTCCAGTGCGGCATAAAAAGCATGGACGTTCCTGTGGATTCCAGGCGCTCCGGGCAGGCGGCCGGTAACGAAGCGCAGCACATTGCGCGGCACCTCGTAGAGGCTCGCGGCCGCGTTGCGCATGGCACATATCACAGGAGAGGCGAATTTTGGGCCGGGCAGCAGCCTGGTGACGTAGCAGGTCTGCAAGAAGCAGTCGATGTGCATGACGCCACGTGTACCGTGAACGATAACCTGGCTTCGGATCGGGCGCACGTTCCACGAGAGATACAGGCGAGCTTGACCGCGCTCACAGTCAACCATGGCCGTCCACTCGTCGAACACGAGATTGGTGTCGGAACCGGTGGAGCGGAAACCGATTTCGGCAGACTTGACCTCGCCCAAGAACGCCTCCGCAATGGCAAGGCCGTGCACACCGAGGTCTTGAAAGGGGTAGGAGCCTTTGCGATATTGGGGCGGAAGCTTGCCTCCTCCCGGCCACGGTGGATAGTCAGAGCTGCGATGAAAGTCGACGGAGAGAACCTGGCCGATGCCCCCGCCGCGAACGATCTCCACGCCGCGCAGCACAATCGGGTCCAGTCTGGCGGAGTGAACCACGCCCAGAATGCGTCCGCTGGACCTAGCGGCCGCCATCATCTGTTCGCACTGCTCTGGCGTTTCGGCCATCGGCTTTTCAACCAGCACGTGCGCGCCTGCCTCCAAGGCTTGGATGCTGAGCTTCGCATGAACAGCTGGCGGCGTAAGCACGTGGACCACATCCACGCCGGAGGCCAGTAAATCGTCGACGCTTCCAAATGCGCGGGGCAGGTTGAAGGACTTTGCGACGGCCTCCGCCCTGGCCAGATCGAGGTCGGCTATCCCAACGACCTGGACAGCAGATAGCGACTTGAGGGCACGAAGATGGTGAGCGCTGACATAGCCCGCGCCGATAATTCCAACTCTAAGTGTCTTCATAACGGAAGCAGCACGACTCGATACGGATCAAGAAACTTTAGTGAGGTACGTAACAACCAAATTCCATGATACTACTGAGAAGGTGCCACCCCGTTTTTGCAGGCATCTTCTTATTGGATAGATAGTTAATGACAATGAGCCCCTTTTTATTCGAGGACGTCTATGGAGTTTATTTATTTTGGCAATGACTGGTTCGCTGAGAATCGCACCAGCAGCCACCACATTGCCAAGCGACTCGGCGCTAAGTTCCCAATGCTTTACGTTGAGGTTCCTGGTTTGCGGGCGCCTAAGGCGAACTCGCGCGACCTGCTCAAGTTGCTGAAGAAGCTCCGAATGACCTTCCAGCCACCTCAACAGGTGGCTCCCCACTTTTGGCGAATGACGATGCCGCAAATCCCATTTCGCCGCTTTGCAGCCGTCCGAGCTGTGAACCGGGCTTTCTCGCAAATGCTAATTCGCAGAGCTATTCGCCGGCTCGGCTTCAACGATGCGGTTGCGTGGTTTCATGTGCCGCATCCTGGGTTCTTGGCAAAGCATCTGGGAGAGAGTCTCACGGTCTTCTACTGCATCGACGAATACTCGAAACTTCCAGACGTAGATGGACAAGCCGTGCAGTCAATGGACGACGATCTTACTCGAGCGGCAGATATCGTCTTTGTGAGCAGTCAAGGTTTACTGGAGAGTCACAAACCTCTGAACGCCAATATTCACCTTTCGCCGCACGGCGTGGATACGGAGGTCTTCGGTCTTGCTACCTTACCCGAAACAGAGATACCCAGCGAGGCGAAGGACTGGCCTCGGCCGATTGTAGGATTTTGGGGACTGCTTGATCCGCGAGTTGATATTTCGCTCCTGGAGCATATAGCTCGTGCCCGACCGAACTGGACCCTGCTGCTTATCGGACACGTCCAAATGGATGTGTCTGTGCTGAAGAGCATGCCGAACGTCATATTTATGGGAATAAGGCCATACATGGAACTCCCACGGTGGGCCAAAGCCATCGACATCGGCCTAATGCCCTACATGCAGAACTCTCAGATTTGGCAATCGTGCCCTCTGAAACTGCGCGAGTACCTGGCGGCAGGAAAACCTAGCGTGGCCGTTCCGTTGCCCGGTGTGCAGCAATTCGGCAACCTCCTGCGTACGGCGACGGACGGACCCGGATTTGTTCGCGCGATTGAAGAGGCGCTCGCCGCAGAGACACCTGAGATGGTGACACTGCGCCAAAAAGCCGTTGAGGGAAGCACGTGGGACGCAACAGTTGAAACGGCGTTGAAAAAGATTGAGGCAGAACTTCTGGTCCGCCAAGAGGGGAAGGTCTTGCCCTAAGACAGGGCAGGGCCATAAATCAGCGCGGCTGCGGCCTGATAGATCTGCCAGGCGGTGGCCCAATGCATCTCGACGCCTCTGCGTGCGCCTTCTTCCGCAAGCCACGCATAGAGGTTTGCGAGCCCGCTGCTAAGCAACGGTTCGAGGTTCTTCTCGGCTGCCCCATGGGTGTAGAGCTTCAGGAAGAGATCGTCGCCGATGGTCGGGGCCAGGTCGAACCACCGCTGAACTCGCGCGGGCGTTGGCATATCATAGCCGGCGATCTCCCCGCTCTCTACGCGCGGCATCGTGCGCATGTTGAAACGCAATCCGACCGGTCCGGTGATCATGAGCAAGTCACCCTGTCTGCCACCGCCGACGCAAGCTTCGACCCCGCGGTCGAACGATCTCGGGCTGCCATTGGCGTTGCTTGTGACCCAGTAAATCTGGTTCACGATGCGCCCCTGGGGCGCCTCTGGAATGGCCGGCATGGTGAAGTCGGCGTAGCAGCCGAGATCGCGCAGCAAAGTGACCTCGCCTTTCAACCCACACCATCTGCCATCCGGGCGCGAATTATCGAGAGCCCAATTTCCATGGATAAAGCCGAAGACGGTCTTTCCGTCCTGCTGACGAAGCAGGCCATGGTCTTCTGTCAGACGGCGACAATACTCTGTGACCTTCCGAATGAAGGAGTCGCTCCGCTCGTTATCGTGGTGCAGATGCACCTCCACGTCGCCGACGCCAAGGCGTACGATCTCCGTTATGCCATCGAGCAAATCGCGCCGGTATTCTTCCTGCGGATAGAAGAAACTGTACTGCGGGCGTTGCCCCGCAGCGTCTCTGGGCGCATCATCTGCAATCCGCGGCCACCTTTCACGCCAGTCCGCGACCCGGCTTAGCGCGGTTTCTACGGAAGCACTCTGGCCCAAGGGTTCGTAGTGATCGGTAATGGCAACCCATGCACGCTTCGGCTTCCTAGGCCGCAAGCTCCTCCGAAATCGATCCTGTAAATATGGAACGAGCCAGATTTCTGCGTGACGGGGGAGGTTCATAGAATTGATTTTCCCTTGATTATTGCCCTAGGCAGCTAGCTAAATGCACACCCAGGTGTGACGCTGCCACGGTCGAGTATATACCTGTCTGTTGCCAGCCACATGAGAGAAGCCTGGGTTGAAGACTGATCATATGGAGTGGTAGCTCCCGAGTTGGACTGAAGGCGGTAGAGATTGCAGCCAGTCGGACCTCAGAAGCTCAACTTCTTCGTTATAGCGAGGATTTGATGTGCCAGGGTGGACCATCAACTCCAGGCATCGGAATTGCGGCAAGTTCCCACTCGTCAAGGCAGGGTAGAAATCGCAAAAGTCGCCCAGTCCCTCCGGGCTCTTTGTGGAGTAAACATGACGCAGGACAAAACGAAAGAGTCGTTTCTTGAGCGATCGCACACCTGACATTTGCTGACCGGGCGGCAGTAGGTTGATCGTAGACCGCACCTTCGGGATTCTGAACTTTCGCTGCAATGACTTCAACACTGGAAACAACCTCGGAATCGTGTGGATGTGATTGTGGGAATCGAAGTGACTCACAGGAATGCCCGCATCAAACGCTCGCTGGACCTGAGCCGTCAATTCTCTGCGACAAGCGTCCTGAAGACTTGCCGTGATTGGGATATTGAAGAGTTTCTTGGACAAATGACCGCGCTCGTCCACGATTGCATCAAGTCCACCCGAATGACTTAGTGGGGCGAAGACGGTCAAGTTCAGGTGCACTCCAAAAGAACAGCCAGGAAAATCCCGGATTCGCTCCGCGGCGTGTTCAAAGCCTGGGGCATTTGCAATGATTGTGGCCGATGTGACGCGACCGGATTTCATCAATGCGAAGATTTCCTCGTTGATTCTCTCGTTAGCCCCGAGGTCATCAGCGTTCACAATAAGCAGCATGCTTCCACCCCTCAACCCATTCGCACGTCATCGGCAAGATACCTGCAAAGCTCGCCCAATACGCTGCGAAGAGCATAACGCGAAATCCTCACAAATGTTCAGTTCTTGTTCGACGGTGGTCTGGGCGGTAGGGTCACTAGTGCTTTGACCGCGTGATTGTGTAGTGAAGTGTTCTTCTGGCCTGCCGGCGTGTGAACTTCCACTGAATCGTGGCCTTGTCCTTATTGACGCGGCGGTTCCATGCGCGAGCTTGTCTGCGCAAGGCGGGGATATCTTCGATCCGTCGTTTGCCGAGGCACTGGCGGCTAAACATGCTGATCTCCATCTCCGCCTGATTCAGCCAACTTCCATGTTTGGGGGTGTAGTGGACCGTGAATCGGTCCCACAACCAGGATCCGGCTGCCTCTCCGAACCGTTCTACCAGCGCCTTCTGCGTGTGCGTGGAAAGGTTGTCCATGACCAGGTGGATGGTATCGGCTGCGGGATAGCGGACGGCGATCTTCAGCAGGCAATCGGCGAACTCGGCCGAGCAGCGCGTCGGCGTCACCTTGGTGAAGTGCCGTCCCGCCTTGGGCTCGACGCCGCAAAACGCGTTGGCGGTTCCGCATCGCTTGTATTCGCAATCGCGCCGGGCAACTCGTCCAGGCCGCATGGGGATGGGGGTGCATGTATCTTCATACAACACCACCGGCTTCTCGTCGATACAAACCACCGGCTCGGCGGTCGACAACGGTCTTTCATACAACCCCAGCACGTCCTCCATGCGGGCGATGTACTCCTCATCCAGCTTCGCCACGCACCACATTTTTTTCCCGCCACGGCTTCAGATCGTGGCTTTCGAGCAGCACTCGTATGGTCTCCCGCCCTACGCGTGGAACCAGCTTGCGCCGGATCGCCTCTTCGGTCGGCAGCCGTACGGTCCAGCGTGCCCGCCCCTCCGGCGGCGGCGAGCAGGCCACCGCGATGATGCGCTGCCGCTGTTCCCGATCCAGCGCAGGCCAAGCAGTCCGTGCGATGAATTCCTGAACGCCAGTTGGTTCAGGACGCTGAACGACGTCCGGGTGTACTCTCTGACAGTTTGGCCTGAGGAATACAACTGCGAGCGGCCCCACAACTCGCTGGACTATTGCACGCCACAGGAGGTCACGATCGCCCTCGAAGGGAGCCCGGCCATGGCCGCCTCTCTTCGCCAACCACAATCATAAACCCATGCTCTCGGCAAAGGTCTGCCGTCTTCACCCCAGCCTCAATGCTGCTTCAAGATTGTGATATGCTATTTCCTCCCTTAGCCCGAGACGATAGTCAAGGAGTGCCTCTCGGATTTGAAGCCTAATCGAGGCATCAACGATGCCAAAAGTGCAGAGCCAGTTTATATGGGCCAAAACCGGTCAGTGCTCGCTCGGCAATATTGATTATTTGAGGTTAGTCATGTTTAGCGGAAAGCGCGAGTTGCTGGCACAGGGTCTGTATAGGAGTGGTGCAGCGTTCCTCCTTGGGCAGCTTCCGGTGCGAGACTCATTGCTAGTCTTGAATTACCACCGGATCGGCAACCCCGATGAAGATCCCTTTGACCCCGGCGTTTTCTCGGCGACCGCCGACCAGTTGAACGAGCAGATATCTTATCTGAAGCGGCGCGTCTCGCTGGTGACTCTGGAAGAGGCGCTGGCTTTTGTTGAAGGCACAATCCATGAGACGGCCCGATGCTGTCGGGTGCTGATCACTTTCGACGACGGCTATATGGACAACTACAAACTGGCTTTCCCCATTCTGCGCTCGCTTGGGGTACAAGGTGTCTTCTTTCTCGTAACCGATATAGTTGGGTCCTGCCATGTTCCATGGTGGGATCACATCGCCTACTTGATGAAGAGTGCAAGACAGCACAGGTTCTCTCTCAGCTACCCATCGGACCTCGTTGTCGATATCGATGAGAACGGATTGACGAAGAGCCTGCGAGACGTCCTGAGCCTTTATAAAAGGCCGGAGAACACGGACTCCGCACGGTTCATTCAAGATCTAAGGAAAGCGTCGATGGGTGATGACCCGCCCGCGACGCTACGGCGCTTTCTCGACTGGAGCGAAGCCCGAGAGATGATTAGCGGAGGTATGGCGATCGGTTCTCACACGCACACGCATCCCATACTGAGTCAATTGGGGCCGGAACAGCAACATCAAGAGTTGGCTCAATCCCGCGCGATATTAGCGGTTCAGCTCGGCATCAACGTCGATGCGCTTGCCTATCCGGTCGGCAACGTGAACAGCTTTTCAGATCAAACCGAGAAGTTAGCCCGAGAGGCAGGCTACCGAGCCTCGTTCTCATTTTACGGTGGGACAAATAAGGCAGGAATGACGCGAAGTTACGATATCAAACGAGTCGGCGTGGGAGATCAAAGTTGGTCTCGCTTCCAGGTCCAGGCAGCGATCTGTAAGGTTACTGGGAGCTACTGGCCTTGATCCGCCCGCCCAAGGCCAGGTAAGACAGGAAGAGATGGCGGATGAGGCAAACGGCCGACCGCAAAGCTGAATACACAATCGGCTCTCACCGAGCCTAGTGTTTTCCTTGCAGCTTAGGCTCGTTTCGGAAAGAAACGCCGATAAGTCGGGTATAGGAGAACTTTGAGCAGATAAACGCAAGTATTGGTCGTCAGGCGCCAGTCACGGAGATCAAAATCGAAAAACGCCGGAGACTTGTATGAGCGGGCAATGCCGCCCCAGGTCGTCAACCCTGCGCGGAGGTAGCTGCGGAAGCAGTTGACGTCGCGCCTGAGCACGATGTGATGGAAGTACCGCCCATTCCATTCTATGGGCTCGGCCGGCTCCCCGATCAGATCCAGATAGTGCAGCCATCCCAGGTCAACGCCGGCGTACGGCGCAGCGTCGGCAGTAACACTGTACCGGGGATTTGCTTCGATCAACTTAACTCGTCCGTCGCGGCTGTCCCGTTTCAGTTCCAGTTCGCAGAGGCCTGCATATCCAATCGATTGGAAAAAGCCGTCGCATAGTGCATCGGTCTCTGGATCGCTGATCGGCTCTACAACGCTTGCGGATCCGAAATAAATCGGTGTAGTTCTGAGTTCGCGAACCAAACAGTGTCCTAGGCGCTTTCCACCCTGACCATAGCACGATAAATACACCATTTTGGTGTCATCCGGACCCTCAATAATCTCCTGCACAACCACTGCAGGCGTCACGCTTTCGACCAGGTGGTACTTAGCTTCTAACTCGTCCCCGGATGACGCTAGAGATATCTTTTTGTTCAACAATGGGTGTCCCGTCGGCAGTTGCTCCCATTCCCGGAAATGCACCGGCTTGATGAGGCACGGGAATTGTGCCTCGTTGGCGAATGTGCGTACCTCCTCAACGGATTCGACGAATCTTGTCCTCGGAATCGGTAAGCCGTTCGAATCTGCAATTTCATACTGCCGTTTCTTGGTTGCCAAGAGCGCTTGAGTTGACATAGACGCTCGCTGAAAAACGAAGTGTGGCTCCAACGCTACGGCGTGGTCGGCGATCGCAGTCACAAACTGGTCGGAGCTGGGAATCAAAACGGGTTTGCGCCCAATGTCCTTTGCCAGTTCGATCATGAATCGTTCCCACTCCGCCGGATGTGTGTCCGGATTGGGGCAGAGATAGGTTTTCCCATAAACTGTCTTGAATCCTGGCTGGTTAGCATCGCAGTCAATGCAGCACGTTTCGATCTTATGGCGGACTAAGTTCCTCATCAGCACGACGCCGGTTTGATAGGCTCCGCACACAACCACTGGATATTTGTCAATGCTCGAGTTCTTGATCATAAAGCTTGCTCCTGTCTGAGCTGCCCCCTTCGTTTAGTCCGCGCTGGCGAGAGCACTCGGGTTTGAGTT
>CAZAXI010000063.1:0-22400 GCA_964489045.1 uncultured Granulicella sp. | reverse complement strand
GGTACCATCCATTCCCCGCATGATAGGAGGCAACCCACAGAAGATGGCTCTTCAGTAGTTCGTCATCGATCTCATATCCGTTCTTCTTCAGGAACGAGAGTGCGCAAACATTAAACAGCCGCCAGTTATTCTGGGTGGTGCGGCGATGTGCCCATTTGGAGATCGTGACCGCCATCTCGTCGCGTTGTGTCTGAGTCAGGTATGGCCATAGCACATCCGGCATCAACAGCATCGTTTTCGTCCAGCCGCCGAATTCACACGTGAACTGATAGGTTGCATCAGGCAGCTCTTCCGGCAATGGCAGGCTATTGGCATGGCCGGGTGTCATGGCGTTATAGAAATGATGGCAGTAGTAGTCGCGCAGCTTGAAGCCATTGATGCTGATATCCGGATCAACGTGAATCAGTGGTGCGGCGAGATTGAAGGTCCGCTCAAGCGCCTCGAATTCGTGTGAGCGCGTGCGCCATGCTGGATCATTGGGCTGCGGATAGGACTTGCCAGGGACGAGCGGGAAGACGATGGGCGAGTCGAATAATTCGACGTGTTTGAATGCGCGCTGCAATACGTACTGGGCGCATTCAATGTAGTGCCGCCTCGCCATCCCTGTCAGCGGGCTGAGCGTGACATCGGGATCTATCACTTCAAATTTGTCGGAAACTACAGCTCGCCGGCCGCGGAGATCAAACATTTTCTGACGCTTTCCTCGAAATGCAAGGGGGATTGTACGCTCTATAGAGTTGTACTCCAATTTAGTTTGACTGTCAGTGAATATATTACTAGAAGGTGTTCTTGTATCTCCGTTGCGATTCTATTTCTAGTAATCATCGGGAAAACGACAGGCTTCCGCTTAGTACGAGATCAGAAGAATATCCAAAGTAGCTGCTCTTCCAACGTCTACCTGCGTAGATGTCCATTGCTTTGCGCCAGAAATTCTGCGAACTGATGCGATTCCGCCGACTAGGACGACGAACCTTCAGTGGGTTCTGCCCTCTTACCGGGCGCGAGCTGCGCAATGATAGCGTCCGCATCATAGACGCATCCTCCCCACACCCCTCCGCTCGCCTGCACCAGCGCCGCCCACAGCCGAGTATCGTCCGGCAGGGCGGGATGCGGAGCGAGGTCTTCGCGCGGGCTTCGGGCCGCCAGGCGGACCGCGCCCTCTTGCGGGGAGAATCGTTCTTCTCCTTCCCCGACCAGGTCGACCGCGCCGCGCAGCGCGTCCCGGTCGATGACGATCTCGATCGTGTCTCCGTCCCTCACGCGGCCGATTGGGCCGCCGGCCAGCGCCTCTGGCGAGATGTGGCCGATACAGGCGCCGGTCGACACTCCGCTGAAGCGCGCATCGGTCAGCACGGCAACCTGCTTGCAGTAGGCAAGGCTCTTGAGCGCTGCGGTGATCTGATAAATCTCCTGCATCCCAGCTCCCGCGGGGCCGCCACAGATCAGCACGAGCACATCCCCAGGTCTGATCTCGCCGCGCTTGATGGCAGCGATCGCAGCCGTCTCGGTCACAAAGACACGAGCCGGTCCGGTGTGCCTGTAGATGTTGTTCGCGTCGATCAGTGAAGGGTCAATGGCTGTACTCTTGATGACGCTTCCCTCGGGCGCGAGATTGCCGTTTGGGAAGCAAATGGTCGACGTAAGTCCCCGCTCCCGCGCCCGGTCGGGCGAGAGAATCACGTCCTCGGCGTCGACATCATCCAGCGTGCGCAGTCTCTGCTTCAGTGCTCTGCGGCGTTCGCTCTGCTCCCACCAGTTCAGATTCTCTTCAAGTGTCTCTCCGGTCACGGTTCGCACTTGGCAATCGAGCAGCCCGGCGCGGCGCAGGTGCAGCATCACCTCCGGTACCCCGCCGGCGAGGAAGACCTGAACCGTCGCGAAGTTGTTCGGTCCATTCGGCAGCGCATCCACCAGCCTGGGGACCTCCCGATTGACCGCGGCCCAATCGGCTGCCGATGGACGCCGCAGTCCGGCCGCGTGCGCGATGGCGGGAACGTGCAGCAGCAGGTTCGTCGACCCGCCGAAGGCTGCGTGCAGCACCATGGCATTGCGGATCGCGGCGTCGGTGATGATGTCGCCAGTTCCTAAGCCGAGTTGAGCCATGCGCAGGATTGCGCGCGCCGAGCGCATAGCCGCATCGAGCCATATCGCCTGCCCCGAGGGCGCCAGCGCCGTATGCGGCAGCGACAATCCGAGCGCCTCGGCCACCACCTGCGACGTAGCGGCCGTCCCCAGAAACTGGCAACCCCCGCCCGGCGTGGCGCAGGTGCGGCAGCCAATCTCGGCCGCATACTCCAGCGTGATTTGACCTTGCGCGTACCGTGCGCCGATGGACTGCACCTTGCCGGCATCCTCGCCGCTTTCAGGAAGCAGAGTGACACCGCCCGGAACCAGGATGCTGGGCAACGCGCCCGAGGATGCGAGCGCCATCATCATTGCCGGCAGTCCCTTGTCGCAGGTTGCCACGCCGATGACGCCCTTCCGTGTAGGCAGCGAACGCATCAGGCGCCGCAGTACTATTGCGGCGTCGTTGCGGTAGGGCAGCGAATCCAGCATCCCATCCGTACCCTGGGTTCGGCCGTCGCAAGGATCGGTGCACGCGCCGGCAAATGGAATGGCGCGCCGGCTTCGCAACTCGCGGGCTGTCTCCGCCACCAGCAGCCCCACCTCCCAATGCCCGGTGTGGAAGCCAAGCGCAATGGGTGTCCCATCGTGCGCGCGCATTCCACCGTGCGTACTCAGAATCAGGAATTCAGGGTCGAGCAGGCGCGCCGGCTCCCACCCCATGCCCGCGTCCTGGCTAAGCCCAAAGAGATTGCCCGACGGCTGTGTCAACAACATCTCTGCGGTGATCGGCAGTGCCCCGTCCGGTCCGGGCGCATGCGTCCTGACTTCGTTGTAAATGGAACGGCTGCTCTCGAAAACCTGTTCTGCAGCGATCGCATTGCCTGGGTTGACGGTCATATGGTTTGGGCAAGCCTCACGGACGAGTGTAGCGCCGCCCGCGTGCGCCTGGACCGGGAACAGGCGTAGCCGGGCCACCGGCAAAGTGCGCGCGCATCGCGAAGTGCAGATTCAGCTTTGTTCGAAGGTGTAGGGTGCGCGCTGCGGGCGTGAGAGCAGCGCGTTGGCCGCAACATCGCCTTTGAATCGTTCTTTCTGCGGATCCCAGTGCAGCCTGCGCTTTGCCTTCATCGCGATGTGATGCAGCAGACAGGTCGAGCAGGCCCGATGGCCCATTTCCACCGGTGAAATCGGCTGCTGTCGCGAACGAATGCAGTCGAGCCAATTGCGATGCTGCTCCTTGCTGACGTACAGATGAATCTCACCCGGACCGATGACCGAATCGAGAATCGCGGGGTCACTCGCATCCAGTCCTGTCTGCTTCAGCCGCGGATTGGCGGGCGCACCGCTCGTGGGGTCACTGGCCGTTACGCTCTCCGTGCGAGTCACGAAGATCCAGCCTTTACTGCCGTAAAACTTGATGCCGTTGGGAAAGTCCCCCGAGATGTCCATGGTCACGCCACTTGCATAAATCGCGTGAGTCAGGAATTTGCCATGGACGTTCCACAGTCCGTGCGTGGGGAACTCCGCCGTACCCCATATCTCAACCGGCCCGGTGTACTCGGTATTCATCCCCCAGTGAGCGCTGTCCACATGGTGCGCGCCCCACCCCGTGATCATCCCCGCTCCAAACTGCTCGCACCGCAACCACCCCGGCCGATCGAACCCAATCTGGGGGTGCACGCGCATCTCGGTGTAATAAACCTCTGGTGTCGATCCCAGCCATGCATCGTAGTTCAGGTTCTTCGGCACAGGCATCGGCGGCGCATCCGGCCCGGAAGGATCGCCGGGGAGTCCGATCTCTACATGCTGCAAATCTCCTATGCGTCCATTGCGCACCAGTTCCGCCGCGTACCGGAACTGCGCCGTCGATCGCTGCTGGCTGCCGATCTCGAGGATCCGGCCCGACGCCTGCACAGTATTGCTCAGATATCTCCCTTCAGCGATCGTCAACGACGCCGGCTTCTGCAAATAGACATCCTTGCCGGCCCTGACCGCCGCGCAGGCCACGATCGCGTGTTGATGGTCGGGCGTGCTGATGACCACCGCGTCGATATCTTTGTTTGCCAGAAGCTCGTGGTAGTTGTGGTACCCGGTCACTCCGTCGTAATCCTTGCCTGTCTTCTTCGCATAAACGCCGTTGATCAGCGTTTTGCCTGCTTCTACCCGGTTCGCGTCCAGGTCACACACAGCCATGATCCGTGCGTCGTCGTACTGCCAGATACCCGGCAGATCGTGGCTGCGCGAGATGCGGCCGATCCCAATCGCACCAATGTTGATTTGTTTGCTTGGAGCCATCTGCCCCAGGACCGACGCCGGTACGATGGTCGGAAATCCCACTGCTGCAACCGCACCTGCCGCGGTCTTGACGAAGCTGCGCCGGGAAATCTCTGCCGCCCTCTTCATGGAATCACCCCTGAATGCTGGCGTGCGTTGCGCTCTGCTGCGCGCGGATAACCAACTCCGCCGCCAGTAAACACTGTTCCTGGTCCTGCGCCGTGTGCGTTCGGTTAACCACGTCCGAGATAAACTGCGGCCCGAACGGCAGCGTCAGGTTGTTGCAGTCGATATACCGCGCCTCCTTCGCATCCACCACAAACAGGTGGTTGCCGCCCTTTCGTCCGGCGATGTCGGCATACTTGCGCAGTTCCATGTAACCATCTGTCCCCAGGATGAACAGTCGCCCATCGCCCCACGTCCCCAAACCCCGCGGCGTGAACCAGTCCAGCCGCACATAACCGAAGCCGGCGTTCCCACGCAGCATCATGTCGCCAAAATCCTGGAATTTTGGGCGATCTTTGTGGCGAATGTTCGCCACCTGCGAGGCCACCACCTCTGCCTGCGTGGAGCCCGTGTAGAACAGAAACTGGTCCACCTGATGGGAGCCGATATCGGTGAGAATCCCGCCATATTGTTCCGGGTCCCAGAACCATTCCGGCCGGCCCGATCCCCCGCCCGCGTCCCCTTGCCCTTGATAGATCTGGTGCGGCGCAATATTGATCGTCTGGATCACCTTGCCAATTGCTCCCGTCTGCACCAACTCCCCGGCCTTCACTGCAGCCTTCACTTCAAGCCGCTCGCTATACATGATGGCGAAGGTCCGCTTGGTTTCGGCGATGGCCGTTCGGACCTGCGCCAACTGCTCAAGCGTCGTCACTCCGGGCTTGTCGCAAAGATAGTCCTTGCCATGCCGCATCACGCGGACACCTAGCAGCGCGCGCTGGTTGGGAATCGCCGAACTCAGCACAAGTTGGATCGAAGGGTCGTTCAGAATCTCGTCCTCCGACCTTGCCTCCTTTGCCTGCGGATAGCGCTTCTTGAACGCGACCCCGCGTTCAGGCTCTGCGGCATACACGCTCACCAGCACTCCGCCTCCGCGGATCATCGCATCCACCATGCCGTAGATATGGTCGTGGCTCATGCCCGCCACAGAAAACCTGGCAGAGTACGCCGGCCTGGCATCGGCACTCTGCGCAGGCTCAGCAATTTCTTCCACTATGCTGCCCGCAAATGGAGACGCCCCGAATGCAGCCGCCGGCATAGCGGAGGAAAGGCTTGCGGACCCCATCGTCTTCAGAAACGAACGTCGATCGAATCCATCCATCGGCAGATTCCCCTCAGTCGCGCCACCTGTGCGTTCAATCGGCCGCTGCGCGCAAATGTATCCCTCTTTCGCGCGTGGCTGCCATCATTCTTCGCGCGTCGAAGTTTATTGGCCACGACTCTACGGCATCCTGCGCAGAATTGGCAAACGGGGCGATAGGGTCGACGATTCCCGCCCGGATTCGGCACCATTGCTGGCACCTCCATCCCTACCCCAGCGCAATGTAGCCTAAGCAACATTGCGCGGCGACTACGGGGCCAAGCCACTGGCTGCCGAAAGCAAACCCTGCGACGCAAACCCTCCTGTCGGCGTCAGACCAGTGAGACCAGGCAAAAGTCCCGCATGGCCAGAACGCAGCCGTTTCTTTAGAGCGTTTTACAGCCGACCGGGCGGCAGGAAGTCCGGCGTCTGTCCTCACCAGCGAGTGCTCAAATCGTGGATCAACCCCATTGCTGGGCCTGGGGTCAACTCCTCGGAAATAGTAAGTTTGCGAAACGAAGTTAAGGAATGAAAGCCAACAGATAAGGTAAGTTCCTGCATCGGAGGAGAGCTGAGGTTTTCTCCACGAAACCCAAAGAATGGTAGCAGAAGTATCAAACTGGGGATTTATCTTCGAAAACTGCTTGACATTATCGAAGATGCACATATAAAGTTCGCGTCACATACAAATAGTAAGTGACGGGCCGTGAGCCGAACAAGCATACGGGTTCGCGGCTACACTTCTGGAGGAAAGCGATGAGCCGGATGTCAATGGACAAGACGGGCAAGCGAGCTGGCAACATGACGTGGAAATTCGCACTGGCGCTGATCTTTGCGATGGCAGTCGCACTTCCAACGGCCCGCGCACAAGTGATCTATGGATCCATCACTGGTAACGTCCAGGACAAGACCGGCGCAGTAATTGCCGGCGCCACGGTGGTAATAACGAACCAGGCGACCGGCGAAACCCGCACCACCAACACCAACTCTTCTGGCGAGTATCACATCGTGGACCTTGAGCCGGGGCCGTATACGGTCTCCATCAAGGCGTCCAGCGCGTTTGCGGCATTCCTGGAGAAGAACGTCCCGATTGAGGTCACCCGGGAATCCCGCGTGGATGCCATGCTGCCGGCAGCGACGGTTACCACGGTAGTAACGGTGGACACCGCGCCGCCCATGCTCGAGACGGACTCTGCCGAGGTTAATCACGAATTAACGAAAGAGCAGATTTCTCAGCTTCCGCTCACCTCGTCGCAGGGGCGCAATTTTCAGACGCTCTACACCACGATTCCGGGTGCTGCGGCGGTCCAGGAGCAGAACTCGATCGGCGGCAACCCATCGCGTGCCTTGTCGGTCAATGTGAACGGCGTGAGCTACAACACCAACACCACACGCATCGATGGCGCGGTGAACGACTATGGCTGGCTGCCCTACCTGCTGGCTTATCTGCCGCCCGCGGACTCGATCGACAGCGTCAACGTGGTTACAAACTCCTTCAATGCGGAGCAAGGTGTAGCCGGCGGCGCCTCCATCGCCATCACGCTGAAGGGTGGCACCAACCAGTACCACGGCAGCGCGTGGGAGTACTACCAGGACGCAGCGTTTAACGCACGCAGCTATACGGCAACCCAGGCATCCCTGGTTTCCGTCGCCAACCCTACCGGGTCGGTCCCCAAGAACGTCTTCAACGAGTTTGGCGGTAACTTCGGCGGGCCGGTCTTTATTCCCAAGGTCTACGAGGGCAAAAAGCTCTTCTTCTTCGAAAACTTTGAGCGCATAACGCGTCGTAGTTTGGCCACTCCGCTTGAAACCGTGCCAACGGCCGCAATGCTCAACGGTGACTTTTCGGCTCAGTCCCTTACCACTCTCTACGATCCTCAGCCAGGCGGCGTAGGTCCCTACCTCGCAGTCGGAGCGCGTCCAACGTTTATGTCCGAGTACGGTTGCAACTGTATCCCTGGGCCGAATGCGCCAGTAACCTCGCCAAATCGACAAAACCCGGCCGCTGTGAAGATGCTGGCTTTGTGGCAGCCCTATGCAGCGGTGGTCGGCACACCAACCGCCGCGCAGTTGTCGACTCAGTTGGCCAACGACTACACAGCGAGGGGCACGGTCGCCTATAACCGGACTTCGAACGACACCAAGATCATTTTCAATCCGTCCGACACTACGTCCATCTTCGGACGGTACAGCATTGCGCCGTACAACCTTAACGATCCGCAGCTTTTTGGAGCGGGCACCAGCTCTGCGGGCGGCTCTGCTATCGACGGCGGCCAGCCCGGTGCGAATGCGGGCCGTATCCAGAACGTTGGACTTGGCGCCAGCCACACCATCACCAATAACCTGGTTGTCGACTGGGACTTCGGCTACACGCGCCAGGTCACAGGCGCGCAATCCCTCGTCGATATTGCCGACGGTAACTTCGGCCTTACCACGCTTGGCATTCCCGGCACCAACGGAGTCGGACCCCTCTATGCTGGCCAGCCGTATTTCGCAATGGGCGGCGGGTCGACCTTTGCATCGATTGGCAATTCCGACGGCGCAAATCCGTTCCTGTTCCGCGACAACCAGTTCACCACCGACGTCAACCTGAGCTGGGTCAAGGGCAAGCACGCTACCAAGTATGGCTTCACCTGGTATCACTTCGACCTCAACCACTTTCAGCCATCCGTCGGCTCCGGCGTCAGCAACCCGCGCGGCGGCTTTCAGTTCCTGGGAGGCATGACCAGCAACACCAGCACGGTTACCAATTACAACTCGCTGGCCGACTTCCTGCTGGGTCTCCCCAACAATGGCACGGGCATCGCCGTAGCCAAGAACGAACAGCTCTACAACCCCAACTCCCTGCGTTGGACCGAGATGGGCGCTTATGCGCAGGACCAGTGGTCGCTGACTCCCAAGCTCACCCTCAACTACGGCGTCCGGTACGAGATCTATCCCGCGCCCTATACCGACAAGCAAGGCGCCTTCCGGCTCGATCCGACCCTGCCGCAGACGGCCAACATTGAGGCTGGCGGAGTTGGCGGCAACCCCAAGAGCGCAGGCATCAATGCTGGACATGGCAGCTTTGTGCCGCGCGTGGGCATCGCCTATCGCCTGGACGAGAGGACAGTCATTCGCACCGGCGCAGGCTTCACCACCGATCCGGAGAGCTTCCGCTTCCTGCGCGATCAGTACCCGAGTGAAATTGCCCAGGCCTATGTTGGCACCGCGCAAGGAACCGTGTCGCTCGATCCAAACAACAATCCGATTACGCTGACGACGGGAATTCCACTTGCAGTCACTCCGACCGCCACCAATGGCTTTTACTCGCTTCCTGTGACGATTGGAACCAACACCACCCCCGGAAACATCCGGCGCGGCTACATTGAAAGCTGGAATCTGTTTGTCCAGCGCGACCTGGGGCATGACTACGTCGCCAACGTCGGTTATGTCGGCACCCACGCGGTTCGCCAATTCTCCGATGTCACGGAGAATGCGGCGCCCTTGCCCAGCGGCGCCACCATCTGCATGCCCAACGGCCAGTACAATCCCTCCACAGGCCTGACCGGAGCGTGCTCGTTCAACGCCAATCAGCTCATCAATCAGGAGCACTGCACAGCCGCCACCGGATATGTCTGCTACAACACCGGCGGCATTACCATGAACGAGCCCCTCTTCAGCGCGGAGTACAGCGCCCTGCAGGCGCAGTTGACGCGCAATGCGGGCCGTCAGTATCAGTACGGCCTGAACTACACCTGGTCGCACGCGTTTGACAACGCAGATAATGGCGCGGGCTCGGGTTCCACCGGCCCCGCGTATTCCTGGCCCGGCTACTTCAACCTGAACCGGGCGCAGTCCGGTTACGACCGCACCAACAACCTCCAGGTCTTTGGAATCTATCACCTGCCGTTCGGCAACGGCCAGATGTTTGCCAACAGCGGGCTCGCCAGCGCCATCTTTGGCGGCTTCCAGATCACCGGGCAGCTCAGCCACATCAGCGGCGCACCCTTTACCGTGAGCCCGTCGTCCTCAGCCATCAATGCAAACGGCACAACGGAGTACGCAGAGCTGGTCGCTCCCTACCACCAGCTTGGCGGCCACTATCGTGGTACCGCCTGCTATTCAGCTGGCACCTGTGCCTCCGGCTTGGTCAGTGGCGGCAGACCCTGGTTCGATCCAACGTCGTTTGCAAACCCGGTCGAGCCTCAATACACCAACCCCAGTGGGGCTGGTTACGTCAATTGCACGGTGCCCTCCTGCATGGTCTCGCCGAACTTTGGCAACACCCGCCGCAACGAATTCCGCGGGCCGGGCGTTACCAACATCAACGCAAGCGTCTCACGCAGCTTCAAGATCTATCGCGAAAGCGAGTTCCTGGTTAAGGTCGAGGCGTTCAACTTGGTCAACCACGCGGAACTCGTTAGCAACCCCAACGTAACTGTGGGCGGCGGAACATTCGGACAAATCACCAGCTTCGCCCTTGGCAACAACGCCAGCCCCACGCGCACCCTGCAATTCAGCGGACGCATCAACTTCTAACTGGCGCGGCATCCATCCCGACGGGCAACTCCTCACCGATTAGGGGGAGTTGCCGGTCCGGGGGAATCGCCGGAGTCCTACCCCGCGACAAGCCCTAGTCGCGCAAGGTTTTCGAGCTCGCGAATAAGCCTGTGCTCTGTGCTTCACGCAGAATTGCTTCATGCCAAAGAGCCAGTCCACATCAATACGCCGGGGCGCATGCACAGCACGTTTAGATCAGAGCCGTTATAGCACAATGCCGAGATGGCTTCGCAAATCGTCCAAGCCTCGTTGGACGTAGGTCAGTTCTCTTTGATATCGGTCCAGTCTCTGCGCGTCTTTGACTTTGACGAGGACCCCCTCGATGGCGCGCGCCGTATCCTCTACCAGCCATGCATCGCGACAAGCCGACTCTAGCTCTCCATGAGACGCCAGAGCTGTGCACTGAGAGAGGGCCAGGCGGCAGAAGTTGAGCTCAGCGTCCAAATAACGGCACCGGCGAGCCTGGGCTTGGGGTGTTGCTGTTCCGGCTTGTCTAACAATGCGATTCACCAACGAACTGTAAGGCCTCACTTACGTCAATGTCTGTGCAGTTTTATACAAAGGTGGCGTGAATCTCGAACCGGACGACGCCGGGCGGTAGGTCCTTCGGTCGATGTCCAGAGGGGCAAACCAGGCGGCCCAATGTTGATGGAAGCCGGCTTTCTGCATGGCCACCGAAACCTCCGGATTTCGCGCGAAGGTATCCCAAACGAATCCGGTGCGCAGGTTCTCGGCCATCAGGAGGCCAATGCCGAGGTCGATACCGAGCACGTCGGGATCGTACCATTGGGCGTCGGGATGGAATGCGTCGCAGAATCCGTATCGCCCCCAGGCGTATTTTCCGTAGCGGTCTTTCAGTGCGTGAAGGACGCGCAGGCAGTCAGTAGGGAGAAACGGAAGCGAACCGGCGGTGGCGTAGGGGACGACTGAGCCGTCAATGCCCCCAAAGCCTTGTGTGGTGTTCGGTCCACGAGTGCCAGGCCCTCCCCACGCGGTGTATCCATGCTGCGAGTCGGAGGCGGAGATGCCCCAGTAGTCGGGTGTGTAGGGCTTGCCAAGCGAAAGGCAGAAGGCCTCGTGGGCACGTGTGGCGATGATGGAGTTGGCGAAGTAGTCGGCGAAGTGGTCGCGCTTGCTGCGGAAGTCGAACCAGGCGTGGCTGTACTGGTGGACAAAGAGCGGGTCGGCGGCTCCGATGTAGTCAAAACCGGCATATTGCATCGTCGGCCGCGACCACGCGTCCCAGCAGGCGGGATCGATGGGGTGGGTAGGCGAACCGAGGGCGAGCAGGTAGAGCATCATCAGTTCGCAGTAGTGGTTCCAGCGTGACTTGAGGAATTCGCCGTTGCGCAGGCCCATCGAGAAGGTCTGTTCGCCGTTGAGCATCCACGGCCAGTCGACGCGCTCGTAGACGGTTGTCGCGAGGCGGACGATTTCGGCGTCGCTGTGGAAGTGTGCGCGCGCTGTGAGCACTCCGCAGAGCAGAAGCGTCGTGTCGATGGAGGATATCTCGCTGTTGCGCCAGGAATCGCCCGTCTCGATGTCGTTGAAGTGCGAGAAGAAGCCGCGCTGGTTGGGCAGGGTGTCGCAATGGAAGCGCAGCGTGCGGCGCACTTGTTCGACGATCTGCGCTGCAGGCTGGTATGCACGCTTGTCTGCAATGCAGAGCGCGGACAGCCCGAAGCCGGTGGCAGCGATGCTGGCCATCCTGCGGCTATCCAGCGCACCCGTATTGTTGTTGACCCATCTGGCACGATCAAGCACCTGGCCGGTGTGAGGGCTGGCCTGCTCGGCGAAGTAGAGACACCCTCGTCGCTCGAGGTCGTCGAGGAACGATTCGTCGGGCGATGACAGGGCGTAAGCGGGCGTTGTGGAGAGCAGCCCTGACCCTGCGGCTGCAAGGCTGGACGCTGCGAAAAGCTTAAGAAGCTCGCGACGATTCATGAGGTCTACTTGGCGATCATCACGACGGCCAGTCCATGCGCCGGTGCCGTGAGGTGCAGCTTACCATGATTCTCTCGCTCATTGGAGCCGGCGGGTTGCTTGCCTCATCCCGCGCGGAACCAGCAAACTGGCACTGGCCAGGCGAAAGATGATGGACTAAAGGGGGCGCGGTTAGGAATCAAAATCCGGAGAATTGGCTGCGATATACGGCCTTGATGTGGTCCAGGCGCCGCGACAAGGATTGTGCCTGTTCGTCCAGGCCCAACTCCCGCGCCAAGGCGATGGCTTCGCCAAACGAATCCTTCGCTTCGCTATAGTGCCCGGCAGGATTGGAGTGCGTCCGCGGCTCGTAAAGCTGATCGTAGGCGTCTTCGCCTGACCGAATGCACTGGTGCATCCGTTCTAGTTTGTCGTGTTTCTCTTCTTCCTGCACATAATCCTCGATTCGACAGTGCAACCATCTCCAGAACGGAATTCATCATGCGCCAAATTCGACCGAGAGGCAACGATCTACGAGAGATTACTTGCAACAGAGAGTCACCCGCAGTCGACCAAATGATGAGTTATCGGAATTAGCGGGGCCTGGCTATATACTTGTGAGTCCTTTCACCGGGATGGTTTCCTGACGGCGAGGTGTGCGATGCGGTTGCTTAAGAGTCTGTGCCTTTGCATGTTAACGTTGGCAGGGCTCGGTGGGTTTGCCGCGAACGCGCAAACCAGCGATGGTCCACGGTTGGTGGCGCAGTTGGCTTCAGGCCAGGTGATTGCCTGCGCGTATTCTTCCGATGGCCGCACTGTGCTTACTGGTGGCAGGGAAGGCAAGGCGCGGCTCTGGGATGTTGCGACCGGAGAGGAACTCCAATCCTTCCAGGGAGAAGCGTGGATCACGCATGCGTCCGTGTCCTCTGACAATCGGAATGTGCTCACAGTCAGCATTCTCGATGACAAGACCGCAGTGCAACTGTGGGATAAGCCGAGTGGGAAACAACTCGGACGGATTTCGCCGCTGGCTGGCAACCTGGTCTTCGGACTCAATTCCGCGGACGGAAGCACGATAACGACGGCCAACTGGGTTGAAAAGGACGACCAGGGAAATAAACTGCCGGCTGGAGGCGGCGCGAAGATACAGATGTGGAATGTGGTCACGGGCAAGGAACTCAGTCACTTCCTGGTGCCGGGGGCGGGCGCGGTCGGGATGCTTACCGTTGTGTCTCCCGATGGGCGAAAGCTCTTTTCAGGAGATGGCAATGGCCCTGCAATCTGGGATGTCGAGACGGGCAAGCTGCTGCTGCGACTCGGGAACTCTGACGGCGTGGTCAGCGCCGCTGCGTTTTCCGCCGACGGGAGCAAAGTGGCTTGGGGCACCATCCCAGGGGTAGTCCAGCTGTGGGACCTGGGAACCGGAAAACAAATCCAGCGCTTTGCTGCGGATGGTCCGAGTATGTTCATCGGCTCGGTGCAATCCGTATCTATTTCTCCGGATGGCAGTCGCGTGCTGGCCGCAAGCAACGACGATGACGCCCGGTTGTGGGACGCTGCGACCGGCAAGCAGCTAACGCTCTTTCAGGCCTCCGATGATCGCATCAACGCTGCGGTGAATTGTGCGGCGATTTCTCCCGATGGCACCCAGGCGCTGACTGCGGCCGACGACCAGACGGCCCGCCTCTGGGATGTGAAATCGGGCAAGGAACTCCAGCGCCTGATCGGGCAGGCCGATGAGGTCGCTGCCCTGGCCTTTGTTGACGGCGGGCTTGGGATCGTGGAGGTGAGCGGAACCGGAATGGTCTGGCTGTGGGATGCGGGAAGCGGCAAGGCTCTGCTGCGCCCCATGGTGTCTTCGTCTTCGGCGCCTGCTCCGGCGCCGGGCAGTGCGGCTACCACGCTGCCGGTAAGTACCGCCGCCGGGAGTTACTTGTCGCCCGTGGTTCTTTCTCCTGACGGCGGGCGGGTCTTCCTGGCAGGCTTTCATGGCGAGCAGGGAGTGTGGGATGTGCAGACGGGGAAGGAGATTCAAAGCTTTCCACCGCCGAACCTGGCTTTCTCAGCGGTGGATTTCTCTCCGGACGGAAGCAAGCTGCTGTCCGCAAATCACGGACCCACCTTCTCCCTGTGGGATGTCGGGACGGGAAAAGAGATCCAGCACTTCACCGTGGATCCCGGATTCCGCCCGTCCATCCTTTATCCCGAGGGAGATTTTCGGGACGGCGTAGAGCATTTGGCCTTGTCGCCCGACGGCCACGCGGCGCTGACGTCGGACTCAGAGGGGTCGACCCGCTTGTGGAATGTGGATACTGGGAAACAGGTGCGGGTACTCAAAGTGAAAACTTACGAGGACCTGGCGGTTGGCTTTTCACCTGATTCGAGCAAACTGATCACGGAAAATGTGGACGGGTCAGCCACCCTGCGGGAAGCGAAGTCGGGAAAAGACCTTCAGCACTTTGGCAAGGCTTCAGCGCCGTCGTTTTCAGCCGACGGCCATCGCGTGTTGATGGGCGGCTCGATTTGGAATGTGGATACCGGCAAGGAACTCCAGAGCTTCGAAGTACCATCCGGTAGTGAGCCAGCCTGGACACTTTCTCCAGACGGGAGCAAGGTGCTGATGGGCACCCAGGACGGCGCCACGAAGCTGTGGGACGCGACAACCGGCAAAGAACTCGCGACCCTGTACTGCCTCCGGGACGGCACTTGGGCGGTCGTCGATCCCGAATACCACTTCGACACCGGCAACATCGACGGCACGGTTGCGCTGCATTGGGTGAATGACGGCGATCCGGTGCGGGTGTCGCCGCTTGCGGCCTTCAAAGACGGCCACTACACGCCGGGCCTGCTCAAGTACATCCTCAGCGGGCAGCAGTTGCCGCCCGTCCAATAAGCTTTGTGTCGCGCATCTGATCTAAGACTGGAATGGTGCGCCGATGAGCAATTCTGCACATTGCTTTCTCCCCTCACAGGTCCATGATTGTGGCAGCGCGGCGACTCGCCGAATGAAAGCATGGAATCGCCGGCGACTCTTGCATGCGCTCGCAACCGGCAGCGTCCGCGCTCTCCTCTCCTGGCTGGATGCGAACTCCGGCGCAGGAATCGCAAGCAGAGCATAGTGCACTGGTTGTCGGATCACGGAGGTAACCATGGATTCCGTTGTGCAAGGTTGGCTCAGTCGACTGCCAAAGGTGCTCTGGACTCGGCGACAGTGCCCGCTCTGCAGTTCAATTCGATTCGAGCAGGCAGAGTCGGGTCCACTGGATGGCCCGTTAGGCCTGTTGATGTTGCGTCCAGTCCGTTGCGTCAACTGTTGGCGACGGTATTACTGGTTTGCAGTGACAGATCGTGCTGCCGGGTGAAGGGTCGCACGGATCCCAGATTTCTGCAGTCATCAGAGAATGCTGCGTCGCCGCTATCAGGTTGAAGATCAGGATGATTCGAGCGAGCACTAGCAGAACATGAATCAGACCGCCGGCTATGTGGAAGATGTCCACACCGTAGATGGATAGGGTGGAATCGTCATCGCGGCGAATCGAAGCCCGTTCAGGTGGTGTCGGCAGAGGCATGGCGCCCCACCGGTCCGACGGCCGCAGAGGCGTTCGCATCCAGCTCGAAACCTCCGATCAACTTCAGGAATAGTGAGCAAAACTGAACCCCGCGCCCCTCTCGGTGCGATACTAGACATAACAGCGCTGCTGTTGCGTGTGATTGTAAGAAGAAGCCATTGCTATGGTTGAGCCGGAAAAACCTTCATTTGACGCCGCGGCTTTCTTGATGAGTGCCGGTCTGGGGCGAAAGATCGTTCGCTTGGCGCCTGGGCAGCCCTTCTTTTCACAGGGAGACCCCGCGGATTCCATCTTCTATCTGCAGAAGGGCCGCGCAAAGGTCACCGTCGTCTCACAAACCGGCAGGGAAGCCACCATCACGCTGCTCTCTGCGGGCGACTTTGTGGGAGAAGGGGCGCTCGCGGCAGTGCCGGGGCTGCGTTTATCCACGGCTACCGCCATAACCGCTTGCACCGTGCTCAAGATAAGCCGGGAAGAGATGGTCCGCGTAATGCACGAGGAGCATGACTTCTCCGACCTGTTCTTGAAGTTCCTGCTCGCTCGCAGCATGCGCATCCAGGCCGATATTGTCGATCAGCTCTTCAACTCCAGCGAAAAGCGCCTGGCGCGCATTTTGCTGTTGATGGCGGAATTCGGTAGGCCGGGCGAGCCGGAGCAATTCATCCCCCAGATCTCGCAGGAGACGCTGGCGGATATGATTGGCACCACCCGCTCGCGGGTCAGCTTCTTCATGAACCGCTTCCGCAAACTCGGTTTTATCGAGTACAACGGCCGTATTCGGGTTCACAAGTCGCTGCTCAACGTGGTCCTGCACGATCACTTGCCGGACGAAAACGCCGGAAAGCGGGCAATCTCGGATCCCAAAAAACTAGCCGGCCGGCAGGCCAGCCAATCTGTTCACAATTGAACAGCGCCGCAACTCGCTTCATGGGAGCCCACATAGCTTCTATGCCTGAAGAGTTGGTGAGGGGCTAGCCGGCCAGGTGTCTTGACTGATCCCGGCGAGAAGCGCAGGCCGCGGCGCCTTTGCCGGATCGGGCAGAAGCATGCTGGCGGCGGTTTGGGCACTCCATCCGGCATGGTCTCTATTGCTCAGACGCGGGCAATCGGGATGACTAGAGTCAAGAACGTAAGGATAGATCGACTAGAGCCCCTGACACTGTGTGGGCGCACCATGACCGGTTTCAGAATCCTTATGGTGGTTGATGTTGCTGGATTGTTCTTGGCAGCAGCAGAGCATCCCACGCAAACCAAAGGAACCGCAGACATCTTAAGGGGATAACACATGCGCGGACTCAAAACTCTGGTTTCAACCACAGCGTTGCTCGTGTGCCTGGCCCTGGCGCCAGCGGCCCATGCGCAGATTTCCATCAGCATCGGCGTGCAACCCGTCTGTTCCTACGGTTACTACGGATATGCGCCCTATGCCTGCGCACCCATGGGGTATTACGGGTCAGGATACTTCTACAATGGCATCTTTCTGGGCATGGGCCCATGGGCCGGCTGGGGTTATGGCCACGGCTGGGGAGGCCATCGCTTTGTCAGCGATGGTGGAGGAAGTTATCACGGCGGGGCCGGCCGCATAGCCTACCGTGCAGGTTCAGGCGGCGGGCAGGTGGCACACACCGCCGCAGTCCATGCGACCGCTGCAACTGCCCATGCTGGTGGGGCGCGCCCCGCTGTAGCCACATCGCCGCACACCACAACCTCGCACACCACAACCTCGCACGCCTCAGCTCCGCAAGGCGGTGGAGGACAAGCCCGCGGTGGCGGTGGTGCGTCACACGGCGGCAGCGCCCACAAGTAACTCGTTGGTGCAACATCGCGGCGAGGTGACATCTCGATGAGCCACAACATTACGTTCGACTCCACCGCGTTTCTAGCAAATGCCGGGCTCGGCCGAACGATTGTCGAATTGAAGCCAAAGCAAACATTCTTTCGCCAGGGAGACACCGCCGACTCCGTGTTTTACCTGCAAAAGGGCCGTGCAAGAGTCACCGTCGTTTCGAAGAACGGCAAAGAGGCCACAATTACGCTATTAGCTGCCAGCGATTTCGTTGGAGAGGAGTCGCTCGCCGCAATCGTGGGGTTGCATTTGGCCACCGCGACTGCGCTGAACAACTGCACGGCACTCAAGATCAGTAGAAGCGAAATGATTCGCGTGATGCATGACGAGCCAGCATTTGCCGACATATTCCTCAAGTTTCTGTTGGCGCGCAGCATGCGAAGTCAGGCTGATCTCGTCGATCAACTTTTCAACTCCAGTGAAAAGCGCCTGGCGCGCATTCTGCTGTTGATGGCGGAATTCGGCAAGCCGGGTCAGCCGGAAACCTTCATTCCTCCGATTACCCAGGAGACCCTGGCGGATATGATCGGGACCACCCGTTCCCGTGTCAGCTTCTTTATGAATCGTTTTCGCAGGCTCGGCTTTATAAGCTGCAACGGCCGCGTCCAGGTGCATAAGTCGCTGCTCAACGTGGTCCTGCTCGATCAACTACCTGACCAAAACGCGCAGAAGCCCGCCATTCTCCCTATCCCGCAAGCCGCTTGCGACAGAGAGGACTGACTAAGGTTTAGGTGTTGAAATAGCAGAGCTCACAGTCGGCAACCCTGAGATTGTCCTGGATGAGGCGGCCGCTTGCGATTGCTTGGTCGGAGGAATCACTGCCCCGGACGGATAGAAGATGACCTGCACCGATCCCCATCCGATATCGGAGTTGCTTTCCGCCTGCTTGCCCATTCCCAAAGTCCTCAGGTGGCTATCGTCGAATCCATAGGTTTCGACCAGATACTCCCGCACAACCATGGCTCTGCCTTCTGTTAGAACGAGGTCCTTCTGGGCGTCGCCACTCGCTCCGGCGGATACAACGACCACTGCATATCCGTATTGATTGTCAGCCAGGAACTCGCCGCACGCATTCAGTGATTTCTGGTTCTTCAGCTTTGCCGAATCGACCTTGTCGAAGAGCTGTTTCGAGGAGTACGTGAACGTCTTCAAGGGCGGGTCTGCCGGCAACTGCCCGATCTCATTGGCTGCAAGGTCGGCAGAATCCTCATATCCCCGCTTATTGAAGTATCCGCTTAGAAAGAAATTGTGCTTCAGGGCTTCCATGTTCTCCTGGAAATCGGTAACTCCCGCCTGCGCCTGAACCATCGTGTCACGCGCGTCGCTTGTCGTCTCGGCCAGGTTCGCATAAAGCTGCTTGTCATTGACGAGTGCTCCCGCCGTCCCCTTGCCGGTATCAACCTTCGCGCTGATCGACGCTAGATTCGCGACGGTCTGCTGACTAGAGTCCAGAATCGCATTGGTTTTCTTGATCAGGTCGGCCATCTCCAGCGGCGGCTCGCTCGCAATCATGTCTCCATCGCGCACATCGGATCCCCCGGGGGAGCCAAACGAGATCGCCAGATACTGGTTGCCCAGCAGTCCTTCCGTTTCGATGGACGCCACCGAGTCTTGCTTGATAATCTCGTGCGTCGACTTACTCAGATCCATGACCACCGTGACTTTTCCTCCCGGTTCGTGAGGAAGATCGATAGAACGCACAGTCCCGCTGTGGACACCGCCCACCTCTACATCTGCCCCGGCCGACAGGCCCGCCACGGTAGCGAATTGCGACTTCAATACGTACGTTGAGCTGAAGAGATACTGATGGTCGCCGATAATTACCGTGCCTACCACCAGAATTCCCAGTGTCGCAATAATAAATGCGCCCAGCCGCGCTGCTCTTGACATATGCCCTCCTACGAATGCTTGAGAAACTGCCTGACAAACTCACTATCGCTTTGCTGAAGTTCTTCAAAACTGCCCTCGATAACCACGCTTCCCTTATCAATCAAAGCCAAACGGCCGGCGATCGTTTTGGCGCTATGCAGATCGTGAGTCACCACAATCGACGCCATCTGATGCTCCGTTTGCAGCTTGAGAATCAGATCGTCGATCTCTGCGGAACTGATCGGGTCGAGACCGGCGGTGGGTTCGTCGAGCAGAAGAATGTCCGGCTTCAACGCCAATGCGCGCGCAAGTCCCACGCGTTTCTGCATGCCGCCTGAAATGTCCGAAGGCATTTTTCCCAGATGGCCTTCCATCCCGACTTCTGCCAGCAACTGACTCGCCTGTTCGCGCTGCATGGATTTCGACATTTCCTTCGAGTGGTGTTGCAGCGGAAACATCACATTCTGCTCAACAGTTAGTGAGTCGTACAGCGCCGCATGTTGAAACAAGAACCCCATCTTCTTTCTGATCGTGCTCAGATGATCGAGATCCAGCCCTTCAATGTCTTGTCCATGGATGCGCACCCCTCCTGAGTCAGGCTTCTGCAGGCCGATAATGATCCTCAGCAATACGCTCTTGCCGGTGCCGCTCCTTCCCAGCACCGCCAGGGTTTCGCCGCGGTTCACGCTCAAGCTGATCCCATTCAGAACCTTCTGCTCACCAAAGGACTTATGCAGGTCGACGACAGAGATGGCTGCCGCACCGCCGTCCCTCTCGGCTCCTTCTTGTGTCATCGGCGTTGCGCAGATTGTTGCCATCTATGGTTGAGATCTCCTTAGGCTTCAGGCCTACGGGAAAAAAATAATGATGAATTTAACCAGCACGACGTCCGCCAGAATAACGAACAAAGAGGATAGGACGACGGAGCTGGTCGCGGCCCGGCCAACGCCCGCTGCGCCTCCCCGTGTGCGCATGCCCTGAAAACAGGAAATCATCCCAATAATCAGACCGAATACAGCGGTCTTGAAGGTAGGCGGCAGAAAGTCATTGAGAGTGTCCCCCCTGAATGCGCTGTTGATGAATTGCTGCAAAGAGAGCGGCTCAGCGATAGCCTGCGTGATCCAACCCACCAACACACCGCAAAAATCGGAAGCGAGCGTCAACAAGGGCAGCATCAGGATGCAGGCCAGAATGCGGGTAACGGCCAGCAGCTTATACGGATTCACCGCCGATGCTTCGATGGCATCGATCTGCTCCGTCACTTTCATCGAAGCCAACTCCGCGCCGATGCCCGCGCCCACGCGTCCGCTTACAATCAAGCCGGTGATGATCGGACCAGTTTCGTGAATGACGGAGTAAACAATAGCGGCGGGAAGCATCGACTTAGCCCCAAATCGAGTCAGGCTATATCGAGCTTCCAGCGAGAGTACGGCCCCGATGGCAGCGCCGGCTGCTGCGACCAGAGGCAGGGACATGGATCCGACTTCGTCGAGTTGGCGAAACAACTCGCGAAACTCAAAAGGTGGCGTGACTGCCGCACGCGCAACCCGCCAGGAGAATATTGCCAGGTCGCCGAACCACTCAAGAAAAGTGTTGATGGGTCCGAGACGGGCGCTCAGCGCAGAAGGCATCCATTGCGCCAGTTGCCCAGGGGGAGCCCCAATGTCCCCGGCCGCATTCAAGTCACGCCCGCTCACTGGCTCAAACCCGAATCGGGCGCGCCGTGTCGGCTGCTGAGATGCATACGCGAAAGCCAGGAGCGCGGGGACGTGAAGAGGAACTCCAATGCAATATTCCCTCCCATGTACTCCAGCAGGCTATAGTTGCCAATCCGGAACGCATCCTTGGCCCCATAGCGGTTTGGGTACCAGGCATACACAGCGACAAACGATCCTGCATATGGTCCGACGAGAGCGGGGAATGAAAAAACTTGGCTACCTTCTTCGCCAGTGCGCGCCGTGAAAGCCGAAACGACAGCATGGCCCAGGCGCGGAAACACGCCTTTGCACTCGCAGCGATAGTAGAGCGGGTCCTGCTTTAAGGCCTCCGAAAGCGCATACCGCGCCGTAGTGCTCACCGCTTCGATTCCCAGGTCCGAACCAAATCGCCTGCCATACCCCTCAGCGCCGCCATTCCACTCGGGAGGAGAATTGTCGATCTGATCGATGCCGGCTGTGGCTGCGGCTACCGCAATGGGATAAGGCCCGAATGCATCGAAAAAGTAGTTGTTAAACTTCGTCGCCTGCGTTGGCTGGGTGTAAGTCAAATAAGATTGCGATGCCGCTACGCCGGTACCAAAGGCAGTAGAAGCTTCCGAAGCGGCGAGTGTTTGAGCGTCTCCACGGACTGGTAGAGTCGCCACACAAACGGCTGTCAGGAGCATGAACATGGGTCGACAGAGACCTATGGCGGGTATTCGAGCAAACAACGCCAAAACTGAAAGCGAGATCATTAATCCAAGCATCGGTTGCCTCTGGCAGCTAGCGTTCGCGATCTTCCTATAGCGCGCTCCGGCGCCCGCTCACCAGGTTGATAACCAGGATCACCAGTGCTACGACCAAAAGCAGGTGAATGAGCCCACCGGCAATATGGAAGCTAAAGCCGACTAGCCACAGAACCAGAACCACCACAAAGATTGTCCAAAGCATCCGCACCGCCCTCCCCCAACTTGGGGATACTTCCTAAACTAGCGACACAGTCGCAGTCTGTCTGAGCAATAAGGCTCACCTGTCGGACCAGAGTGCGCGTCTCTCGATGTACCGGGCAACATAAGGTCAAGCTTGCCGAACGGATTCGTGCCGCAGGAGAGAGAAGCACGCACCTGAGCAACGTGCAATTCCGGGACGATGTTTTGCGAGATCGGCAGTGCGCGGATCCAAGGAGAATTCAGACAAGCCGCGATCGCAGCCCAAAATGGCTCCGGATCCCAGCTCTAACTCATTGAAAGTAAATGGTCGGGACGACTAGATTCGAACTAGCGACCTCACCCACCCCAAGGGTGCGC
>CAZAXI010000062.1:0-22764 GCA_964489045.1 uncultured Granulicella sp. | reverse complement strand
CCGGTCGCGCCTTTCAGTCTCGCCTCATTGTTGGAACAGGGAAGTACAAGGACGGCCCGCAGACCCAGGCGGCCATTGAGGCCTCCGGCGCGGAGATGGTGACCGTGGCCGTGCGCCGCGTGAACCTCGACCGCTCGCGCGAGTCGCTGCTGGACTTCCTAGACCCGCAGCGCTACTGGCTGCTGCCCAACACCGCCGGCTGTTTTACTGCAGACGAGGCCATCCGTGCAGCGCGCCTGGGCCGCGAGGTGGGGCTGTCGGACTGGGTGAAGATCGAGGTAATCGGCGACAAGGCGACGCTGTACCCGGACATCCAGGCGACGCTCGAAGCCACGCGCGTGCTGGTTGCTGAAGGATTCACGGTACTGCCCTACACGTCGGACGACATCGTGTACGCCAAGCGGCTGATCGATGCGGGCGCCGCGGCGGTGATGCCGCTGGGCGCGCCCATCGGCAGCGGTCTGGGTCTGCGCAATATTGCGAACCTGCGCATCCTGCGCGAGATGATTACCGAGGTGCCGCTGATCGTGGATGCCGGCGTAGGCACCGCCTCTGACGCTACGCTCGCCATGGAACTCGGCTTCGACGGCGTGCTGATGAACACGGCGATTGCCGAGGCGCACGACCCCATCCTGATGGCCGAAGCCATGCAGCACGGCGTGCTGGCGGGCCGACAGGCCTACCTCGCCGGCCGCATGCCGAGGCGTCTTTACGCGACAGCGAGTTCGCCGCTGGACGGAATCTCAGTTCAGCAGTGATCGGCGGTTCTATCGAAACAGAACCGCCTTCGCTATCGCGTGACGATGACGTCAGGTTTACACTTCCCCCATGCGGGTCTTTGGGATCGACTGCGGTACGGAGTTCACCGGCTATGGTGTGGTCGAGATGGACCACGCGGCCCGCGATCCGCGGCTCATTCACCGCGCTGCCGGGACCATTCGCTTGAGCAAGAAAGAGAAGACGCCGCAGCGCCTGGCGCAGGTGTACGCCGAGCTGACGGCGCTGATGACGTTGCATGAGCCGGATTGCGTAGCGATTGAGGAGGTATTTTTCTCGGCCAACGCCAAATCCGCGCTGAAGCTGGGCCAGGTGCGCGGGGTGGCGATGCTGGCCGCCGCTACGTGCAATCTGCCCGTCTCGGAGTACTCGCCGCTTACCATCAAGTCGTCGGTTACGGGCTACGGGCTCGCCGCGAAGGAGCAGGTGCAGTTCATGGTGACCCGGCTGCTCGCACTCGACTGCGCGCCGGAGTCGCCCGACGCGGCCGACGCGCTGGCCATTGCCATCTGCCACATTCACACCGCGCAGACATTGTCGCTGCAAGGAGCGAACCGGTGAGAGGTGCGCCCGCGACGTTCGGAGTTTTGGTGTTGATGCTGGCCGCAAGCTGGACTTGTGTGGGGGCGCAGGGACCTCGGCCGGCGGCCGCGCCGGGATCCGGAACAAAGCCACAGGTGGTGTTCGCGTTTGAGAGGCAGGGGCTTGCAGTTCCCAAGTACCGGTTCACGATTCATAGCGACGGGTCCGCAGTTTACGAGGGCGACGCGTTGCCGGTTGCCATTGACGGTGCCGTCGCTGCGGGTCCGGCACAGCCGTTCCGGAGTGAGGTGGATATTACTCCCGCGACCGCCGATCGGATCTTCGCGTTGGGCAGAAAGCTCGACCGCTTCAACATTGCGTGCGCTTCAAGGGCTAAGAACATCGCCGACACGGGAACCAAGACGTTGAGCTACACAGCCCCGGACGGCTCCGGCTCCTGTACGTATAACTACTCGGAGAACAAGGATGTTCAGGCGCTTACCGACATTTTCCTGGGCATGGCCGAGACGATGAATGAGGGGCGCGAGCTCGACTTTCTGCGCCGCTACGACCGCCTCGGCCTTGACGATGCCATGACGTTTCTGGCGCAGGAGGTGTCCGCAGGCCGCGCCCTTGAAGTGGGCACAATTGCTGCGTCGCTGCGCTCCATCGCCGACGATGCCGACGTGATGCAGCGGGTCCGGGCGCGGGCGAGAACCCTGCTCGCCCTGGTTCCAGCCGAGAGCGAAGCCCGCTAAATGACCGAACGCCGCCATCGGCTCGTTTGACACCGCGAGTACAATTCAGAGGTGAGTAAAGGAGCAATCCTGCGCTCACCGGAAGCGTTCTCAGGCCGTCTAAGTGTATGTTCGGTAGCCACGCCGTTCCCTTTGTTTCAAGAGCTTCAGGGCTGAAAAAAGGGGAGGGGGCACCTCGGATGAGGGCTTCACGGAGGCGTCACGATGATCGGCCTTAGAACTAGCTTGCAGCGCACCTCTTTGCTTGCCTTCACTTTTTGCCTTGCGATCCTCGGCTTTGAGATTTCCGCACATGCCGACGGGCCTCCAGCAACCCGCGCCGCGCGTTTGACCTTTGTTCAGGGTACGGTCACGGTCAACACGCCGGGCAATACCGAGAGCGTACCCGCGCAGATCAACCTGCCCCTGCTGGCGGGTGTGCAAGTGGTTACAGGCAGCGATGGCCAGGCTGAAGTGGAGTTCGAAGACGGCAGTGTGGCGCGCCTGACGCCCAACAGCGGCTTGTCGCTCGACAATCTGTCAGTTCAGCCAAACGGCGTCTTTATTACCAGCGTAAGTCTGATGCACGGGCTTGCCTATTTCGAGCTGCGCGCGACGCCGCAGTATCTGTATGCGGTTGCTGCGGGCGGCGACATCCTGACACCGGTGGAGAACACCTCGGTCCGGGTGAACTTCGACGAGCCGCCCGCGATCTTCGCCGTGCTGGATGGAACCGCACACGTGGAGCGGCAAGTCTCTCCGAACGTAGATGCAGCGAATGCGGGCTTCCAGGCTGACGTGCGCGCAGGTGAGAGCCTCCGCGGCGACGCGACCGACGCTACGCGCTACTTTTTGAACGCTGGGATCGCCGAAGACACCTGGGACCAGTGGAACGAGGACCTGGACCAGACGGAAGCTGCAGCAGCTACGGGCAGCACCTCCGTGCGGAACAACTACGAGGGCGCGCAGGGCTACGGCTGGTCCGACCTGGACGCCGACGGCACCTGGTACAACGTGCCCGACCAGGGCCCGGTGTGGCAGCCGCAGATTGCGGCCGATGATTTGAGCTTCGATCCGTATGGGGATGGCGAATGGGTCGCGTATCCCGGCGCAGGCTATCTGTGGGCGTCTACGTATCCGTGGGGATGGACGCCGTACCGCTGCGGCACGTGGTCGTTCTTCGGCGGCTTCGGCTGGGGATGGATGCCGGGTGCGGGATGCGGAGGGTTTGGGTGGGGATTTTATGGTGGTGGCCAGTTTGTGAACATTGGTGCGGCGCCAGTCGGTTACAGGCCGATTCGTGTTCCCTTTGGCCCAACCGGGCCCCACCCGATACGTCCCGTTCTGCCGGTACACACCTATCAACCCACCAGCCCAGCGCGGCCCGTTCAATATGGTCAGCGCCAGGTCGCCGGGAAGACGGCTGTGGCAATTACACCGGTAGGCAACAGCGTGAGTTCCGGCTCGGCCGGCAGTTCTTCCCTGCGCCGCGACTTTCCTGTGGACGCCACGTCTCACGCGCCAGCTCTCGGACTTGCCAGCACCAGTCCAACGGCAGTCCATACGACGGGGGGATTACGCCCGGCTGGAGAACAGCCGACAATGCGAACTCCGTCGACGACGGTGTATCCGGCGGCGGCAACGCGCCCGGCCACTGCGACTCCCTCTTACTTCCCACAGTTCCGCCCGGAGCCGGCTCGTTCTCAGACATCTTCGCCGCCGGCGCAGAGGCCAACCCAGCAGACTGCGCCCGCTCAGCGCTACACGCCACCGCCTGCGCCCTCGCATCCGACATATTCTCCGCCGCCGGCGTCGCGGCCAACCTACTCGCCGCCACCGCCACCGCCGCCAGCTCCGCATCCGACGTACTCTGCGCCGCCTGCGCCATCGAGTTCGTCTCAGCATAAGTAGTCCCGGGCACCCGGCTCGCCTCAGGGCTTATTTGCGAGGGTGAGCGCGCAGTAGAGTTGTGCCATCGGTTCAAGGGCGACCGTTTCCGCGCGCGCCTGCTGCGTAATCTCCGCCGGCCACACCGCCTGCAGCGCTTGCGGCAGGTGGCCCGCAGCGCGCAGATTGTTCGCGAGCGTCTTCCGTTTTTGGGCGAAGCAGGTCTTGAGAAATGCGTCGAAGCCGGCGGCGTCCACACCCAGGGCGTCGAAGCGCGGCGCGAACTCCAGCCTCAGCACAGTTGAGTAGACCTCAGGCGGAGGCGAAAACGCTGCCGGAGGAAGCGTGAACAGAGTCTCAACGCGCGCGTTCATCTGCACCGTGGCCGAGAGCAGCCCATAGTCACGTCCTCCGGGAACGGCAGCCACGCGGTCGGCCACCTCGCGCTGCATCATGAGCACTGCGCGAGTAAGGGCGCCGCGTGCGCCAGCGGCAAAGAGCCGGAGCAGTATCTGCGAAGTGATGTAGTAGGGAAGATTGCCGACCACATCGGCCGGTTCCCCTTGCGGCGCCAGCGCTGCGAGGTCCGCTTTCAGGACATCGCCTTCAATGATCTCCACCCACGGCTGGGAACGGAATTGGAAGCGCAGCTCGGCAGTAAGGGAGCGGTCGACCTCGATGGCGATGAGGCGGCGGCAGCGGGCGGCAAGGATCGATGTGATGGCGCCGTGGCCGGGGCCGATTTCGATCACGGTGCGGTCGCCGACGGGTCCGAGAGCGTCTGCGATGGCGTGACGTGCGGCGGCGTCAACCAGAAAATTCTGTCCGAGCTTGGGCGCACGCTTCAGATGTATTCCTTCATGGCGGGGCTCGCTTCAGCCATAGACAATTGATAGCAGAGTACGCGTGGAGTCGTTGGGAGTTGAAAGCGGGCAAGTGGAGGGCGCGAGTTCCATTTGACGCAGCGGCTTATGTCAGGTGCCTGACATAAGCGTATGCTTCTCCCATGGATTTTCCTGCGCACGAGCCGGCGATCTCCCCAGTGGCGCGGTCTCCAGCGGGTCCCTTCAGGAATGCTTTGTTGAAGTCGCTGGATGCGGATACGGTTGCGCGGCTCCACCTGCGTCCAGTCAGCTTCGAACTGGAGCACGAGCTGGAGTTTCCCGGCAGCATCCTAGACTACCTCTACTTTATCGAAGAGGGAATGGCGTCCATGACCACCACGTTCAGGAACGGTTCGCAGGTAGAGGTTGGAATTTTCGGATACAAGTCCGTAATTGGAGTGTCCGCTCTGATGGGATCGAAGCGTAGTCTGAACCGGGTCTATACGCAGATTGCGGGGCGCGGTTACGCCTCACCGGTGGAGGCGGCGAGAAGGGAATTCGCCCTAGGCGGGGTCTTTCAAAGGCTCGCGCTGGGGTACGTTCAGGCGCAACTGGTGCAGGTGATTCAACTGGCCGGCTGCAATGCGACCCACAGCTTCGAACAGCGGTTGGCGCGCTGGCTGCTGATCTGCGCAGACCGCGCGCAGTGCGACACCTTCAAAATGTCTCACGAATTCCTCTCCAACATGCTGGGCAGCACCCGCTCCACGATGTCGCTGGTTGCGGCAGAGTTCAAGCAGGAGGGGCTGATCGAGTACACCCGGGGCTTGATTCACATCCTTGATACGAAGGGACTGGAGAAGAGGGCCTGCGAGTGCTATAGCGTCGTCGAACAGTATCTGGATAGCTACACGCAGTTCGACAGCGGGGCGTCGGCCTAGGCGTGGCCGTCCAGTGAGGCGACGGTAAGCGTACGTGATAGGCTTTTCCCTGCATGAATAAGCCACCCTTTGACCTTGCTGCCTCGGCCCAGGCCGAGATGATTAAGAATGGATTTCGTCCGGATTTTCCAGCGGGCAGCGATGCTCAGGTTGCTGCGATTCGCGCTGCGGTGGGTGCTGCGGCCAAACCCGATGCGAAGGTTCGCGACCTGCGTGGGCCGTGGTGGTCGTCGATCGACAACGATTCTTCGAAGGATCTCGATCAGATCGAGATGGCGGAGAGCGTGGATGACGGCATTCGTGTGCGGGTGGCGATTGCAGACGTTGCGGCGGCGATCGCGAAGGGTTCTCCGCTTGATCTTCATGCGGCACAGCAGACCCAGACCGTGTATACGGCGGTGCGCATCTTTCCGATGCTGCCGACTGATCTTTCGACCGATCTGACGTCGCTGAATCAGGATGTGGACCGCGCGGCGCTGGTCACGGAGTACGTGGTAGATGCGCAGGGGAACCTGACGCGGCAAAGTATCTACCGGGCACAGGTGCGGAATAGAGCGCAATTGGCGTACAGCAAGGTGGGGCCCTGGCTGGAGGGCACGGGGCCGGCGGATGCGAAGGTTGCCGCGGCGGCTGAGTTGCAGGCGCAGTTGCACTTGCAGGATGAGGCGGCGCGGGCGATGCACGCGCGCCGGGCCGCGGATGGCGCGCTGGAGTTCTGCAAGGGCGAGGCGGACCCCTTGGTAATTGATGGGAAGGTGCGGGCGATCCATGAGGTGGAGCAGAATCGCGCGACGGACCTGATTGAGGAATTTATGATCGGCGCCAACAAGTCGGTGGCGGAGATGCTGCGGGCGGCGGGGCGGTCGTGCATCCGGCGGGTGGTGCGGGTGCCGGAGCGGTGGGACCGGATTATGGCGCTGGCTGCACAGCACGGGACGAAGCTGCCGGCCGCGCCGGACTCGAAGGCCTTGAACGATTTTCTCAGCGCGCTGAGGCAGGCCGATTCGGTGCATTATCCGGACTTGGCGCTGGCGGTGATCAAGTTGATGGGGCCGGGCGAGTATGTGGTGATCAAGGCAGACGATCCGGACCCGCTGGGACACTTCGGGCTGGCGGCGAAGGACTATTTGCACTCGACGGCCCCGAACCGGCGGTATGCTGACCTGGTGTCGCAGCGGTTAGTTGCTGCGATGCTGGATGGCGTGGCGGCCCCATACAGCGACGCGGAGTTGGGAGCAATCGCGCAGCAGTGCAACCTGCAAGAGAAGGCCGCCAATAAGGTCGAACGCACCATGCAAAAGCGGGAGGCGGCGGTTGCGCTGGCGGACAGCGTCGGCAAGACGTTTCATGGAGTGATTACAGGAGCAGACCAGAAGGGGACGTATGTGCGGGTGTTCGATCCGCCGGTGGAGGGGCGGATTATCCGCGGTGAGCAGGGGTTGGACGTGGGGGATACGGTGAACGTTCAGCTGGTGGATACGAATCCGCAGATGGCTTATATCGATTTTGCAAAGGTTTAGGCGAGAGGCTTAACACCGATTACACCGATTGAACCGATAAAGCCTCGAAGAGAGGAATCCCACGATCAACGCGCGTTGCGGTCGAGTTGATCATGGGGCACGCTACGGTGTTGGGGGCGGTGTAGGCGCGGCAGGCAGGCCGGTAACGTTGGTAGAGTCAGTGACTTTGACGGTGCTGTTGTCAGTGGTGGTGAGCTTGATATCGGAGAAGATCCAGTCCTTGGCGTCGGCGATGCTGCCGGCGCTGGCGGCCTGGATGTCGAGGTGGTCGAACTTGAAGTTTGCCAGCGGGGCGTCCGGGTAGGCTTCGACGGTAAAGGCACGGCGAGCGCCGGTGGCCTTGATATTCCAGATATGCACATCGGAGAAGTGGGGACGGCCCTGAGCATCCGAGACCGGTGTTGTAAGCGGGACCCAATACGGCGGCGCATTCTTGATGTCCATGCCGGCGGGTAGGGTGGCATAGCTGTAACTGGGGTTCCAGTTCATGGTCATGGAGATGGGGGTTGCGACGCCGTTGAGGGTGAGGTCATGGATGCGAATGTCGGTGGCAGTGCCGCCGCGGGTGTGAGCGGATTTGAAGAGCACACCATTGGGGACACCGGACTCCGCCGTAATGTTCCAGACCTCGATGTTGTGGAAGCCGCCGGAGGTTTCGCTGCCGATAGTTACGGTGGCTGCGCCGTGATGGATGATGGAGTCGTGGATCTTGATGTTGGTGGTGGGGCGGTTAACGCGGAGACCGTCGGAGTCGCGACCGGATTTGAGGCAGAGCGCGTCGTCGTTGACGTCAATGTCGGCGTGCGCAACGTCGATATCGTGGGAGGAGTCGATGTCGATGCCGTCGGTGGAGGGGCCGCGGGTGAGTTCTCCGGGCGCGCCCGTGGGCTGGACGTTGTTGCGAATGATGAGTCCGTCGATGGTGACGTCGTGCGAGTACAGCACCTGGACAGTCCAGAAGCCAGAGCGCTTCAGAGTGAGGCCGCCGCCGTAGTGGACGTTGTAGGAATTCTGGATTAGGGAGAGCCGAACGCGTTTGGCGTCATAGTCCGAGGCCCAGCGGAGGCCTTTCGGTGTGTACACGGCGCGCAGATCGTTGTAGACCTTCCACCAGACGGCGCCGTTCTCGTCGATGGTGCCCTTGCCGGTGAGGGTGACGTCGTGGGCGTCGCGGATGTTGATCATGGCGGCCGGCCAGGTCATCTCGATGCCGGCGATGCGGGTGGGCAACTCGGGGAAGTCCTTGATGCCCTGCGAGCCGGTAAGGGTGACGCCTTCAGGGATCTCGACGGTGACGCCGGACTTTAGGAAGAGAGCACCAGTGAGGTAGGTGCCGGGCTTGAAGGTGACCGTGCCGCCCTTGGGCGCAGCGGTGTCGATGGCCTTCTGAATGGCATCGGTCATCAGGGTTGAGCCGTCGCAGGCGGCGTTGCAGTCGATGGTAAGCAGCGTCTTGGGCGCGGCCATCGCGGTGGTGGCGAAGGCGACCGTGCCGGCGAGAAAGAGGGTGCGCAGCGTCGTGGGCACGCTGTTCACTTGGTCACCGTTACCAGGCGTACATCGCCCAGTAGGCCCGAGGAGATGGGCATGACCTGGTTGAGATCCTGCATCTGGAAGCGGTCCCCATACTTGGCGATGAGCGGGCCATAGTCGTGCGGCGGAAGTGCGGACCAGGCGTTGAGCGCGGTGTTGAATACATGGATTTCGAGGTGGTTCATGCCCACCCTGAGAAACTTGGTGACTTCGAGGCGGTAGGGCGGATGCCACAACGCACCGGCCGGTTGGCCGTTGATGACGACCAGTGCCGCTTCGCGGATGGGTGGGTCGTAGTAGGCGTGCATGCCGGGGCCGGTGCGGGTGACCAGCGGATTCGGCAGGCCGTCGGGGCCGAGGACTCCCGCGACCGGTCCGTGTTCAGGCGGAGAGTTCGGTGCGCCGGGCAACGGCTTGCCTCCAGCGACCTCGAGGTAGACAGGATCGGTCGCCGGGGCAGTCAGGTTGAGGTCGCGCGAATAGACGCCTTCGCCCGAGTAGTGGAGGGTGGACGGATCAGTAATCCAGTCGGTGAGGACGGGTTCGTCCTTTGATTTGTTAATGCCGGGGAATGTGAGCTTCCACGCCGTGCTGATGTCCAGAATAGCGGTGCGACCTGCGGGTACGGGCTTGACCGTAGGCTGGGAGTCGCTGAAAACGAAGACGCGCGACTCGTAGGGCGCCAGGTGGATCTGAGACGACTCCGCCAAAGCCGGAGCGGCAGCGGTGGAGTCGGGGTCCCAGACCTCTCCGAACTTGTGAGCGGTGGCGAATGAGGCGGTCGTGTCGAGAGGTTGGTTGCTGGTGTTGGTGACGAAGTAGATGTCTGCGGATGCAAGCTTGCGGCGGATGAACCCGAGTTGGCTCCGAGCCACGGTATCATCAGCCGGAAGCCGGAAGTCGGGTTTAGCCGCCTGATTTAAGGCTGCGGCCAGCGCGGCTTCGCTGGGTACCAGTGTGGACTTGGCCGGATCGAAAAGCCGCTTCGAAAGGCTGGTGAGTTCGGGGAGCGTCTTGCCTTCCGGATCGATCGATGGGGCGCGCCCAACGGCGATCACCTTTCCTCCCGTGGCGGCAAAGGCGGCGATCTTCTTCAGCGTTTCGAGGGGGATGCGGTCGGTGGGTGGGACGATCAGAATCTGGTGGGTACCGAGCCCCACTTTGTCGATTGCGTCGGCGTCGATGAAGTCGGCGTTGTAGCCGGCGGAGAGGATGGGGGACATCAGGGGCGTGATGCGCGGCCCCATGGAGCCGGTGACGGTGGTCTGGGTGGGCCGGAAGCCAGCCCAGACGTCGTCGGTGGGCAACAGGATAACAACCTGGTTGGCCGACTGGCCCTGGCGCAGGAGGTAGCTCATGCGGCCGATGTAGGCGGTGACGGCAGGCATCACCGGGTGCCACGGGTTGTGATTATTGAACGAAGCGGCGGCGTAGAGCGACCAGCCGGGCTCAGGAACCTCCTCGTCGGGTGGCGAATACGGCCAGCCGTGGCAGACGATCTGGTTCTCGCCCATGACGAAGTCGATATCGGCCTCGGTCTTCATGTCGAGCGGAGTGGCGCGGAAGACTGGCGAGTGGAGCCAGGTAAAGGTCTCGCCGGAACTGACATTGCGGCCGTAGACATGGTTGGCGGAGGTAGCCCAGCGCAGCGTGGAGAAGGCTCGCCACTGCGGACCTTCCCCTTCGGCGAGCTGAGGGATGACTTGGCTAGAGAAGCTAACCGCTGGCTCACCATAGGTTTGCGAGCGAAACTTCGTGTGATGGGCTGCGGCCCAGTCGGCCATTTGCTTTAGATAGTTTTCGTCGATCAACTCGGTCAGCGTCTTGCCGTAGTCGTGGCGAATGGTGTCGGCTTCGGGGGTTCCTCCGGCGACCAGTTCGGGCAGGTGGGGAATCAGGTCGTAGCCGCGCCGTTTCTTGAACTCCTCAGGCAGCTTGGGGGTCCAGTCGGAGCCGTAGGCTTCGAGCGAGTCGGAGAAGATGGCGTAGGGCGGGGTGGCTCCAAAGGCCTTGATCAGCGGTTCGCCGACCTTTTCGATGTGCTTCGCGACGGCCTCGTGGGAGAAGGAATCGAGGACCCAGCCGTCAGCGTCGACGGCAGCGCGTTTAACCTGCTGCCGGGTGTGGCTCTGGACGAAGAAGACGGCGACGCGCGGTCTGTCTGATGCAGCGAAGGTGGCGGAGGTCCCGGTGACGGTGATGGGCTTGGCCGTGGCGGGGTTGTAGGTAGCGGCGCGCGGACCGCCGCCTCGTCCCCCGCGGCCGGGAGCAGCAGCGAGTGGGGCTGCTGTGGCGGGGTCAGCGATGACGGCGGAGATGACGCGGTCGCCTTCGCTCCAAACGAGGCCCCTGGGATTGGCTGCGGGGGTCGCGCCGCCGGGAATCTCGGCGGTGGTGGCATTGGCCGGAACCGGGACTTCGAAGGTGTGCAGGGCGGTGGAGGCCTCCTCCAGCGTGATATGCGGGCCACCGTAGGGCCAGCCGGAGCAGAGCGTGACATCGATGCGCAGGCCGAGCTTGCGGCCTTCGGATTGCGCATAGTTGACGTCGTCGAGCATCTCGGGCGAGAGGAACGGAAGGTTCTTGAGGTCCTTGGCGGGATCGTCGAGGACCTCGGGGTATTCAAAGGCGAGTTCGGCGCCCTGGATGCCGTCGGCTTTCATCTGCTGCAGCTCGCGCAGGATCTCAGGCTTCACCACGGCCGCGCCAAACCACCACCAGCGGACCATGGGCCGGGCCTCATTGGGTGGATTGACAAAGTTCTTGCGCAGGGTTTCGACGGAGGTCACAGGCGCCTGCGCGGTCAGCGCGGGGACAAGCGCGAACAGGAGGGCAGCGGCCAGACTGCATGCGGCGAAGGTGCGGAGCGTCTTGAGGCGGGTTTGCAGGAGCTGATGCTGATTCATGGGGTTCTCCGGGTTGGCGTTGGAGCTTTCTTGCTGGTTGGTCGATTCCTGTGCGGCGGGCATGTCTTTGGATACGACTGCCGCGAGTTGTGAGTTTCGACGCTGCCCATTATTCCTGATTGCTGATGGTTTTGTCGCTGACAGCCCCATCCAGGATGGGGTGGTCGAGGCCTTCCACAGATTCTTGTAATTGGGGCAGCAGATCGAAAACAACGACCTCATTGCTGCCCGGATGTAGCCACGGACCGGGGACGTAGAGGGTTTGTTGCGGGCCAACGTTCCAGAATCGGCCCAAATTATGGCCATTGATCCAAACCGCTCCTTTGCCGAGCATGTGAGTATCGAGAAATGTATCGCCGGTGGTGGTCAAGGTAAAATCGGCGCGGAAGAAGCGGGGAAAAGAGAAGTTCTGCATCACCGTGAAGGGGAGAGCGATGGGAGCCTGGGATGGCCCGGCTTCCGGAGACTGCAAGTTGGTGGCGGCCGAAGGTGCGGCGGACGGCCCGCAGGTAGGGATTGATCCGCACGCAGTGCCGTAGCCGAAGCCGCAGTGGAACCCCTCGCCTTCAGGCACGCAGAACCGGAACTGAATATCCGTTAACGCGCCCGCCATCTGCTTGCCGAGAAGATCCGAATCCGACATGACCCTGTAGGAGGTGGGTAGCTGATCCATCGGCAGGGTGTAGTCCTGCCAGTCGGAGAGCGGGCGGCCATCGAGGACGACAAGTTGAGTTATGCCCTTGGTCTCGGTGCGCATGGTGTGGTCGACGTTGACTCGGCCGTCGTTCGCGACCAGGATGTCGAGCCGGGTGGGTCCCGTGGTGGAAATGGGGATCGGCGGCAAGCTCCCATCGGGCGCTGCATTGCGGCGATCGAGGATACCGGGACGTTCCTTGGTTCCGGCCAGCCTGCCGTTGACATAAACGGTGGCGAAGTCGTGGATGTCCTTGATGACGAGGTCGCCGTGGACCGGTTCCGGGAGTTGTGTGCGGTAGAGGATGTAACCGTAGTTCTGGCCGAGGGTCTCCATGGGCGCGGGCAGCGCACTAGCGATGGGCTTTGGCAACTGATCCCAGAGGTTGGTTTGTTCGCGATCGAGCTTGATGGTGGGGATAGTGATGGGCGGGGCTACGGATGGCACCGGCGGCAGGCAGGACTCGTTGCCGCAGCGGCTGAACTTGGCGAGCTCTTTGCGGTAGGCAAAGTACTTTGGCGTGGGGCGACCGGACTCGTCGAGCGGCGCGTCGTAGTCGTAGCTGGTGACGTCGGGCTGGAACTTGTCGTTGATGTAGCTGGACCCGGCCATGAAACCGAAGCTGGTCCCGCCGTGGAACATGTAGATGTTGATCCCGGCGCCGCGGTTGAGGATGTAGTCGATGTCCGCGATCTGCGGGGCGACGGGGCGCGTCTCGTGCGGATGGCCCCAGTGATCGAACCAGCCGGGCCAGTACTCAGAGACGAAGAGCGCCTGGCCGGGACGCGCAGTGGCCAGGTTGTCCATGCCGCGCTGATGGTTGCCGATGCCGAAGTTGGTAGCTGCAAACAGCCCCGGAATGGAGCCCTCGGGAATGTGACGCCAGTTGTCGGCGGTGTAAAGCAGGGAATCGGTGCCGTTGAAACCAACCTTCCCGTAGATGTCGCGCAGTGCTGCGATGTAAGTGTGGTCGTCGCCAAACTGGCCGTATTCGTTCTCTATCTGCGTCATGATGATGGGCCCGCCGCGGCCAATCTGCAGCGGCAGCACCTCCTTGGAGAGCCGTGTGATCCAGCGCTCCGCCGGAATCATGAAGGCGGGATCGTTGGTGCGGATGGCCTGCGCGGATTTGGGATCGGCGAGCAACCACGGCGGCAGGCCGCCCAGATCCCACTCGGCACACGCGTACGGGCCGGAGCGGAGAATGACGTAAAGGCCTTCTTCCTGCGCTGCCTTGATGAAGGCGGCCAGATCGTACTGGCCGGAGAAGTCGTACTGGCCCGGCTGCGGTTCATGCACGTTCCAGAAGACGTACGTGGCGATGGTATTCAGCCCCATCGCCTTAGCCATCTTCAGGCGTGCGTGCCAGTCCTCGCGGGGAATGCGGGCGTAGTGGAGTTCGCCGGAGAGGACTTTGAACGGCTTGCCGTCGAGGGTAAAGTGGTCGCCCTGGGCGGCGAAGACGTGGGTTGGCTTCTTGGCCTGCGCGTGTGCGATTGCCGGGGAGACAGCGAGAAGGATGGCGGAGAGAAGGAGGAGTTGCTTCATGATCCGGCACGCAGGCATGTCGAAGCCAAGTTAGTTCATTGGAGAGAATGTTTCAAGGCAGAAACCCGCCAGTCAGGCGCTGTTGAGCAGACCGGGATGATTGTTGCGGACGTTGCCGACGTCCTTGTGCGCTTCGTGGGCTGCCATCTGGTCGGCCGGGTACGGACGCAGGAGCGCGAGCAACTCCAGCGGCGGGGATGGCGGGGTGGTTTGTTCTCGAGAGTTGCGCCGCAGCCAATGATCGTAGTCCTGCGGGCGAAGAATGACGGGCATGCGGTTGTGAACGGCAGCGGTAAGCTCGTTGGGAGTGGTGGTGATGATGGAGAAGCTCTCAAGCATCCCGCCGGCGGGGTCTTCCCAGCGGTCCCAGAGGCCGGCGAAGGCGAAGGGCTCGCCGCTGGCGAGGGTGAACGCGTATGGCTGCTTCTCCGCGGCGTCCCTCTTCTTTGCTGACTTCGGGGTGGGATCTAGGCCGAAGAGCGTAGGCGTGGGCAGCACCTTCCACTCGTAAAAACCGTCGGCGGGGACGAGGCAGCGGCGGCGTTCGAATGGAGTGCGGAAAATAGAACTGGTAGTCAGCGATTCGGCGCGCGCGTTGATGGTTGAGTGGCCGAAACGTTTCAAGTCGGTCGCGAAATACGGCACCAGGCCCCAGCGCATCAGGGTCAGCTCGCGGGCCGACTCTCGCTGGCCGCCGTCGCCGATGTCGCGGGCTGAATCAACCGCAAGGCGAATGACGGGCTGAAAAGTCGTCGGCGCAACATTGTAGTCCCACGGAGGAAGCACGAGGTCGGCCAGACCTTTGGAGACTTCGAAGGCTTCGGCGATGCGCTGTTTGTCGGAGCGGCGAAGATAGCGGCCACACATGGCTAGGTTCAAGGTACTAGGTTCGAGGTTCGAGGTGCGAGCGCCAGCGGGCGACCAGATCGCGCGCGGCTTCGGGCCACGTGGGATATTGAAAGGCAAAGCCGGACTGGAGCAGACGGGTCGGTATCGCGCGGCGGGACTTCAAGACGAGTTCGGATTCGGTGCGCATGAAGAACGTGCCGATCTCAACCATCCACTCGGTGGTGGGCAGGCCGATCCGTGTGCCCCAGGCTTCGCGCAGAACGCGTTGGAAGTCGCGATTGGGGAGGGGATTGGGCGAGGCGAGGTTGACGGGGCCGTCGAGAAAGTCATGGGCGATGAGGAACTCGATAGCGCCGATGGAGTCAGCGTCGTGGATCCATGACACGTATTGGCGGCCTGACCCAACCGTGCCGCCAAGACCGCGACGGACGAGCGAGAGGAAGACGTCGAAGACACCGCCTTTGTCAGGCGAGAAGGTCATGGCGGAGCGAAGCGCCACCTTGCGAGTGCGCGGTGTTGGGGTCTCGTAAAAGGCAGCCTCCCATGCGCGCGCAACCTCGATTGAGAAGTTCCACGTGTCGGGAGCGCCCGGCTCGTTCCCGCCCAGGATGCCGGTGAGTTCGTCGTTGGGGCGTTCCAGCTCGTGCCGGTAGATGGTAGCGGTGCTGGCATTCAGCCAGACCGCGGGCGGGTGCGCGAGCGCTGCGATGACCTTGCCGAGGATGCGCGTGGAGTCCACGCGGGAGTTGAGGATGGCGGCGCGGTTGGCAGGATTGTAACGGCAGTTGACGGAACGGCCGGCGAGATTGATGCAGACGTCAGAGCCCTCGAGACAGTCGGCCCAGTCCCCCGCATGAATGTCCCACGCGAGTGTCCGCCATGGAGCGGGTTTGGGTGCGCGCGTGAGGACGGTGACATCGTGGCCCTGGGCGTGGAAGTGGCGGGCAAGGATGTGACCAACCTGGCCGCTTCCGCCTGGGATGACGATACGCATGGTGGGAGTTTACACGCAGATCCGGAGGCGAATACTGAAACGATCCGTCATGGGAGGTATTGCTGCCACGCCAGCGTGGGCGATTCCGCGATCTGTTGGATGACGGCGTTTCGTTCACGCAGCAGAGATTGCATATAGTGCCGCAGGACCAGCGTTTCGGCGATCCGGCCAAGCAGCGGAATCGGCGCGGCGAAGCGAAAGACATCGCGCATCTCGGCCGTGCCGCCGGAAAGCGTGCGGAAATGGTGGTCGTGTTGCATGGAGCGGAAGGCGCCGCGGAGCATGGTGTCCTGGAAGTAGGCGGGGCGATCGAACGCGGTGATGCGCGAAGTAAGACGCTGGCGGATGAAGAAGTGGCGTGCCCGCCAGGTGACGGTGTCGCCGAGCGCGAGCAGGCCGGTGGCCGCGCCTTCCAGAGCGACAGCCTGCTCGCAGAAGTGGGTGTTGCCGGCGAGGTGAACTTCAACGGAGCGGGCCAGGTCGAAGCAGCGTTCGATGGGAGCGGCGATGAGCGTAGTCTCTTCGAGCGTAATCATGCAGCTAGAAGGATAGAATGGCGGAACGCTGTTCGCGAAGCTGCGCAGCGAAGAGCAAGGCCTTTTTGCACAGGAGGGAAGATGATTTGGCGGGTGTGTATGGCCGTCGTGCTGATGCAGGTGTGCTTTCGGGCGGCGAACGCGTGGGCGCAGCAAGGTGCGCCCGCCGCAACGACGTCGCAAGAGGAGCGCCGGCAGTTGACCGAGGGGGCGAAGGCTCCCGTGCAAGGCAAGCTGGCGGGGAACTGGCAGGGAACGCTCGAGACGGGCCAGGGGGACGGCCTTCGGATTGTGGTGAAGGTTGCAGGCGACGATGGCAAATACCGCGGCGCGTTGTACTCGCTGGACCAGGGCGGCGAGCCGATTGCGCTAAGCTCGGTGTCGTTGCACGGAACAGACGTAAACTTCACCAGCAAGATCATCGGATTGACCTACAAAGGGACGCTGAATCCGGATGGCAACACCATGTCCGGCAGCTCGACGCAGGGAAAAGAGACGCTCACGCTGAACCTGACTCGGGTGAGCGAGGAGGATACGTGGGCGATTTCCGAGCCGGCCAAACCGATGGCAAAAGACGCGCAGCCCAGCTTTGAGGTGGCGACGATCAAGCCGAGCAAGCCGGGCGTGCCGGGGAAGACGACCGACTTTGAGGGGCGGCACTTTACGATGGTCAACTACAACGTCAATGATCTGCTTGCGGATGCGTATGGGCTGCATACCAAGCAAATCGTCGGTGCCCCTGCATGGTTCGACACTGAGCTATTTGATATCGACGGCGTTCCGGATGTGCCGGGCGAGCCGAGTGACAAGCAAGCGGATCTGATGCTCCAGAGGCTGCTGGCGGACCGTTTCGCGCTGAAATTCCACCACGAGCAGCGCGAGCTCTCTGTTTTTGTGATTACGGTGGCCAAGGGTGGACCAAAGATGACGCTGACGGCCGCACGGCCCGACGATCCCGACGACGACTTCTGGTTCGACAAGCTGGGCGACCTGACCGTGCGCAACATAACGATGGACGAGTTTGCAAAGGAGATGCAGGGGAGTGTGACGGACCGGCCTGTCATCGACCGGACGGGTTTGACGGACCGCTACGACTTCAAACTGAGGTGGACGCCGGACGACTCACAGTTTTTGCAGTTTCGCTCGGCGGGTGTGCAGCAGCGCAAGACGAGCAAACCAAGCAATCAGCCGGCGCTAAACGATGCAATGCAACAGCAGATAGGGCTGCGGATCGAGCCGGTGAAGACGATGGACGACGTGATCGTGATCGATCACGTCGAGCATCCGTCCCCAAATTAGGGTGCGTTCATCGGCTCCATGGGGTGATTCCGCCCGCGGCGGGCTGCTTCTCGCGTATGCTGTTGCGAGGTATTTGGGAGAGCGCGATGCGAGTTGGGTTGATGACGCGGGAGTATCCGCCGCAGGTCTATGGCGGCGCGGGCGTGCACGTGGAGTATCTGAGCCGCGAACTGGCAAAGCTGATCGAGGTCGAGGTGCATTGCTGGGGGCCGCAGCGCGCGGACGAGGGCAACTTGCACGTGATCGGCGATGAGCCGCCGGCGGAGGTGACCGCCGGAACGGATGCGAAGTTCAAGACTGCGGTGGATGCGCTGGCGCTGAACCTGTCGCAGATGAAGGAGCTTGGCCGCATCGACATCGTGCACACGCACACGTGGTACGTGTCGATGGCCGGGTTTCTGGCGAAGAAGCTCTATAACATTCCGTTCGTGCTCACCACCCACTCTCTCGAACCGTTGCGGGCGTGGAAGGCGGAGCAACTGGGCTCGGGCTACGCGATGAGTTCGTGGATGGAACGCACCGCGATTCTGGACGCCGACGCAATCATCGCCGTCTCGCATGGGACCAAGGCGGACATTCTGCGCGCGTATCCCGAAGTCGATGCGGCGAAGGTGCATGTGATCTACAACGGCATCGATCTGCATGAATACCAGAAGACCTCGGCGACCGATGCGTTGGTGAAGTATGGCGTTGACGTGAGCGCGCCGTACGTTTTATTCGTCGGGCGGATCACGCGGCAGAAGGGCGTCGTGCATCTTGTCGACGCGGTGAAGTACCTGCCCAGGGGAATGCAGGTGGTGCTGTGCGCGGGTGCTCCGGACACGCCGGAGATTGCAGCGGAGATGCGCGCGGGTGTGGAGGCGGCGCGGGCCGCGGGCGGCAATATTGTGTGGATCGAGAAGATGGTGACCAAGACGGAAGCGATCGAACTGTATTCGAACTGTCGCGTATTCTGTTGCCCGTCGGTGTACGAGCCGTTCGGGATTATCAACCTGGAGGCGATGGCGTGCGGCGCTCCAGTGGTGGCGAGTGCGACCGGTGGAATTCTAGAGGTTGTGGTCGACAGCGTGACTGGATATCTGGTGCCGTTCAAGCCCGACCACGTCACCGGTTTCCCAGTCCATCCGGACAAGTTCTCGCGCGACCTGGCGGGCTGCCTTGCGGAGTTGATGGCGAACCCGGTGCTCTGCAAGCGCATGGGCGAAGCTGGCCGCCGCAGGGTCGAAGAGACGTTTGCGTGGGAGGCGATTGCGAAGCAAACGGTAGGACTGTATCGCGGGTTGGTGAAGGAATAGAGTCCCGGGCTATTTCAGGTTGGCCTGGGGGATTTGGGTTACGTCTCCTTGCTGTTGGGGTGGGGTGTAGGGCAGGTGGAAGTCGGCGAAGGCGTCGGGGTGGGCGGGGTCGAAGTCGGGGACGGAGGGGTCGAGGAATTTGGCGAGGGGGAGCTTCTGCTCGCGGATGCCGTGGACGATGGCGCGGGCGAGTTCGTAGGCGCCGAAGTTGTTGAAGTGGGTGGTGTCGGAGATGTCGCGCTCGACGCCGGGATAGCTGCCGGCTTTGAACTTCATGAAGGCGTGGTCTGCGCCCTCGACGCCCATGGCTTCGAACAGGGTCTTTGACATGGCGTTCAGGTCGATGAGGGCAGTGTCAGTGTCCTTGGCGATCTGGCGCGAGGCTTGGGGGTAGCCGCCAAGCGAGTCGACGATGTGGCCGTCCACATCGAACTGGTCACGGTTCATCGAGGTGACGATGATTGGCGTCGCTCCCTTGGCCCTCACCTGGGTGACGAAGTCGGTCATGATCTGGATGTAGCGAGGCATGCCGTTGGCGATCTTCTGGTCGTTGTGGGCAAACTGGACGAAGAAGTAGTCGCCGGGCTTGATGAGGGACATAATCTCAGCGAAGCGCTGCTCGCCCAGGAATGAAGCTGCGGACTCGCCAGACTCGGCGTGATTGGCAATGACAACGCCGGGCAGGAAGAAGCGTGGGAGTTGCTGACCCCACGAGGCCCAGGGCTCGACATCCTGATCGACCATAGTGGAGTCGCCGGCGAGGTAGAGCGTGGGCTCGGCTTTGGCGCCGACCAGCGGCTCGATGGTGAGTGAGTGGAAGGCGGGGTTGACGCCATTGAACTCGAGCGTAAGCTTCGCGTCCCAATCCAGATTGCCGATCTCGCGTTGCTTAAGGCGGACGCGGCCCTGGGTTCCGTCCGGCTTGGTGAACTCGGGGATGCGCACGTTGACATCGATGGTGCGGGTGACGGTCTTGCCGGCGGCGATGGGGAGGGTCTGGACATAGAGGCGGCGAGCCTCCGCGCGCACGGTAATGGTGGATGCTTCCTTGGCGCCCAGTTCCATGGTCACGCGATAGTTGCCAGGCGGAACGGGGATGGAGAAGAAGAAAGGCTTGTCCGTAGCCGAGCAGACCCCGCCAGCGATGGTGGGGACATTCTTCAGGTCCCAGCCCGCCGAAGTGCCCGAAATGAGGCTACTCGGCGTCAGCGCGACTGCGCCCTTCTTGGCGTCGCTGCAGGTGTAGGTCACCGGGCCGGTCAGCGCCGGCGAAACGACCGTGGGTGCGGGCGGCGTGGCCGGCATTATGGGCGGGCGAGCGGCCTGCGGTGCGGGTTGGGCGGACTGGGCGGCCTGGTCCGGGGCCGGGACTTGTGCGGCTGCGGTGAGGCTGAGAGCGAAGGCGAGGGCGGCGAGGACGGACAAAGTGCGCATGAAGGTGTCCTTCAGGTTGAACAGGAAATGATTTCGATCGGGAAATCGTAGCATTACAACGGAGACGTGGTCGAGACCACCGGAGTTGCAGCCGAACACCTCTCGATGATCATTTGGCGTCTCCGGTGGCCCTACATGCGCACGCGGCGAAGGCGGCGGCTGAGTCATGGTCCATGGAGCAGGTGTACTGCGGCCACGCGAGGCTTAGGATGGGCGAAAGATCGCCAGGGAAATAATTGCGGAGATAGGACTGGCTGGCGGCGGATTTGGCGGCGGGATCTGCCCGGAAGCCGCTGATAAGGGTAGCGACGGCCGCAGCATCGAAGGCGGGCTGGTGATAGGCGGCGGAGTAGGTGTACTCGGGCGACCAGGTGGCGGCAATGCCGGTGAGATTCGAAGCCATGATGACGGTGTAGTCGACCAGCGTTGCGCTGGACGGATCGACGGAAGCGAGCGTGAAGGTTGGGCGATTGCCGTTGACCGGGGTGATGGAAGCGGTGATCTTGAGAGGGAGTGCCGGCTGAGGGGGAACATTAGGAGTGATGGTTCCCTTCGGGTCTTTGCCGATGTCTTCAGCACCCTGGAGGTTGAGCGGTTGTGACGTGAGCAGGTGCATCTCGTCGGAGTGGGTGTGGCCGAATAGAGCGAGGCGGACGACGTCGGGATAACTGGAGAGAACATCGGCGAGCGCTTCGGAACCGAGGAACATGGACGGTTTGGCGCCCATGCAGACCATGGGAAGCCTGCGCGCGGTGGCGTAGAGATTGACACCCGGTGGAATGTGGCCGAGGACCCACACCTGCTGGTGTTGCTGGCGGGCGGCGGCGAGTTGCGTCTGAAGCCATTCGAGGATGGCATCGGCGGGAGCGGGATCGGGCCGGCCTGCGCAGGTCGCATAACTGCTGGACAGGAACACATCGTCGAGAACCAGGATGCGCGTGTGAGGTACGTCTGCGAGCGGGACGCTATAGTAGCCACCGGTGGCGAAGTCGCGCAGGACGGTGTCGCGGTCTGCCGGAGAGAGATCGGCGGGGAGAGCGCCGACGACGATTGGGGCGATCCTGGCCAGGAATTCGTCGTGAGCGGGGTTGAGTTGGTAGTCGGTGCAGCCGGTGTCGTCGTTGCCGAGAGCGATATAAATGGGAACGCCGGGAAGGGCTTCGCGCAGGGTGGAGACGATATAGCCGATGGTCTTTTCCACAAAGGCAAGGTAATCGGCGTGGGTCGCGCCGGGGAGCAGAGTCTTGTACCTGCAGTCGAACTGATGGGCCAGCAGGTCTCCGCTGAGGGTCGCGAATCGAACCTGCGAGGAGCGAGCGCGGATGGCGGCGAGACTGGACCGCCAGAGGGCATCGGGGGTGTCGGTGCCGTGGCCATTGCAGGCAGTTTGCAGGGCGGCGTAGTCGGCGGGCTGGGTGGGTGCGGGTGGAGCGTTCAGGATGGAGGGCCATTCAGCGGCCGGAACCGCGTTGAGCTTCGTCACCTTGGCGGGATCGTGGTAGGGATCGAGGTGGATGTCGGAGAGGAAGAGGGCGGGGATGGTGGCGACGGGCTGCGCCGGCGGGCCTGCGGGCTGGGCTGCGAGCTGGGCTGCGAGCGCGGATACGAGGGTCAGGAGTCCCAGAAGGACGGCTTGTTTGGCCACTTGACACCTCATTTTCCCGCCAAGAGTGCTTCATATTCTTGTATCTGGCCGAGGGTGAAGGAGTTCATGTCCGCACCGGACTGCCAGGCGCGATACCACTCGACCAGCCACTGGAGGGCGGTTTCCAGGTGAAGGCGGGGTTTCCAACCGAAGTCGGCGTGGGCCTTGCTCGCGTCGAGCTTGAGGTAGCCGGCCTCATGGACATGTTCCTGTTCATCGAGGGCCCAGGAGGCTCCGCTGCCCCAGAATTGGGTCATCTTCTGGACAATCCAGCCAACGGGTTTGGCATCGTCATCGTGAGGGCCGAAGTTGTATGCGGTGGCGTAGGGAGCAGGGTTGGCGGAGAGCAGGTGCTCCGCGAGCGAGATGTACCCGGCGAGGGGTTCGAGGACGTGCTGCCACGGGCGGATGGCGAAGGGGCGGCGGATGCGCACAGTCTCGCCCAAGAGGAAGCCGCGAACGAGGTCGGGGATAAGGCGGTCCTGGGACCAGTCGCCGCCGCCGATGACGTTGCCTGCGCGTGCGGTGGCGAGGGCGACTCGGTGCTCGGCGAGATGCGCGACAGGGAAGTAGGACTGGCGATAGGCGGCGGAGACGATCTCGGCGCAGGCCTTGGAACTGGAGTAGGGATCGTAACCGCCTAGAGGATCGGTCTCGACGTAGGGGCGGAGGGTTTCCTGGTTCTCGTAGACCTTGTCGGTTGTCACCGAAACGACGGCGCGGACGGATGGCGCGCGGCGGATGGCGTCGAGGACTCGGGCGGTGCCAATGACGTTGGTCTCGTAGGTGCCGATGGGGTCGGCGTAGGAGGCGCGGACGAGGG
>CAZAXI010000061.1:0-23206 GCA_964489045.1 uncultured Granulicella sp. | reverse complement strand
CCTTCGCCATCAGCTTGATGTCCGTCACATTCGGCGACAGCTTCACCATCAGCGGTCGCCCACCCCGCTCCGCAGCAATCCGGCAGCGCTGAGACAGCCAATACAACGCATCCGGGTCCGTCCCAAACACCATCCCCCCATGGCTCGTATTCGGACAACTCGCGTTCAACTCATACATCGCGATGCCTTCCGCGTCGTTCAGTACGTCGATCACCTCGACGCAATCCTCGATCGTGTATCCAAACACATTCGCGATCACCACCGCGCCCTTCATGCTGCGCAGCTTCGGCAGCTTCTCCGCCACAAACGCCCGCACCCCGATATTCTGCAAGCCGATCGCGTTCATCATCCCCGCCGGCGTCTCGACAATCCGTGGACACGCGTTCCCTGCCATCGGCTCCCGCGACAACCCCTTGGTCACAAACGCGCCAATCCGATCCAGCGACACAATCTCCTCGAACTCCACCCCATACCCAAAGGTCCCACTGGCCGCAATCACCGGCGACCGCAACTCCACCCCCGCCACCACCACCCGCATATCAGGCTTGCCATGCATACCACCAGTTTACCCACCCCTACCGCCCCACCCCATCATTTCCGCTGTCACATTCCATCATTTCCCTTGTCATTCTGAGCGCAGCGAAGAATCCCCGTATTTCGCCTCTAGGTAAGCCAAGCCTTCAGGCTTGGCCCTCCAGCCCACGCATAGAATGAGGGGCTTCAGCCCCTGGGGTATATACCCCGCGAACTGCAAACGCACCCCCGCACCACCTCCGGTAAAATGAACCTCAAATGCTAGACCTATCATTTGTCCGGGCGAACCTGCCCCTCGTAGAAGAAAAACTCCGCGCCCGCGATCCTAGTGCGGAAGCGATCTCTCTTCTTAGCCAGTTCGCCCATCTAGACCAGGAGCGACGCTCTGCAATCACCGCAGCCGAGACCCTCAAGGCCGAGCGCAACGCACTCTCGGCAGAGTTTGGAAAACTCAAGCGTGATGGGAAAGACACTACGGAGCTTGCGCAGAAACTGGCAGCTACTAAATATCAGAATGAGACTCTCGAAAGAACCGCGATAGATCTCGACGCCGCCCTTCAAACCCTTATGCAGGCCATCCCCAACCTGCCTCAGGACTCCGTCCCCATCGGCACCTCCGAGGACGACAACCGCGTAGAAAAAGTCTGGGGCACACCCCCCACCTTCAACTTCCCCGCCCTCCCCCACTGGGAGATCGGCGAGCGCCTCGGCATCCTCGACTTCAACCGCGCAGCCAAAATCTCCGGCTCCCGCTTCGTCGTCCATTACTGCCAGGGCGCCCGCCTCGAGCGCGCCCTCGCCAACTTCATGCTCGACCTCCACACCGGCCAGCACGGCTACACCGAAGTCCTCCCGCCTTACATGGTCAACTCCAAGTCCCTCTTCGGCACCGGCCAACTCCCCAAGTTCGCCGAAGACGCCTTCCACTGCGACGACAAGGCTTACACTCCCGGCCAGTATCAGGACAACGACCACTGGCTCATCCCCACCGCTGAAGTCCCCGTCACCAACCTCTTCCGCGACGAGACCCTCGACGAGTCCCAGCTCACCACCAGCTTCTGCGCCTACACCCCCTGCTTCCGCTCCGAGGCCGGCAGCTACGGCAAAGACGTCCGCGGCATGATCCGCCAGCACCAGTTCCAGAAAGTCGAGCTGGTCAAATTCACCCGCCCCGAAGACTCCAACGCCGAACACGAAAAGCTCACCCGCGATGCCGAGCGCGTCCTCGAAGCTCTCGGCCTGCCCTACCGCCGCGTCCTCCTCTGCACCGCCGACATGGGCTTCGCCTCCGCCAAAACCTACGACCTCGAAGTCTGGCTCCCCGGCCAGCAGCTTTATCGCGAAATCTCCTCCTGCTCGAACTTCGAAGCCTTCCAGGCCCGCCGCGCCAACATCCGCTACCGCCCCTCTGGCGCCAAAAAGTCCGAGTTCCTCCACACCCTCAACGGCAGCGGCCTCGCCGTCGGACGCACCTACCTCGCCATCCTCGAAAACTACCAGCAGCCCGACGGCACCGTTCGCATCCCCGAAGCCCTCGTCCCCTACATGAACAACCAAACCCTCATCACCAAGCGCACTTAGCGCCCCGTTGGTTTTGTCATTCCCGAAGGAAAAGTGTCCTTTTGGTTTGTCATTCCCGAAGGGAAAGTGTCCTCTTGATTTGTCATTCCCCAAGGGAATCCGCTGCTGTCTCTTGCTTCGGAGCGTCGCCGATTTGACAATCGTTCGCAATCGATTCTAGCTTAACCGCAGTCATGTGACGGGGGAGCTAAGCCTGTCCAGGAGAGAAGCTGCAATGGCGACGGAAACACTCTTTCAGCACGTCAAGACCACAACGCTCTGCTGCAAGAACCTCGTCCGGGCCGCTTCCTGTATCGCGATCCTGACGCTCTGTGCACTTCCAGCTTCGGCAGCGCCGGCATTCCCGCTTCACACTCAGGGCCAGTTCATCGTCGATAGCAACGGCACGCGCGTTCACCTCAGTGCCTTCAATTGGTACGGCGCTGAAGGAACCGACTACGTGGTGGAAGGCCTGCAGGCGCAGCCGCTCGCCAGCATCGTCAGCACCATCAAGGGCCTCGGCTTCAATGCCGTCCGCCTGCTCTGGTCCAATCAGATGGTCGAGAGCAATCCCGTCGTCGGCAACTATGCGTTAACCGCCAATCCCAGCCTTGATGGCGAGAACGCTCTCACCATCTTCGACCAGGTCGTCGCTGCCTTGACCAGCGCCGGAATCATGGTGATCCTCGACAACCATATGAGCAACGCCGGATGGTGCTGCAGCACCACCGATGGCAACATGCTCTGGTACAACACCCAGTATCCGGAAACGAGCTGGATCGCCGACTGGCAAACCATGGTCACACGCTACCGCAGCAATCCCTACGTCATCGGAGTGGACCTGCGCAACGAGCCGCGCGCTCCGGCGACATGGGGAGGCAGCGCCACCACCGACTGGCACGCCGCTGCTGAACGCGGCGGCAACGCCGTGCTCGCCGTCAACCCCAGCTTGCTGGTCTTCGTCGAAGGCGTCAACTATGCCGGCGATCTCTCCGGCGTGGCCACGTTGCCGGTGCAACTGAATGTCTCCAACCAGCTCGTCTACGAGGCCCACGATTACGGCTTCTGGTACTCCAGCGGCTTCACCAGCTACAGCAATTACGTCAGCACCATCACCCCGAAGTGGGGTTATCTGGTCACCGGCGCGAACCCGCAACCGCTCTGGGTCGGAGAGTTCGGCACCTGCAACAATGCCAATACCTGCGTCACCAGCACCAATGCTACCGATGGGGGCTACTGGTTCCAGGCCATGACCACCTTCGTGGAGCAGTACAGCATCGACACGTCCTACTGGGCCATCAATGGCACCACCGAATCGGGCAACGCGGGCGGCTTCAACTCGATCGAGGGTTACGGCGTGCTCAACATCTCGTGGAACGGCAGCGCCCTGAACCTGCTCACATCGCGCCTGCAGAGCATGATGACAACTGGCCCCTCACTGAACCTGGTCGCGAACTCCGGAGGGCTCAACATTGCCGCGCCCGGCGCACCCGGCGCCGCAATTGTCGCGATTGTTCCCGCTGGCGGCTTCTCCGGCACGGTAAGCCTCGCCTGCTCGGTAACTGGACCGGCCGGCGCCATCGACATTCCGCAGTGCAGTGTGCCGTCGTCGGAAGCGGTCTCAGGAAACGCGGTGGTCAATGCAACCGTTTCCATCACCACTACGGCAGCCTCTGCGGAGCACTATCCCGCGCTGCGCGGAGGTTCCCTCGCCGCCATTGCTGGAGTGTTTCTCCTCCTGGGCAGTGGACGCCGCCGGCGCCGGAGCTTCCTGCTCGCGCTGGCACTGGTCGCCTCGTCCTTTGCCGTGACGGCATGCAACGGGAGTAGCACCTCCAGCAACAGCGGAAACGGAGGATCCACGTCGGGTACGACGACCGGTCCCTACACGGTAGTCGTTACGGCCACCGCTTCAGGCACGAACCCTGCTACCGCGCAGATTCCCGTGACCGTTCAATAATCTTGCAACTCAAAACAGAAAATGCGACTCCACCCAACTCGGAGGGGTGGGATACAGTAGAAAGAGGATCACAACCGAGTGTCTAACCTTCTCAAAAGCTACGTCTGGTGGACCTACGAACGGGGCAGCTTTCACTACGACATCATGGTGACGCTGATCCTCCTCTTCCTCTTCGTCTCGCCCCGCTTCATCGACTTCAAGGACCGCCCCGTCGAAACCGTCGCCCTCCAATCCACCGAGGTGCTGGTCAAGGAAGCCGGCCAGGTCAACGGCGACGCCCAGTTCATCTACCAGATCCGCGCCGACATGCCCGGCGGCCCGCAGCCCAGCCAGACCGAGGACGAGCGCCGCGACGCCATCCTCCGCGTCGTCGAACCCATCTCCGGCGCTGTCACCTATGAGCACGCCGATCCCGTCTACGACGCCAGCGGCAAGAAAGTCGTCGCCTACAACGCGTGGGTCGTCCGTTGATGCGGCCCCGCGCGCCGTTCCTGCGTCAATTTCAGCAGCTTCGTTCCCATTCGCGCCGAAGCCGCCGGAGCCTCATGCACCTTCCGCAGCCTCGCACCGTTTATCTCGCCGCAACCATCGCCGCCGCAGTCCTTATCGCCAGCCCTGTCATCGCGCGCGCACAGGTCAAGTCCTCCGGTCTGCCGCCCGCCATCCGCGAACAAATGGACGCAGCCAGCTTGAGATTCACCTCCGCCCAGGCCGATCTCAAGCAGGAGCTCTTCACCAAAGTCGTCCACGACACTGAAACCCAAACCGGACAAATCTACTTCCTCCGTAAAGCCGGCTCAACCCAGATGGGCATGAAGCTTCTGCCTCCCGACGCCGCGCCCGGCGCGCAGCCCGCACAAGTCATGGAGTTCAAAGACGGCAAGCTGCAAATGTTCAATCCCGGCACCAACCAGATTGACGAGCTCTCCGCCACCGGCAAAAACCAGGCCGTCGCCGAGACCGTCATGGCCCTCGGCTTTGGCGCCAGCGGAACCGACCTCGCCAAGGCCTGGGCGATCACCGACCAAGGGTCAGAGCAGATGAGCGACGGCAGCAAAACCGTCCCCGTCGAAAAGCTCGACCTCGTCTCCAAAGACCCAGGCATTCGCGACAACTACGCCACCCACATCACCATCTGGGTCGACCCGGCACGCGGCGTCTCCCTTAAGCAGGTCTCCTACAACGCATCCAGCGGCACGCCCACCGGAGACACGCGCACCGTCTACTACTCCAACATCCGCCTCAACCAGCCCGTGGACACCGCAGCTTTCGCCATCAAATGCAAAGGCAAATGTACCGTCGTCACGCACTAAGACACTCGCAGGCTGACTCGCTATCCCGCTGACTCGCTGACTCGCTGCCTTACTCCGCCGTCTCCACCAACTCCACCCGCAGCCGCTCCACCTTGCGGTCGGTCGACGCCAGCACCTCCAGCCGCAGTCCATTCTCCGCCACCACCTCGCCCGGCAGCGGAATGTGGCCCGCAATCTCCGACACCAACCCACCCAGCGTCGTCGCCTCATAGTGCTGCGGCAAGTGCAGTGTAAATCGCGGCGCGCCGTCCAGTTCGCCCGCTCCTTCCGCAGCCTCGTCTTCCTCCGCCGCGCGCTCCAACTGCTCCGCAAACAGCTCGCGCAGCCGCGAAACCTCGAAGCTCCCCGGCACCACGTACACCCCATCTGCCTCGCGCACCGGCTCATTCACTTCTTCGGCCTCATCGTGCTCGTCCGCGATGCTGCCCACGATCGCCTCGATCAGGTCCTCAATCGTCACCAGCCCCGCCACGCCGCCGTACTCGTCGATTACGATGCGCATGTGCTGTTTCTCCTGCTGCATCTCCCGCAGCAGCTCGGCCACCTTCTTGGTCTCGGGCACAAACTCTGCCGGCCGCTGCAGCTCTGCCACCGTCTTGTGCACCGCGTCGGTATCCAGCACCTGCAGCAGGTCGCGCGCAAACGCGATCCCGGTCACGTGGTCCAGCGTCCCCGCAAACACCGGCACGCGCGAGAACTGGTTCTCCTTCAGCCGCGCCAGGAACTCCTCCAGCGTCAGCGTCTCCGGCACCGCGAAGATCTCCGGCCGCGGCGTCATCACCTCCCGCACCACCTTGTCGCCGAACTCCACCGCCGACCGCACCAGCTCGCGGTCGCTCTCCTCCAGAATGCCCTCTTCTTCGCCCGCCTCCAGCAGCGCGTCCATCGCCTCCGACGGATGCTCTTCCTCTTCCGCATCCTCCGGCTCCGCCAGCGCCACAATCGACAACAGCAGCCCCAGCGTCAGTGTTATCGGCAGAATCAGGTAGAACAGCGCCTCCAGCAGCAGCCGAATATGCGCAATCCACTCGCCTTTCGTCCGCGTAAACAGCAACTGCGGCAGCAGCCGGTCGAAGAACAGGATCAGCAGCACCAGCAGAAACGCCGTGAACGCAATCTCCTCCACGCTCGGCGCCCGCGCCAACAGCTCCGGCATTGCCTTCACATGCACGTACAGCCGCAACCCCGCGATCAGCGCAATCGCCGCCAGCGTTAGCTGCCGCAGCACCGAAGCCGACAGCGCAATCGATTCGCGCCCCAGCCGCAGCTTCGGCTCAACCGCCCGCGTCCATGCATCGATGTTGTCCTGATACTCGCGCGCCAGGAACTTGCCCATCTCGCTGTACACGCGGTCCACGTACGCCGCCAGCGCCAGCACCACCAGCAACACCGCCAGCGTCAAACCGTCGGCCACGCTCATGCCCGCACCCGCTCGCCCGCCACTTTCTTACGCTTGTCATTCTGAGCGGAGCGAAGAACCCCCGCATTTGTCTTTTGCTTTTGCTTGCCCTTGCCCTTGCCCTTCCCCGCACCCTCAATCGCCCGCGCAATCAACCCCGCCCTCAGCCCCAACTTCTCCCACAACTCCCCCTCCCGCGCAGCCATCTCGCCCGCATCCGTCTCATGGTCGAACCCCGCCAGGTGCAGCACACCATGCAGCAGCAGCACCCTCACCTCGTCCCCCAGCGAGTGTCCAAACCGTTCTGCCTGCCGCGCCGCCGCCTCCAGCGAAATCGCCAGGTCCCCCGCCAACCCCGGACCTTTCGGCTCGCCGAAGAAGACGGTCGTCGGTCCCGCCGGAAACGACAGCACATCCGTCGCCTTGTCCTTCCCCAGAAACGTCCGGTTCAGTCGCCGCAGCGTCGCGTCGTCCGCCAGCAGCACGTAAACCTCGCCCTCCAGCCCCACCGCCCGCTGTGCCGTGCGCAGAAATCGCCCCAGTGCCGCAGCCGACAGCCCCACTCGCCGCCAAGGGCTTCCCTTGCCGTCCATCCCTCGCGGAAGTTCCAGCGTAATCATGCGTTCTTCGATGCTACTATCACTGCTTCCCCGCCCGCACCTTGCCGAAGTGCGTCGAGACCTGCACCGCCAGCAACAGCGCCCCCAACCCCACCGCGCACCATCCCGCCCAGGCCGTATCACCCCGCGGCCGGAAGAAGTGCAGCAGCAGCGCTCCCGCCACCAGGTTCCCAAATCCCCACAACGCATTCACCAGCGGCGACGAATCGCCAATCCCCGGCGGCTTCGCAAACGGCGACGGCATGGCATTGCCACTGGTCCCCTGAACAAAATGTGGAACCCCATTCGCCAGGAACATCCCACCCAGAAACTCAAGCAAATAGAAATACCACGGCATCTCAGCCTTCCCTGTTCCCTGTTCCCTGCCTTTACTGTTCCCTGCCCTACTGCGGCTTCGAAATCGGCGCCGCCTCCGCCACCTCGCCCGCGTCGATCCCCGCCGACGGAATCCCCGCGTCGCCCAGCGCCAGCGGCATCTGCTGCGCCCGGCCGTAGGTGTCATACGCCCGCACAATCCGCTGCACCAGGCAATGCCGCACCACGTCCACCTCTTCGAAGTGGCAGAAGACAATCCCCTCTACGCCTTCCAGCACGCGCAGCGCCTCGAACAGCCCCGACTTCTTCGGGTTGGGCAGGTCGATCTGCGTCATGTCTCCGGTAATCACTGCCTTCGACCCATTCCCCATGCGCGTCACAAACATCTTCATCTGCTCGGTGGTGGTGTTCTGTGCCTCGTCCATAATGATGAACGCATCGGACAGCGTACGCCCGCGCATAAACGCCAGCGGCGCCACCTCGATCACGTTCCGCTCCAGCAGTTTGTCCACCTTTTCCTGGTCCAGCAAATCGTACAGCGCGTCGTACAGCGGCCGCAGATATGGATCCACTTTCTCTTGCAGCGATCCCGGCAGAAATCCCAGCCGCTCGCCCGCTTCCACCGCCGGCCTCACCAAAATGATCCGGCTCACCCGCTTCGCCATCAGCGCCGACACCGCCATCGCCACCGCCAGGTATGTCTTGCCCGTACCCGCCGGTCCCAGCCCGAAGGTCATGTCGCCCTGCTCAATCGCCTCCACATATTTCCGTTGGTTGGGCGAGCGCGGCTGCACCATCCGCTTCACCCCCGCCGAGCGCTGCTTGCCCGAGTCCGCCAGCGAGCGCAGCGACACCCCAGGGTCCGCGATCACCAGCCGCAACATCCCCTTCAGTTCGCCGTTCTGCAGCGTCACGCCGCTCTTGCGCAGGCTCTCGTAGTCGGCGAAGATGCGCTCCACCTGTTCCACATCTTCTATCCCGCCGGTAATCTCAATCGCATCCGACCGCAGATCGATCGTCACCTGAAGACCGTCTTCCATTAGCCGAAGGTTCTCGTCGCGGGTCCCGTACAGGGGCTCAATACCAGGCGTGATCTCGAAAGATTTTTTTATCAAGCGGTCGTCTGACCTCCGTCAGGACTTGCAAGGGTTGGATGCTGCACCAGGGATATAGGGGAGTTTGTTTTGCTTGTCATTCCCATAGGGAATCTGCTTTTTTTGCTTGTCATTCTGAGCAGAGTGAAGAACCCCCGCATTTTGCTTTTGCTTGTGAATCTTCGGCACAAAAACAAAATCCGCGCAGCACCACACATCGTCTGTGGGCCTGCAATCGGATTGGCGAGGGTTGCCAATAATTTGCCGAAGTTGCGCACAGACTAGAACGTCGCCTGCACACAGTCAAGCCAATTGTTGGATGTTTCACATCCCCCAAAAGATGCACCTCCGAAGGCACCGGGCCAGAACCCGCTGTACACTTCCCGTAACGCGAGGTGACTACGATGCGTCCCTTTCAACCCATCGCCCGCCGCATGGAAGCCGAACACAACCGAAACCTCTGGACGCCTCCGCCCGCTCTCCGCGCCCTCGCCTGGTGCATCCTCCTCGGCGTCCTCGCATACGTGCTCATCACCGGATGGCGCATTGCCCTCTACCTGCTCGCCGTCCAAAACAATCCCGCCTACGAACTCACCCACAAATGGCCCGGCTCGCCCCTGCTGGCCGTCGCTCCCATCGCCATCATCCTCTGCATCCCTTTCGTCATCTCCCGCAGCCCCCGCCCCAAAAAGAAGCGCCAAGTCGACCCCGCCTTATCCATCCACCCCCGATGAGAGATCGACCACGCAGACAAAGTCCCCGCGAAGAACTAGCCATTCGAGGAGGGGCACCGTCCAACATATTGCTGACTCAACCTGAGCTTGATCCCGGCACCCCTTAGAATCCATCCTGCACCTCCAAGGTGGTTTGAACGATGATTCCGACAGCACGGCAAGCATTCGCTGGTATCGCCTTTTCCGCACTCCTCTGCGCCTCTCTTTTCGCCCAATCTACCGCTCCTCCAGCCGCGACGCCGCCGCCCACCTTCCAGATCGCCGACATCCATCCCAGCCCCTACAGCTTTTATTCCACCTATGCCCGCACCGCCACCCAGGGGACTGATCGCTTCCTCGTGCGCCAGGCCACTCTGCTGGACATGATCTCCATCGCCTACTCCCTCGACCAGGACCACGTCCTCGGCGGCCCCACCTGGCTGGACTTCGATCGCTACGAGGTCACCGCCAGGCAGCCTCCCAAAACCCCGCCTGAAACCTCCCGCCTCATGCTCCGCGCCCTGCTCGCCGACCGCTTCAAGCTGGTCGTCCACAACGACACTCGGCCCATGCCCGCCCAGATCCTCACCGTCGGCAAGGCCACAACGAAGATGAAGCCCGCAGCCGACACCACCGTCCCATCCCAGTGTCAGTTTCACCCTCCTGCAACCCCTCCGACACCCGACGCGCCTCCGATCACCTCCTACAGCTTCACCTGCCGCAATATCACGATGGCGCAATTCGTCAACAATATCCCTCGCTCCAGTTCGGGCCCAGCCATCGCCGACCAAACCGGTCTCAACGGCGCGTGGGACTTCGACATCACCTACACCATGCTTCCCTCGCGCACCGGCTTCGATCTGGCGAACGATCTGGACAAGCAGCTCGGCCTCAAGCTCACCGTCGGCCAGTCTGCGCAGCCCGTCCTCATCGTCGACAGCGTCAACGAGACTCCCACGACAAACTCACCCAGGCTCGCAGAGCTGCTGCCGCCGCCGCCGACTCCCGCCTTCGATGTAGCCGTCGTCAAGCCGACCGACCCAAGCGGCCCGCGCGAGATGCAAATCCGATTCAACGGCTCCGGCCAGGTCAACATCTCCGGCGCCACCCTGCAGGCCCTCATCGGCGAAGCCTACGACATTAGCGGCGCAGGCATCGCCGACATTCCCGGCTTCCTTTCCAAGCAGCGCTGGGACATCGTCGGCAAGATCGCGCAGGACGACTATCCCAAGAGTCCTAACGGCATGCCCATCGTCAGCTTCGACGACATCAAGCTCATGCTGCGCTCGCTGCTGGAAGAGCGCTTCGGAATGAAGACGCACTTTGAAGACCGCCCCACCGACGCCTGGGTTCTCTCCGCCTCCGGCAGCTCAAAGCTGAAGAAAACCGCCGACCCCAACGCACGCACCTCCTGCGACGACCGTCCTCCGCTCGGGGAGAAGGACCCGCGCGCCACCGACCCCATCCGCAGCCGGCTGATGATCTGCAAAAACGTCACCATGACCCAGTTCGCCCACGAGCTCGAGCCCTTCGCACTCGACTACATCAAGTCGCCCGTCCTCGACGCCACCCACATCGAAGGCTCCTACGACCTCACCCTCAACTGGAGCACCTCCCGCGTCGCCCGCGGCGTGGAGACCGTGGATGGCCGCGCCGTCACCAAGACCGACACAGACTCCGCCTCGGACCCGACCGCGCCCACCGGCGCCATCTCCCTCCCCGACGCCATCGCCCACCAGCTCGGCCTCAAGCTGGAACTGCAGAAGCTCTCTGTCCCCATGCTCATCCTCGACCACATCGAGCCCACGCCAACCGAGAATTAACTTGAAGCCAAATCCGAACCCACCCGCCCAACCGACGTAAAATCCGATACAGCATTTCCCGTAACTCGCATCACCGCTTCATCCAGCTCTACCAAGGCGGTTCGAATGACGATTCCCCGAGCGCTCGCCTGCGCAGCCTGCGCGGCACTTTTCTCCACCCCCATGTTCGCCCAGTCCCTGAGCGCCCCCGCCGCGACTCCTGCGGCCGCCACCACTCCCGCCGCGCCCTTGCCAGCCTTCCAGCTCGCCGACGTCCACTCCAGCCCGCACGTCAACTCGCCTTCCATCCGTGGCGGCACGCTGCACGGCGACCGTTACACCACCAGTCAGGCGACCATGACCAATCTCATCGCGCGCTCCTACAACGTGGAGAGCCGCAACGTCCTCGGCGGCCCTCCCTGGCTCGACCTCGACCGCTTCGACGTCGTTGCCCAGGCCCCCCGCACCACCTCGCCCGACGACATCCGCCTCATGCTCCGCTCCATGCTCGTCGACCGCTTCAAACTCGCCGTCCACCCCGGCACCAAGCCACTTCCCGCCTTCGTCCTCACCGTCGGCAAGGCCGCCAAAATCAAGCCGTCCGACGCCTCCAGCAAACCCGACGCATCCGACGCACCCGATTCCGATGCCCCCACCATAGACGGCTGCCAGTACCATCCGCCCCCGCCCAACACCCCACTGGTGGACATCAAGTTCACCTGCCATGCCATCACCATGCAGTCCTTCGCCAACTTCCTGCACGACATCGCCTCAAACTACCTCAAGCAGCCCGTAGTCGACCAGACCGGCCTCAAGGGCACATGGGACTTCGACATCCACTGGACCTATCAGCCGCCCAAAGCAGACGCCCCCGGCACCACCATCTTCGACGCTGTCTCCAACCAGCTTGGCCTCAAGCTCGAAGCCGGCACCGCGCCGCTTCCCGTCGTCTTCGTCGACAGCGTCAACGAGACCCCCACCCCCAACGCTCCCGGCCTGGACAAGGCCCTCCCGCCGCCTCCGCCCGCCGCGTTCGACGTGGCCGTCATCAAGCCCGCTTCGCCAGATGAGAAAGGCCTTTCGCTTCGGATCAATGGCAGTCAGATTGTCATCAACAACGCCCCGCTCGACTTTCTCATCACCTGGTCGTGGGACATCAGCGACGCCAACATCGCAAACCCTCCCGACTTCCTCAATAAGGATCACTGGGACATCCTCGGCAAGGTCAACGTCGACAGCACCCCAATCGGCCCCGGCAGCGCCCCGCAGATCGATCAGGATGACCTGCAGCAGATGTTGAAGACCCTGCTCGCCGACCGCTTCGAGATGAAGAGCCATATGGAGGACCGTCCCGTGGACGGATACACCCTGGTCGCCGCCGGTCCGCACCTCAAGCCGGCCGACCCCGCCAACCGCACCGGCTGCAAGACCGGCCCCGGCCCCGACGGCAAAGATCCCCGCATCGACAATCCGCAACTCGGCCGGTTGGTCACCTGCTCCAACATCACCATGGCCCAGTTCGCGGCTCAGCTTCAAACCATGGCGTCCGGCTACATTAAGAGTCCGGTCATCGACGCCACCGGCATCGCCGGCGCCTACGACTTCACCCTCAGCTTCTCGACCGCCGGCCAGCTCCGCACACCCTCCCCGCAGGCCGCCGGCGACGATCCCTCCGCAGCCTCCGTCCCCCCCGGCGGCCTCAGCCTCTTCGACGCCATCACTAAGACCCTCGGCGTCAAGCTGGAGAAGAGCAAAGTCCCCCTGCCCACCCTCGTCCTCGACCACATCGACCGAACTCCAACGGAAAACTAGCCGCTATCCCTCCCAGAGCGTCATCCCTCTCGAAGCGTCATTCTGACTCGCAGAGTCAGAATCTCCGTATTTCCTCTGTTTTTGCCTCTGCCTTTGCGCTTGCTCGTCATTCTGACTCGCAGAGTCAGAATCTCCGTCGTCCGCCCTAGCCCCTGCCCTTGCCCTTGCTTCTGCGTACCCCAAGGCTGGTAGCCTGAGGCTTCAGCCTCGGGTCTCCTTGGGTCTCACTCGGCTAGAAAGTACACGGGCTTTAGCCCCTGGAGCATGCCTTCTTCAACCCCGCAGACCCATTTCCCGCCCGCGTTTCCACCGCTGGTCCTTGACACCCCGCTTATAACTGAATGTAGGTCGAGACAGAATCCACCAAGCTGCAGGCTTGTGCCACCCTAAGCTCCGAAGAAGCGATAACTCCAGCGTTTTGAAGATCTTACAAAATACTCCCTTTGTTTTCAAGATCTTGAATAAGTTGTTTGTTTGGAAGATGATGCAGAAATCGATACCAAGGGGGACCCCATACCGCACCCGATTCCAGACCTAAACCGCGACCGTAAACGTGTCCTCGCTCCGCGTCACTGCCCGGTAAAGCGTGTCCCGCTCGAACGGCACTCGCCCGGCCTCGGTAATCAGCCGCACCAGATCAGCCCGCCGCATCCCCTGCGGAGTCGTCGCCCCGGCATCGTGGTAAATCTTCTCCTCGATCACGGTCCCGTCGATGTCGTCCGCCCCGAACCGCAGCGAAATCTGCGCCAGCTCCGGCGACACCATCTGCCAGTAGCTCTTCACGTGCGGGAAGTTATCCAGCAGCAGCCGTCCAATCGCGATCTGCTTCAGGTCCATCATCCCGGTCGTCTTCGCAATGTGCGCCAGCGCCGTATTGTCCGGATGGAACGCCAGCGGAATGAACGTCTGGAATCCGCCCGTCTCGTCCTGCACCCCGCGCAGCCGCAGCATGTGGTCGACCCTGTCCTCGTCGTTCTCCACGTGCCCATACAGCATGGTCGCGTTCGACCGTAAGCCGATCCGGTGCGCCGTCCGCGCCGTCTCCAGCCACTCGCCGCCGTCAATCTTGTGGTCGCAGATGATGTGCCGCACCCGGTCCGCAAAGATCTCCGCCCCGCCGCCCGGCAGCGAATCGACGCCCGCAGCCTTCATCCGCACCAGCGTCTCTTCGATCGTCATCTTGCCGCGCTTCGCTAGATACGCGACTTCAACCATCGTGAACGCTTTGATATGCACCTTCGGATAGCGCACCTTCAACCCGCGTATCAGGTCCTCAAAATACTCGAACGGAAGATCCGGATGCAGCCCGCCGACAATATGGAACTCGGTCACCGCCTCCGTTAGCCCGGATCCAGCCGTCTCCCACGCTTCCTCCAGCGCCATCGTGTAGGTTCCGGCCGCGCCTTTCTTGCGCCCGAACGCGCACAACCTGCAGCTTGCCACGCACACATTCGTCGGATTGATGTGCCGGTTCACATTGAAGTAGGCAATGTCGCCATGCATCCGTTCGCGCACCGCGTTGGCCATCCACCCAACCGCCAGGATATCGCCGCTGCGGTATAACGCCACGCCATCGTCGAAGCTCAGCCGCTCGCCGCGCTCCACCTTGGCCGCAATCGGCCGCAGCGCCGCGTCATCCGTCTGGAAGCCGTGTCGCGGTCCCGAATTGGAAGCACCAGAAGTCACGCCAATCCCATTCTATCCCGCCCAGCGGTTGGCCTATTGGTTTGTCATTCCCGAAGGGAATCTGCTTTTTGTCTCGGCTTGCCGCGCCACTCTCACTCACTTCCCAACCAGCGCCGAGTCCACCCATCTCGGCTGCACCACCATGCCGTCGAACAACGTCGCCGCCACCAGGTGGTCGCCCACCGGACGCACAAACCGCAGGTTCCATTTCGTGTCCCACGAGGTCACTTGCATCGACCCAATCTCCACCGCGAACGCCGTCGTCGCCGGCCCGCTCGACGTCACCAGCATGCGGTTCGCCGGCTCGTCGTAGTACAGGTTGTTCACGTTGCGCACTTGCAGGTTGGCCGGCGTCTGCCAGTGCCCGCCTTTGTCGGTCGAGATGTAAACTCCATCCCGGTCGCCGACCCACACATCGCCCTGCCCATCCACCGACAGCGCCGAAACCTGCGTCATCTTCGCCGGCAGCGCCACCGCCTGCCATGTGTCGCCGCCATCGGTCGACATCTCCATCGCGCCCAGGCTCGCCACCACCACGTTTGTCTTCGCCGCCGCCACAAAATGGCATTCGACCATCGGAGCCGAAGCCAGGCTCCACTTCAATCCGCTCGACGCGCTCCGCAGTAAGCCTCCCGAAGTCGCCGCGAATAGCGTCTCTCCCGTCGACGCAAACCCATACACGCTTCCGTCGAAGTTATTCACGGTCGCGGCCGGCGTACTTCGTGCCTTCGCAGCCTGCCTTTGCCTGGCCGCAACTCGTGCTGACACCTTCCGCGCGGGCTGTTTCTTGCCGGTCGCAGCAGGCACATTCTTGGCTACCGCGGCAGGCGCACCGGGAGCTTTGGTGTCGTCTCCCGCACGCTGCCAGTCGCCGTCCTTCAGCCGGTAGATCCCATGCTCCGTACCCGCCAGGATCGTACCGTCAGAAGCCTGGCCGAGACTGAATACGTCCCGTCCATCCAGTCCGTTGCTCAACTGCTTCCAACTCAACCCACCCGTATGGCTCACAAAAACGCCGCCCGATTCCTTGTCGTTCACCACGCCGGCATACACCGTCGCGGGGTGCTGCGCGTCTCCCGTAAACGCGGTAATCTGCCGCGCCGAAAAGCCGCTGTTCGACGGCACAAAGCTGTCGCCCCCATCGTCGCTCGCCAGCACGCCCCGCCGGTCGGTTGCCAGCAACACATGCTTCGAGTTCTCCGGATCCACGTAGACGTCGTTCACAATCGCGTCCGCCCCGGTCGTCTGCATCCAGTACTTCCCCGCATCGAAACTGCGATACAGCCCTTCCGTCGTCCCCGCAAACACCGTATCCAGATGATTCGGGTCCTGCGTCAGCACCAGGGTCCTGCGAGCGGTTGACGGAATTCCTTGCGCCTTATTCACGCCCACTCCGCCGGTAAACTTGTCGCCGCCGTCCTCGCTCTTGTAGATCCCGGAACACGCGCTCAGATACACCACATTCGACTGCTTCGGATCGACGACAATCGAGAAGACGTCCGAGTCCTCGATAATCCCCTGCTTGATGCTCGTCCAGGTCTTGCCCCCGTCGGTGGTCTTCCACGGAAGATGCCACGTGCCCGCATAAATCACGTTGGGGTCCGCAGGATCGACCGCCAGCGATTCCACCTCGTGAATCTCCGCGCTGTCTTTCGGACTGATCCGCTCCCAATGCGCTCCGCTGTCGGTCGAGCGGAAAACTCCCTCCAGCGTTCCCGCCACCAATAACTTCGGGTCCGACGGAGCCGACGTCAGCGCCCGCACCGATTGCCCTTCCATCTCCGGCTCGCCGGCCCAGGTCGCGCCGCCATCATTGCTGACATAAATATCGCCGCCGTCCGCAACTACATAGGCTCCCACCACCAGGTGCTTTGGATTGGCCGGATCGACCAGGATGTTGTCGATAATCAGGTCATCCCGATTGCCGACCCGCGCCAGCCGGGCCCAGGTCGTGCCGCCATCCTGCGACTGATAGATCCACCCATTCGCCGCACCCAGATAAAGATGCGCATGATTCTGTGGGTCCGCTGCAAAGGACCGCGCAGACCCGCCGTCTGGTCCCTCCGGGAACCATGAGACGGCGTGCATCTGGGGGCAGATAAAACCAAGGATCAGAACCATCCCAGGCAGGCGAAAACGGTGCAGTTTGCAATTCAACGTTGTGGTCCCATCCCGTACCGAACTCTCCTCAATATAAGGTTTGATGCAGCCATTTCTAACTTGCACACCTGCACAAAGGCTGACTGGGAACCAACCCAGTCAGCCCGTTGTGCTTGTTTCAGTCGCTACGTCGTTACTTTGCCTTCGCCTTCGTGGCCTTGACCGGCGGAGTCCGAGGCACAGCCTTCACTGCGCTCTCGTCCACTGGCGTGTCGCTTGCAACCGGGTTGACTGCGCCGGCTGGGATCACGGTGGTGGTCACCGTCTGCGCATCATCCGTGCCGGTGTAGACCATGATCCGTGAAGGATCGAGCCCCTTCTCCGTGACCAGGTAGTCCTTGGTGTTGACGACGCGCTCGGCTGCTGCGGTCGGCTTCTTGTTGTGCTTCAGCTTCGCCAGCTTGTCATCCACCTTCTGCTCCTTGGCGTCTTCGTTGCCAACCAGCGCAAGCTTGGCGTCGGAGGAGCGCTGCAGAGCCAGGGCAACGTCGTCAAGGCAGGCCTTTGCTTCGTTATCCACCCGTTCCGGACGTTTCGCATCACGCTCAAAGCTCACTGAGCAGAGGCTCGACGCCGTTGGCGCAGGCGGTGGCGGCGGAATCGGCGGCCCAATCACCGCAACCGTGGTGCTCTTGGAGTCGCTCTTGCCGAGGTCGTCCACAACATTGCAAGTTACCGTAACCGAGCTGGTGCCTCCCGCCGCCACAGCCGGCGCAGTCAGGGTCGCTGTCGTGGTCGTCCCGCTCACCGAGCCGGACGTCGCGCTGTAGCTGTAGCTCAGAGGACGGTTCTGCGGGCTCGTGGCGTTGGCCGTAATGGTTGAGGATCCAGCCGAACCAACCGTGGACGGATTCGCTGTGCAGCTGTTCATGATCGGCGGATCAAACGGCTTGACCGTGAACTGGGTCGAGCAGTCGGCCGACTGGCCTGGCTTGGCGCCCTCGGTCACATGGCCCGTCACCGTGTAGGTGCCCGGAGCGGCCGCCTTGGTATCGATGTTCGCCGTCGTCGATGTTCCCGAGATTGCGCCCCCCGTTGAGTTCCACGTGTAGGTGGCCGTCTTCTTCGGGTTCAGATTCAGGGCCACGCCCGTAACCGTAATCGGGTCGCCCGCATAAACGCTCGCAGGAGAAACCGAGCAGCTATACGTTACCGGCGGCGGCGGGATGATGTGGCCAAAGTGCGTCACAATGCCGGTGCTCAATTCGATTGCGTCCAGATTGGCGCGCCCACCTATCGGTGCTCCAAATGACGGAATCGGACTGACTGGACCGAAATCATCGTGCATATAGCGATAGTCGGCCTGGAACAGACGCAGGCTGAACCGATTATTGAAGAACGGCAGGTCGTAGTCCATACCGCCCCCAGCCGTCAGTGCCACGCCCCATGTGTAGACGTTCCATGCGCGCGTCGCGGCAGCCTCGCTGTTCGGGCCACCGAGTCTCTCACTGCCGACCCCGGCATGCGCAAACAGCGTAAAGTGGTCCATCGGCAGGCGGGCAATCGGCCCCGCGGAAAACGACGACACACCATCATTCACACCGCTCGGGTGGTTCGCGTAGATAATCTCTCCGCCAAAATACTTGTTGAAGTAGTACGCGCCACTGCCGATCGCGCCCAGGTTGATGGACGAGTACGGGATGGCCTGGGGCTGGAGCTGTCCATGCGCCCCGAAATACGAGTAGCCCGTGAACACATCCACTCGAGACGGGTTGATCCCCGCCGGCGGGGCGGCTGGGGCGGGTGTCTGTGCACCCAGGCTTGCTATACCAAGGCTAACTGCGCACGCAGCCAGTACGATCCGGCCGAGACTGCGAAACGGGCGATAAGTCATTCGACTGCCTCCACTCATAATCCTTGCTCCACTCACAAAAACTGTTGGTACTACCACTGCCTGCTTGGAAAACTGCTGAAATCGGGTCACCCCGAGTGTAACCCAGTTGTACCCTCTGTCCAGAGCAAAAAATATGCTCTAATTCATACGCCAGAAGGATTTACCGCCAGATTCCAGGGCTCGCGGAAAAAACTGACTTCGGCTCCCGCGCATTGCCCGCCGAATTTGTCGGTGGAACTCTAGTCCTTCCCTACGACAAATTCAATGTCTTTCGCACCGTGCCCCGCTCCTGTTGGATCTTCTCCTGCAACAGCGTGATCGCATAAAGCAACTGCTCAGGACGAGGCGGGCACCCGGGAACATAAATGTCCACGGGAATGATCTGATTCACTCCCTGAAGCAATGCATAGTTGTTGAAAACCCCGCCCGACGTGGCGCATGCCCCCATCGAGATTACCCATTTAGGTTCAGGCATTTGCTCGTACAACCGGCGAATCACCGGAGCCATCTTCTGCGATACCCGCCCCGCGACGATCATCAGATCGCTCTGCCGGGGAGACGGCCGGAATACCTCCGCGCCAAACCGCGCGATGTCGTATCTTGATCCACCCATCGACATCATCTCGATCGCGCAACACGCCAGACCAAACGTCATGGGCCATACCGAGTTTTTTCGTACCCAGTTGACCGCCGCATCCAGCGACGCCATGACCACCCCTTCCTGCTGGTCGTACCCCCAGTTCACCTCATTCAGCTTCTCCCGGTTCGCGGCAGAGCTGTCCAGTGACCCAAAAAAGTAACGATCCTTCGGCTGGGGCACCGGCGCGGCGCGGCCAATACTGGAATTTTGATCTGGGGCTTGTGCCATGTGTGATTACAGTATAAATCGATAAACCCTGCGATCCGGCTCATTTCTCCTGCGGGAAGTAGTAATTTCCGGCCAGCAGGAAGAAAATTCCGGCCACTATTGGTTCCGATGCCACTTGCGAACCACATGGTTGGCCGCTGGTCAGTAAAAACTGCCGAACCACCGGGGCTAGTCCCAGCCGCCTGTTTCCGCTCCTAGCTGGCGTTCGCCTCAATCGCACTCAGAAGGTCCCTTTTCAGTTCTCCTTGTTGGTCTCGATCCAGCTTGGCCCCGTTCCGGGTCACGTAGAAAACGTCGATCGCCGTCTCTCCTTCCGTATCCACCAGCGCGACCTCGATGTTGCACCCCCGGCCCGCCAGCGTCTGACTCACCGCACGCAGCAACCCTGGCATGTCCTGCGCCACTACCTGCAGCAGCGTACTGTGCGACGACGCCTCGTCATCGAAATCCACCCGCGACTGAACCACCACCTTGGGTGCCTTCCTGCGCCCGCGCCGCCGCCCGGCCAGCAGTTTCTCCACCGCCGCCTTTCCCGCCATCACATCGTGCACGCTCTCCACAAACGCCGCGTGCTCGGAAGTGTTCATCTCCAGCGTGCGAAACGTATCGCTAAAGCGGAAGTTGTCCACCACGATGCCCTGCCGGTTCGAAAATGCGTCGGCCGTAACAATGTTCATTCCCCAGGCTGCCAGCGCTCCCGCCATGTCCGCGAACAGCAGCGGGCGGTCCGGGGTCACCAGTGTGATCTCGCTCGTCTCCGGCGCATAGCGAAACTCCATCTGCACCCGGTCCTGCGCAAATCGTTCCGCCATCTCGAAGTGCATCCGCACCTGGTCCGGCGTCCGCGTCCGCAGATACCGCTCCGGAAAGGCCTCCAGAAAAGCCTCCACCTGCTCCCGCTTGCCCGGCAGCAGGGCCGATACGCGACGCACCAGTTCCTTGCCCACCCGCGCGCCCACCCGCTCATCATCCACGCTGCGGTCCAGGTAGTTCGCCGTGGCCAGGTAGAGCCGCCACAGGTTTTCCGCCTTCCACGGCGTCAATGCGTCCGGATGAACCGCATGAATGTCCGCATAGGTGAACAGAGTCAGCATCCGCAACGCCTCGGGAGTCTGCACCTTACCCGCAAACGCGCTCACCGTCTCCAGATCGAAAATGTCCCGCCGCAGCGCCGCCGACATCTCCAGATGGTTGCGAATCAACCCCAGCAGCAACTCGCTTTCGTACACATCCAGTTCCAGCCGCTCCGCCACGCTCTCCGCCATGCGTGCGCTCTCGCCGGCGTGGTCGTCGGTGCTCCTGCCCTTGCCCGTATCGTGCATCAGCGCGCCCAGGTACAGCAGCGCCTGGTGCTGCACATCGCGCAGTATCCCGCCAAAGCGTCCGGCCCACTCGCCCATCGGACCGGTCTGCGGCGTCTCCAGGCCGTGCAGCGTATCGATCAGCACCATGGTGTGCTCGTCCACCGTATAGCGGTGGTAGGCGTCGCGGATCACCAGCGCGTCGATTCCGTGAAACTCCGGAATAATCAGCTCCAGAATTCCCTGTGCATGCATCGCGCGCAGCGCATTCCCCGCATACTGGCCCAGCAGAATCTCCTGCAGATGCCGCCACAGCGCAGGCCCCTCCTCCAGATGCGTCGACAGCAGCGGCAGCGCCTGCGACATCCGTTCCTCGCTCCCGCGGTCGAGCGTGCATCCGCTCCTCGCCATCGCCGCAAACAACTGCAGCACCACCTCCGGATCCTGCGCCGGGTCGCCCCCAGCACCCACCGCAGCGCCCAGAACCATCCGCCCGTTATCCACCCTGTAGCCGACCGGGGGAGGCTCGGGCCGGCGCCGCACCTTCGACAAAGCAGCCTTGCCCATCACCGCCCATCGCCCCACCCGCTCCCTGGCTGGAACCGCTTCCAGCATGTGGGTCAGGCTTCGCTCTACGATCCTCGCGTGGCGAAAGTAGAGCCGCATCCAGTACGCCGCTCCAGTTGGTCCCTCCAGCCGGGCACGGCTCCGGTCCAGCCCGATCAGAGCCTTCGCCGCCGCATCCTGGGCCTGCCAGTCCAGGGTGTTGTCATCGCGCTCGTGCCGGTAGTGCAGGAAGCACCGCACCGTGTACAAAAAACCCACCGCCTGCCGGAAGTCCTCGCTGTCCCCAGCCGCCCATCCGTCACCGGCCTCTGCCCCCGGCTTCATTCCCGCAGCCGCTGCCCCAAGTGTCTTCAACCATGCGCACACATGCACATCCCGCAGCCCGCCCGGGCAGTCCTTGATGCTCGGCTCCAGGTGGAACAGCGTGTCTCCATACTTCTTGTGTCGCTCTGAAGTCAGTTCGACCAGCCCCGCCACAATCGCCTTGCCATCCCGATCCAGCATCTTCGCCAGGCCGGTGCCGGCAAACTTCTCGTACACCGCGGCATCTCCCCCCAGCACCCGGTGGTCCAGCGACGACAGCGCAAACTCCACATTGTCCGCGTCGAACCGCTCCGCCTCAGCCCGCTTGCGCGTCAGCGGCGATAGCCGGATCCCGCAGTCCCAAAGCTCCTGGCTCATCCGCCGGATCGGCTGCTTTACGTCTTTCTCTTGGACCTTCCCGTCCAGCAGATACATCAGGTCAACATCCGAGTAAGGAAACAGCTCGCTCCGGCCGTAGCCTCCCAGGGCCACCAGGGCAATCCCCGACCGCAGCACCCCCGACCGTTCGGCCGCCCGCGTCCACAGCCCGACGATCAACTCGTCCATCGCCTGCGCCCGCGCCGCAATCGTCGCCGCGCCCGCCGCCCCTGCCTCGAAGGCATCACGAATCGCCAGCATCCGGCGCTGGTATTCGCTGCGCATTTTGCCTTCTGGAGTCTCTTTTTCCGGCATAGCTGTGTGCGTTGGTAGAACTTACAGCATACAACCACACAACTCCGTGCAGCCCGCGGTCGCTCCCCTCGAACCTCGAACCCCGAACCTCGAACCTGTTTTTAGAGCGCTACTTCCCCCCGCTCATCGTTCCGGATCCGGATGGCTTCGTCGATCCTCGTCACAAAGATCTTGCCATCCCCGATTGTTCCCGTCCGCGCCACCCCGATAATCGCCTGGACTGCCTTCTCCAGCATCTCGTCCGCAACCACTGTCTCCAGCTTTACCTTCGGCAGCAGGTCCACGGAATACTCGCGCCCACGATAAAACTCCGTGTGCCCTTTCTGCCGCCCGTGTCCGCGCGCCTCCGTAATCGTCATGCCCTGAACGCCAATCTCCACCAGCGCATCCTTTACCGCATCCAGCTTCGAAGGCTGTATTACCGCCTCAATCTTTTGCATTTCTTGTCCCTCTCACATAAGCCTTCTGTAAAGCTCTAGCATATTACGCTCCGCTCGGTTGGAATCGCCATAGCCCCTCCGGGCCAGCCCCAACCCGGGCACCTATTTCATCAATGCGCCCACTCGTAACCCTCTTCCCCGTGCTGCGAAAGATCCAGGCCGGTGTTCTCGTCCGCTTCACTTACCCTAAGCCCAATCGTCTTGTCCACGATGAACAGAATGATAAGAGTTC
>CAZAXI010000060.1:0-23954 GCA_964489045.1 uncultured Granulicella sp. | reverse complement strand
ACCACGTCGACGACTCCATCTTCGGGGTGATGCCGCTGGAGATCGCCATCCAGACGAAAGGCCTCCCGACCTACGATCCGAAGTACCTGCAGCTCGGCTTGTCCTGGGCGGACCGCCAGTGGGGGCCGCTCACACCCGATACGCCTCCCGAACTCCCGCAGGATGTCCACGACGCGCTGGTGAAAGACGGCCTCTCGCCCGAGACGCGCCTGTGGGTCGACGACATGTACATGCTCACCATGCTGCAGCTTGAGGCGTACCGCACCACCGGCGATCGCAAGTACCTCGATCGCGACGCGCACGAGATGGTCGTCTATCTCGACCGGCTGCAGCAGCCCAACGGCCTCTTCTTCCACGCACCCGACGTCAAATATTTCTGGGGACGCGGCGATGGCTGGTTCGCGGCCGGCATGGCCGAGATGCTCCGCACCCTGCCCGCCAACCATCCCGATCGCCCGCGCATTCTCGCCGGCTACAAACTAATGATGGCCGCGCTGCTGAAGTACCAGGGCGCGGACGGCATGTGGCGCGAGCTGATCGACCATCCCGAGGCATGGCCGGAGAGTTCGAGCTCCGCCATGTTCAGCTTTGCGCTGATCACCGGGGTGAAGCACGGCTGGCTGGACGCTGCCGCCTACGCCCCTGCCGCCCGCCGCAGTTGGATTGCCGTGGTCGGCTACGTCGATCAGAACCACGACGTCACACAGGTCTGCACCGGCACCGGCAAGCTGGACAACATGCAGTACTACCTGGACCGCAAGCGCGAGACGGGAAACCTGCACGGCCAGGCGCCAATCCTATGGGCCGCCACTGCGCTGTTACGCGACCAGCAATGATGTGTCGGCCGGCAAATACAGACGTGACGCGTGTCACATCCCCGGCCGCCACCCGGAGGTATCGTTCTTGAATCGGGCTAAGCAGAGTTGTATATGCCCATCGTCTTGCCGCCTTCTCCTAGAGGCGGCACGGCTTTTTAACCCGCAGACCCCATTTGGCACGGTGCTGGGCCAGTTCGACGTCAGCGCAAACGAAGTGGCCGAAAGCGCTGGCCATTTCGGCTACGTCGGCCACTCGCTGCAAGCCAACCCGCCGCCTCCAGTCCGTGGCATTGCGAAATCCCGCAATCTCCGCCATACTTAGGTGTTGGGCTGTGTGAGCTGCGGTCCCGCCTGCTCGGCCGGCGGATCGCGCGGTTTCATTCTCTTCGCCCCGCATACACCGATTTCTCTGAGAGGTTTCCCAAGTGTTGATGATTCGTCTGGCGCGCGTTGGCGCCCGCAAGCAGCCCCACTACCGCGTCGTTGTCATTGAAAAGGACCGCGCGCGCAATGGCCGTTCCATTGAGGTGGTTGGCACCTACAACCCCCGCACCACCCCGGCCACGCTCGACCTGAAGCGCGATCGCATCGACTACTGGGTCGGCAACGGCGCCAGGCTGTCGGAGCGCGTGGGCAAGCTCTTTGCCCAACCGGCCGCGCCACCCGTGGCCGAGCCGGCCAGCGCCGCCTAGTTACTAAATAGTTATCAGGTAACCAGCCAACTGTGCTAAAAGAATCTGGTAATGACCGTTTTTCTAACACTTTCTGCGCGGTTTCTTCACGTAGACTCTTGGCAGGCCCGCTTTGAAGTTAGACGGGCTGCGTGGTCTCTTCTGGCGTTTCTCCCCACAGGGAGTGGCCACGGTGTTGCACCGGCAGAAAGTCATTCTTCCCTGAAGACCTCACCCAGACTGAGGCGATGGGCGGCATCGAACCGGGGCAGCATTCTTCCCAAGAGGTGTCTGTGATGAACGAAGCAACGCTAGTAGCCTCCGAGCCAACTGAGCGGATGAAACAACTTATCCTGGAGATCGTCCAGGCCTTGGTTGACCAGCCTGAAGATGTCTCCGTCGAGATGCTCGATGACCACGATGCCACAGTGATACGACTTCGCGTCGCCCACCAGGACATCGGCAAGGTGATCGGGAAACAGGGCCGAACGGCGCGCTCGTTGCGCACCATCCTCGGCGCCGCCAGCATGAAACTGCATCACCGTTTCGCACTCGATATTCTGGAAGACGACGAGTCGTGATCGGAGCGCCGTCGCCGCATAGGCCGCTGCGAAGTCTATGCCAGGCGGGGTGCTGGAAATCGGCGACAATGCTGCGGCCGCGGTAAATCCTGCTCGCCCGCACGGTCCCCCACTGCACGCGTACGATTGAAGGCCATGGAATCCGCTTCGCAATGGATCGTTCTGGCCCACATCCTTCGGCCCCAGGGACGCAAAGGAGAGGTCCTCGCCGACCTGTTCACCGACTTTCCCGAGCGGTTCGACCAGCACCCGCAGGTGTGGCTGGCGCCGTCCGATCAAGTCTCCGGCGAATCAAAGCCAGGCGCTTCGGTTCAACCGGCCCAAGTCGCCGCGCACTGGCTTCCCGTAGGCCGTAATGCCGGCCGCATTGTCTTCCACTTCGCCGGCATCGACAGCATCGAAAAAGCGCAGGAACTCGCAGACAAGGATGTCCTGATTCCGCTCGCCGAGCGGATGCCGCTCCCGGCCGGCGCCACGTATATTTCGGACCTGATCGGCTGCACTGTCTATGACCGCGACCAGGCCTTGGGAGTGGTCGCGAGCGTCCAGTTCCCCACCTCGCCCGATGGGCTGCGCCGGCTGGAAGAAGCGGCTCCGCTGTTGGCGGTCAAGTTGCCGGAAGGCGATGAAGTGCTGGTCCCATTTGCCAGCGCGCTGCTGCTCGAGGTCGATCTGGCCGCGAAGTCCATCCGCATGAATCTGCCCGTAGGACTGGCCGAAATTAATCGCGCCTCCGAAGAAAGCAGCGAAGAAAAAGGCTGACAGCGACTCGCGCTGCCAGCCCCTGTATTAGGGCGAGTTACCGCCTCTGATCCGCGACTTTGTGGGTGCCGTTTGGAGGCTGAGCAGAATCTGTGCTGCGTTACTTCCTTGGCTGCGAGACGCTGAGCGGAGAGGTGGCGATCAGGTACTTGGCCTCGTCGCTGTCGAGCGGACCGATACCGAGGTACCGGGCAGTCTCACCCTCAAAGGAACCTCGTATGACCAAGTAGTAGACCTGGCCTGCCTCCGCGCTGAAATGCGCAAACGCACTTACGTCTCTCTTTCCGCTCCGCGCCTTGACGCATGCATGGTGTTCTCCGGGCTCCACATACGCAGAGAAGTAGGAGTTGAGAGGGGAACCATTCATCTTCCCCTTGAAGGCTCCCACCCATGCCCCATCGATTCCGACATTCATCACACACCAACCCCCAGGCACGCAATAAAGGCCATTTTCCTGCATGATGTAAACCAGTGCCTTCCCGGCCTCGGGTTGGGCCAGGGTGTGTTGCGAGCTGTCATTCTTCACGTCGAAGATGACGCTCGCAGGGCCGCGAGCGGCAGCGACGATTGCAGATTGGTCCTGGGCAAGTGCCGATGTGGTCAGAAGCAAAACTGCGAGTGCTAGTTTCACGGTCTCTCCATCTGAAGATCGTTCCAGTAAAGCTGACCGCTTCCCTTCACCGCGTGCATGCAGGGTAGATGCGGACCGGGAGGATTCTACTCCACGGTCTGCAATCGGGCGTATAGTGGCGGCGTACCGGCCCAAGGGAGATTCATGAATCGTACGTGCCTGCAACTCTGCCTCATCGTTCCCGCCTCCCTGCTGTTCCTGACGAATCCCGCCTCAGCCCAGGATGTGCCCTCGGCCACGACGCAGCAACAGGCCGTTGCCTACGCTCATGCTGCGGAAGCCGATCCGCTTGGGCCCCAAGCCGATCAGCAGCGGAAAGCGGCGATGACCTTTGACGAGAATGACCACACCAGCCATGTGCTCTTGTGCTCACCGATGTTCAATCAGATGAATTCTGCCAAGGGTAGCCGCGCGCACGACATCTCGCTCCAGATGATCATCTCCGCCGCGGCGTTTCTGTATGAGCATCCTGAAGCTGCCAGCGATTCGAGAGCGCAGAACCTCGCCGGACTGAACGCTGCCCTGAATGTGTATGAGAAGTTCCTCGCTGCGGACCCAGCCGCGAAGTCTTCGCTTTATGACAACCTGCTGAAGAAGCGAGGTGACGGAAAGCTGGAGAAGGAACTTGCGGGCATGTGCCCGAAGTAGGACACCTGGTTTGGGCCCAATTCTGCGGATAATCTGATAAACTAAAGATTCGAATTCTGAACAGGAAAGTACCTATGTCTATTCATCCGATTATGCAGAAGCTGGCCGCCAAACTTGAGCGGACCGACCACCCCTCGTTTGGCCCCGGCGACACCGTTCGCGTGCAGGTTAGGATCCGCGAGGGCGAAAAAGAGCGCCTCCAGGCCTTTGAAGGCATGGTGATTGCGACCAACAAAGGGCCGCAGGGCACCTTTACCGTGCGCAAGATGAGCTTCGGTCAGGGTGTGGAGCGCATCTTCCCGTACAACTCCAAGGTAGTCGACAAGATTGAGAAGCTGCGGTCGTACGAAGTGCGGCGCTCCAAGCTCTTCTACCTGCGCGGGTTGCGCGGCAAGGCGGCGCGCCTGCACGAGGTCGCCCGGCCCTCCTGAGGCTTGGCTGAGAATTTCGCGCGAAGCAGAAAGGCCACGATCTCCAGCGTGGCCTTTTCTCTTGCAGCCTCGCGTAGAGCTTGAGCGGTGGCTCGCTAATGCGCTGGTTGCGCGGGCGGAGTTGCCGGCGCCGACGCAGATGCCGGGGCTGCCGGCTTGATGGCAACGCACGGCTGTGCGACCGCCGTTTGCCCGGGCAGCACGGGCGGGCCAGTCGGCCGCATCATGCCCGCTGGACACGGCGCGAGCAGCAACGTAGGCCTCACATCGACGGGCAGCGGCGGAGCCACCACCGGCCCCTTGTCCGCGACGCTTTCCTTCGAACCCGGCCAGGCGTAGGGCGCCCTGGTCGCGGCGCCATATCCAAACACCGGAAACTTCGAGGGCAGTTGGAAGCCGCGATCGACCGCGACCCACGCCGACTGCGGCTTCTTGCCGAGCAGGCGCTTCTCCGACGCGAGTTCCATCGGATGCCCGTCGACCGTGATCCTGAGGGCCTTATCGTTGAACGCGCCGGGCTGCTCCTTCGCGCCCGGGAACTGGTTCTGCGAGACGATGGTGATGCCGATTCCCGGGGCATAGATGTACATGAACTTCAGGTCGGCGATGTCGTAGTTCAATCGCGCCTTGCCGGTCCATCCGTCCACCGTGAGGGTGCCGGCGCTGATGGAAACCGGTATCATCTTGGGCGGCTTGACCTTCTTTACGAGGATCTTCTTGCCCTTCTCGTCGTAGCCGAGGTTGGTTGCGGTTTGGAACACCGGCTTGCCATTGGCAGCGAAGACCGGGTGCCCCTTCTTGTCGCGGATCTGCTTCACCGGCGGATTGAACATCAGGTTTCCGTCGGGATCGACGCGCTGTTTGCCCTCGCCATCCAACATGGGAGTGGGGGGCAGAACAACAATCGTGGTTGGACCGGTGTAGACGTTCTTCGCGGTCTGGGTCTTGGCCTTTTTGCTTTTTGCCGGCGCGGCGGGCTTGGTGACCGGCGGAGGGCTGGTGGGAGAAGTTGAGGTTGCAGCTGGGGTCGAGGTCTGCGATTGAGCCGCGCAGCAGGCGGCGCTCCCGATGATTCCAAGAGTTAGAAATATGGCGAAGGTGGTGCGCACGTTCATGGAAAGGCCCCCGAACCGGCTCGGCGCATCGGGCGCGAGTACCCACGCCCAAACTCACCCGTTTCCGACCGGCCGCAGCTAACGGAGCCTCGCTCGCGGCGTCGAAGAGCCTGTTCTTCCCCGAGAATACAACCTGCCCGCGCGCGTCCATAGGAAATTAACAGCAACGAAAGTTGTAAACTCGTACCCGATATGGGGAGTCTTCGCACTGCGCATGCCGTTACCGCCGCCACTGCGAAGCAACGCATGCTGAAGCTGCTGGTTTGCAGCGATGCGCCCGAGCAGGCGCTGCGCTACCGCGGATTCCGAATGATTGCAGGGGTGGACGAGGTGGGACGCGGCGCGCTGTTCGGTCCGGTGGTGGCGGCTGCGGTGATCCTGCCGGAACGGTTGGGCGGGCTGGCGCGTGCGGGATTGAAGGATTCAAAACAACTGACACGGGAGCAGCGGGAGAAGCTGGACCGGCGCATCCGCAAGTGCGCGCTCGCGGTATCGGTGGCCGAGGTGGACGCGGAGACGATCGACCGCGTGAATATTTACCAGGCCACGCGGATCGCCATGCTGGCCGCGGTGCAGGGGCTTGCGCTCGCACCCGACCACCTGCTCGTCGACGCCATGCGACTGGATGTTTCCGGGATGGAACGGCCCTGCGCGCAGACGCGGCTGTTTTACGGAGATGCGCTTTCGCTGTCGATTGCGGCGGCGTCGGTGGTGGCGAAGGTGCACCGCGACCGCCTGATGCGCGAGATGGACGCGCTGCACCCTGGCTACGGACTGGCTGCGCACAAGGGTTACGGAACGCCGGAGCACCGCCGCCAACTGCGCGAGCTTGGGCCGTGCGCGCTGCATCGACGGACATTCGCGCCGGTCCGCGCGCTGATTACCGGCGAAGTGGAAGTCACCGGCCTGCTCTTCGATGACCTGCTGCCGGATGACCCTGTGCTCGACGATCTGCTGCTGGCAGACCGAGAACTGGAAGCTGGCGGTGATTGAGGACATCGCACGCAGAGGCAGATTGCATGCTGCAATACTCTTGAAGTGACTATGACCGAAAAGCCCAATCGCAAACTGCTATGTGTTACCGCCCATCCCGACGATGAATGCTTCGGCTTCGGAGGCGCGCTGATGCTGGCCGCGGAAGCCGGCATCGAAACCTCCGTGATCTGCTTCACCGACGGCCAGGCGGCAACCAATCGCGTCGGAGCAATCTCCAACGAACACCTGGGCGAGCTGCGCCGAGCCGAGTTCGCTGCGTCGTGCAAGGTCCTCGACGTCACCCATGCCGAGATCCTCGACTACCAGGACGGGCAGCTTGAGTTCGCCGACTTTTCCGACACCGCAGCCAAGCTGGTGGAGCGCATGCGCGCGTACAAACCGGACGTGGTGCTGACCTTTGGCGGCGACGGGGCCATGAATACGCATGCCGACCACACCATGGTCTCCTGCTTCACCACCGCGGCTTTTCATTGGGCCGCATCGCCGAAGCGCTTCCCTGCCCTGGGCCCGGTGCATACGGCGCAGCGGCTCTTCTACAACACCACCCACTTCTTCTTCCCCGGCCGTCCTGCGCCGCTGCCCGCGCCGTGGACGGTTACGCTGGATGTCACGCGCGTGCTGCCACGCAAGTTCGAGGCCTTCCGCGCGCACACCTCGCAGCTTCCCTTGATGGAAAAGTTCCAGGGCTACTTTGAGCAGCACGTCGGCCAGGAGGTCTATACGCTGATTGCGACGCCCAAGCCGCAGGCGGCAATTCAGATGACGGACCTTTTCGAGGGGCTGTGAACAGAAGCGCGGCGGCCTGAAGACTTCCCCAATTTGCTTTGGCGGAGCTAAAATGTGCCACCGGCAGCGAGTGGGTCGTCGGTTGCGCGCGGCCGGCGGGTCAGCGGGCCAGCACTTTTTTCTGAAGTACGAGCAGGGCTTCAATCCCTGTGCGTTCGCATTCCTGCGAGCAAGTCAAAACCTCATTCAAGGAGTATCCGACATGGCAGAAAAGCAGACTCAGCTCAAATCCATCGACTTCAGCAAGCCCCACGAAGTACGCGAACTCCCGAAAGGAAAGATCGAACTCATCACCCTGAACGGCGTGACCTTTGGCCGCGCCACATGCGAACCCGGCTGGCGTTGGAGCACGCACGTGAAGCCCATCGCAGGCACCAGCAGTTGCCAGGCGGCACACCTGGGCGTTCAGTTATCCGGCGTCATGCACATCAAGATGGATGACGGCACTGAAATGGACATCAAGCCCGGCCAGGCGGTCAACATCCCGCCCGGACACGATGCGTGGGTCGTAGGCAAGGAGCCCGTTGTGTTCATCGACATCACCGGAATGGAGAACTACGCGAAGCAGACCAAGGCCGCGTAGATGGATTGCACGTTTCAGGGCGGGTTGGTTGAAGATCCAGCCCGCCCTCCCTCACCGCACCTGGAACTCCGGTGAGCCCATCACCAGCGCGGTGAGGAGGTTGAGCATGTCGCTGGGGGCGGTACCCTGCTCGCTTGCCTGCGCCAATTGCTGGTGAATCTGTTGATTTGTTCTGACCGATACTTCGCCGCCGATCAGCGTCGACTCGAGGACTTTGAGCGCGATCTCGGCTCCTGAGGGTGTCGCAGGCTGAGCAGAGGGAGTTGTCTCGGTCATGGTCGCCTCGGCATAGGCAGCGTGCGCCGGCCGCGTTGGCGTCATGTCGGCAGTCTGCGGCAACTGCACCGGCTCGCCCATGAGGCCGAGAGCAACGATCTTTGGCGCGTCAAATCTCTGTCCCGCGAACTTGCCGCTGGTCAATTGGTACGCGAAGTTGAGGCGATCCACCAGCGCACTGGTGTTCATCCACTTGTCCGCGGTGATGTAGTAGCCCGTTGGCGGCAGCGCATAATAGAGCGGCATGCCCATGGTGCGCATGGTGTTGACCAGTGCGCCGGGGTTCGATGGGTCGGTCAGGGTGGTGCGGTACGCGGAAGCGAGAAACTCCATCGGCGTCTTAACCTTGTTGCGAAAGTACTTCTTCGAGTTGAACTCGTGGCTGGCAACAAGTGTGCGCAGGACTGCCTTGATATCGCCGTCAGATGCGAGGAAGGTGCTGGCCATGCGGTCCACCAGCGCGGGCGGAGGATCGTCGGCCACGAAGCGCTGTGCGATCTTCCAACTGATGAAGTGCGCAGTTTGCGGGCTGTGCGCCAACAGGTTGAGTGCCAGCAGGCCTTCCTTCATCCCTTCGTTGCCGGAAGCGTTCGCCATCGTAGCGGCCTTCTGTTCGGCGCCGCCCATAATCATGTCGCCCATGCTGTTGTCGTCCATCGGGGGCGCGGCCCTTGCGGCCACGGCTGCGTCGATCGCCAGCGTTCCCTGGATCACAAACGGCGGGCCGCTGCCGATGCTGTGGCCCAGCCAGACCTTCGAGCCCGGCTCATGGCGCCTCGGGTCAAATAGGAATCCGCCCGCCTGCCCGGGGTTATTCACGGTCCAGCCGGTGAGGATCGCGGCCAGGTTCGTGACGTCGGCCTGCGTATAGCCGCCGTTTACGCCGACGGTGTGCAACTCCATAATCTCGCGGCCATAGTTCTCGTTCAGGCCGCGATTGCCTGGCTTCGATCTCGGGTTCGCGGGATTGACGCCGTTCGCGATGGAGTCCGGTCCGATGCTGAGCCAGTTGTCGAGATACACCATCATCGCGGGGCTTTGCGCAGTCGCCAGCAGCAGATCGCCGAACTTGCCCAGCGCATTCCTGCGGATCACGTCGCGCTCGTAGCTGGTGGTGTACCACTGGTCGGAGTCCTTGGCGACGTAGACGTTGAAGTGATTGAACCAGAAGTCGGTCATCACCTCCTGCAACTGGCGCTCGCTCAGGATGGCGCGCACCATCTTTGCCTGCGCCAACTCCTGGCCGATCTGGTATTGCGCACCTACACCCGCAGCCATGCCGAGAAAGATCTCGCGTTCTCGCGGAGTGAAGTCCGCCAGGAGCTGATTCTTCTGGTCGCCGTTGACGTAGCTGGTAAAGGCGATGCGGTCTTCCACCGGCATCTGGATCAGCGCCGCCATGCGCTGGTTCTTCGGCAGCGCAAACAGCTCGCCGGCAATGCGCGCCGCAGCGAATTGTCCGCCCTGGCGCTCGGCGGCTTTCTCCGCGTCGGACGGCTCCGCGGGCAGGTTGCCGGCAGCATCGGGCTTGCGGGCCGCTGCTTCACGCCGCAGCTTCACTATCTGCACGTCGTACATTGCTGCGAGCAGCGGATCGGTTGGCATCGGCTGCTTGCCATCGGCGACCCGCTGAATCGTTCCCCGGTCCGGGAACACCGTCAGCGCTTGTTCCGGTGTCATGCTGAGCGTGGGGAAATCCGCCAGCCGCCGGTCGAGCGCCGGATCCTTGATGGTGCCGGGATTCAGCTGCTGTTCAAACCACTTGTCGACGCCGACCTCCAGCACGTGGTCCACATCGCCCGGGCGCGGCCCAAAGGTGAACCGGTCCAGAGTTTGCTGCGCGCGCTCGCGATCGGTGAGCGGAACCAGAGGCTCCGGTTTCGCAGCGGGTTGAGGTCTTGGCGCGGCAGGTTTAGCTGCGGGAGTCTTCGCGGCTTTCTGCCGGACGACCGGTGCCGCGGGCGCACCGCTTGGCTCCGGCGTGCTCTGCGCCAGCAGCGGAGTTGCAGCGAAAACAATAAGGGTGAGGGCAACGACCGGAATTCTGCGCATAGCGGAGCCTTTCCCCTAGCTTAGACCCCGATTCAAACGATGGAGTTGCGTTGCGTCTAGTGTAGTGCGTCACGCAGATGGGCAGGTATCCGGGTGTAAATCGGAGTGGGGGCAGCAGCGGCCCGGGGCTAAAGCCCCAACGGTTTTATGCAGCTTACTGCGGGCTAAAGCCCGCTGCTACTCCGAAAAACCATGATCTCGGGCTGCCCCACAGGTGCCCTTATTTCCGACGCACTAGACTAGCTACCTGACAGCCGGAACTGGACTGGCCTGCGTTCGATTGGCCCCGCGTCTCCGCTTCATCACAGTCCAGACCACTCGCGCCAGGAGGAGTGCGGCCAGCACCAGCGTAAACGGCATCGGCGCGCGCACACCTTTCTTCACCAGCCACCAATAGTGAACTACGCCTGCCGTTGCCGCTACATAGACGACCCAATGCACGCGCCGCCAGGCGGCGCCGCCCATCCGGCGCATGATGAATGCGGGCGACGTTATAGCCAGAACGAAGAGGAGAAACCACGCAAACAACCCGACCTGAATGAATCGCCGCTTCTTCAAGTCGTCGAGAATGGCTGGCCACACGGCCTTCCACTCGTCGACCACCACGCTGGGATGGCCTGCGCGCAGGCCGGCAATTACGGTTGGCAGATCGTAGCCGGAGAAGAGAAACAGGTACGTCGACAGGTGCAGCGTGGCATAGAAGAACGCGTACAGTCCCAGCAGTCGGCGGAAGCGGATCAGGTTCGCCAGCTTTGGGTGCAGCCGCCGCAGCGGTGTCACCGCCAGCGACGCCAGCAGCAGAAACAGCGTCCAATAGCCGGTGGCGTGCGTGATGTAGTTCACTGGGTCCGCGATCAGCGCCAGTGCGCCGGATTGGTACATTTCGACCAGCTTGATCACCGGCAGCAGGCATGCCAGGTGGACCAGCGCCTTTATGTATGGAATCCATCGATTTGGCATAGTCTGCCTAGTTTAACCTGCCAGGGTCCTGGCCGGATTTGGCCTTTGTGTTCCCTGCTCGACAGACTGGCCCTTCCGTGGGATGTCAACTGGCTCCGGTCGCAGCCGATAATTGAAGATGGAAAGCTGCGGTCACTGAAGTTTGATGTCACGAGAACACACCATCCTCGCTCCCGAGCCTGATGAAGACATCGAGCAATGTCTTTCTCAGCCGTGGTATCGCCTCCGCTTCCCGCAGCGGCTGGAGCACCGGTTCGAGTTCGACACCTCCCGGAACCACCGCACCCAGCTCGGGTACGGATTGCTGCTTTTTGCCGCCGCCCACCTGGTGCTGCTGGTGGCAGAGTCGCAGGCAGGCCGCCTTGAATTCCAGGACGGGCTCAAGGCCCGTGTTGGCATCGTTCTTCCTGCGTGCCTGCTCGGCGTTGCATTGCTCCGCTTCGACCTTCCCGGCTGGGCACGAGGCCTGGTCGCCGGCATTCCCGTCGTGGTGGCGATGCTCGCCGATTCGTGGATGGCGTTGCACGTCTCCCCACGCTTCATCGACATTTACTTTGTAGCCCTGCTGCTGGAGACCTTCGCCAGCAATCTGATTCTGCCGCTGCGGGTGCGCCACGCCGCGCCGGTTACAGCCGCCTGCATCGCCATCTACCTCAGTGTTCTCTTCGGCATCCTTGGCCATGTTCCACCTGTCCAGAGCCGCAACATGGACGCCTGTATGAGCATTCTCGCGCTGGTTTCCTTCGGCGTTCGGTGGAACAACGAGCTCCGCGACCGGCGCACCTTCCTGCTCGCCGCGCGCGATCGCATCCATACCCAGCAGCTTGCCTGGGCCAACCGCCAGCTGAAGGAGCTCTCTTACACGGACGCTCTCACCGGCCTGCCCAATCGCCGCTTCTTTGACGACGCCCTCAACCGCGCCTGCAACACTACCCAGCCCGTCGGACTGTTGATGATCGATGTCGACCACTTCAAGAGTTTCAACGACACCTTCGGGCACGCCGCCGGCGACAAGTGCCTTCGCCGAATCGCGCGCGCCCTCCAGTTCAGCGTCCGCGTGGAGACGGACACCGCCGCCCGCTATGGCGGCGAAGAGTTCGTTGTCATCCTTCCCAACGCATCGCTTGCGGTGACCCGACGCATCGCGGACCGCGTCCGCGACAGCGTTCAGGAGCTTGAACTCCCCCATCCGGCCAACCTTCCGGGCCGGTTCGTCTCCGTCAGCGTCGGCCTCTCTTTCTCCCGTGGGCAGCACCCCGGCAACATCCCGGAGGAACTGCTCCGTGCCGCCGACCTCGCCCTTTACGACGCCAAATCCCGGGGGCGCAACTGCGTCGCCGGCGAGGAACTGCAGCCACAGGCCGTCGTGGGCATCGCGGCTCCCCCGCAAAGCTCGCCGCAGTGGTCCGAATCCCTGCCAAGCTAGAAGTACTTCTTAAGATCCATGCCGGCGTACATGCTCGCGACCTGGTCGCCGTATCCGTTGAACATCTGCGTGGGAATCACGTGACCCAGCAGGCTTGCGTCGAGCCGCCGCTCATGCGCCTGCGACCAGCGCGGATGGTCGACATTCGGATTCACGTTGGAGTAGAAGCCGTACTCATTCGGCGCCGAGTCGTTCCACAACGTATGCGGCTGCTTGTCCGTGAAGTTGATCTTCACAATCGACTTGGCGTTCTTGAAACCATATTTCCACGGGCTAACGACGCGGATGGGCGCGCCGTTCTGGTTGGGCAGCGGCTCGCCGTAGCAGCCGAAGGTCAGCAGGCACAGCGGGTTCATCGCCTCGTCCATGCGCAGCCCCTCGGAGTACGGCCAGTCGAACCCGCCCGGCTTGTCCGGCATGTCGCTGCTCTTGTCGTCGGAGATGAACTGCACATACTTCGCGCTCGGCAGCGGCTGCGCCCAGCCAATAAACTCGCTCAGCGAGTAGCCGTCCCACGGGATCACCATCGACCACGCCTCCACGCAGCGATGCCGGTAGACGCGGCTCTCGATCGGCCGGTACTTCATGATGGAGTCGATGTCAGCGGTCTTCTTCTGCTTGACCAGGCCGGTGATCTCGACCGTCCACGGCCGCGTGTGCAGCGTGTGGGCGTGCTTCGCCGGGTCGTCCTTGTCGGTGCCGAATTCGTAGAAGTTGTTCCAGGTCGTGGCCTTGGCGAACGGCGTCTGCGCGTCCGGCACGGTGTACTTCGACGGCACTGTCGCCAGCTTTTGGTCGGCGTGGACCGCGTCGGGATGAAACAGCCCCGGCACCTGGTCCAGCAAGATCGCTCCCGTACCCAGCGCCGCGGCGCCGTAGATAAATGTGCGCCGGTTCAGAAACATGTCCTTCGCCGTAATCTCCGACGAGCGAATCTCCTGACCCAGCTTCCTGTCATTCCTGATCAGCATGTTGCTCCCTCCCAGACCGGCCGCTAGGCCGGAACAGCAACCACCTGGCCCCATTGCTTAGACTATCTAAGTACGCGTCAGGGTTCATAACGGATGGAACGCTTCAGTGGCCGGTCCGCGAAATGGATTCGCTGCGCTCGATCCCCTCCCGTATCAGGTAGATAACCGCCCCCGCCGCAAGCACCACGGCCGCTCCGGCAATCTCGCGCTGGAAGTTTGCACGTTCGACGAGGATGTAGAGGAATCCCGCAATCGCCAGCAGCGGAGGCAGCGGATACAGCCAGATGCGGAACGGCCGCTTCATCTCCGGCTGCGTCCGTCGCAGATAGATCACGCCGCCATGCTGCATCAGAAACTGCAACAGAATCCGCAGCACCACCAGCGCGGCAATCACGTCCGCCAGCGAGAAGAAGCAGAAGCAGATGGCCGCCGCGCCGAGCGCCAGCAGAGATACGTTCGGGAAGCCCTTCCGGTGCAGCCTGCCGAGTACGCGGAAGTAGTTGCCGTCGCGCGCCGCCGCGTAGGGTATGCGCGAGTAGCCCAGCAGCAGCGAGAAGACGCCGGAAAATGCCGTCGTCATCACCAGCGCCGCCGCCAGTTTGCCCAGCGCCGGGCCGAGGTGCGGTCCGTATGCCGTCTCCATAAAGGTCGAGATCACCGCCCTGCGCGCGTCCAAGCTTAATGCGGCGGCGCCATTCTGCGCTCCCACCAGCCCCTGCCACGGCAGCACGGCGAGCACGGCGATGTTCATCGCAAGGTAGATCGCCGCGACCAACGCAATCGAGATCAGAATCGCGCGGGGCACGGTGCGCGCCGCGTCCTTTACCTCGGCGCCGAGAAACGTGATGTTGTAGTAGCCCCAGTAGTCGTAGGTCGCGAACATCATGGCCGAACCCAGCCCCAGGAAAAACGCCGGGGTCAGGTGAAACGCGCCCGGCGGGAAGGTGAACGCCTGGCTGAGATGTCCGCGCACGACGCCCGTCAGAACGATCCACGTCATCAGCGCCATTACCGAGCACCACATCGCCGCAGTCGCAACGCGGAGGTCGGTGAGCCCGCGGTACAGCAGAAACACCACCAGCAGCAAAGCCGCAATGGCCAAGCCGGTCTCCGGTCCCACCGCAATGCCCGCTCTGAATCCGCCTGCATGCAGCATCCGCGCGGCGGTGTGGCCGCCCAGCGAGGGGAACACGTAGGTCGCGTACTGGCTTAGGCCAATGCATCCCGATGCCGCCGACAGCGGCGCCGAAAAGCTAAGTTGAAACACGTAGAGGAACGCCAGAAATCGCCCAGCCTGGCCCTTGCCGCCGGGGCCTCCATAGATCTTCCGCAGGAACGCATACGACCCGCCCGCCTCTGGCATGGCCGCGCCCAGTTCTGCCCATACCAGCCCGTCGCACAATGCCAGCCCGGCGCCCAGAATCCAGCCCAGCATTGCCTGCGGCCCACCCATCGCAGCAAGGATCAGCGGTAGCGTGATGAACGGCCCCACGCCGATCATGTCGAGCATGTTCAACGCGACGGCGCCGGGCAGATTCAGGCTGCGATGGAGGCGCGGCTCGCCCGGCATTTCGGGCGTATCGGGCGTATCGATAGATGGCTTCGGCGTTTCGATGCTTCGAGTCTAGACCATCCGGGCGCGAGGCTACGGCGTCTCCCAGTCGTCCGTTGCCGCGGCGGGCTTGCCGGATGCGTAGGTGACATCGATCGACTGGTACTCGATGGTGATTTTCTGGAGGTTTCTGGTCTGGTCGATCTCGGCGACTTGGACATTCTTCAACACCAGCACCTGCGCGGTCTTCGATGTAGACGCGGCCATGCCCGAGGCCGAACCTCTGGCGGAGTTTCCCTTCACCTTCGAGGTGGACGTCGTGCCAGTGCTGGCCGCGGCCGTCTTGAAGGCGATGGTTACCTCTTGCAGCACCTGGTTAGTAGCCGCCGCCTGTTCCAGCTGCGCGGAGCTGTTGTCGTAGTACTTGGTCACAATGAGCGTATCCGCCCCGGACGAGCTGCGTTTTCCGCTGGCCATGCCGGACGCGGCATCCGTGCCAGGGCGAGTTACACTGAGCAGCTCGATGACGGTGGATGGGCTGCCGCCTTTCGTCTGTTTGCTGCCCTTCACGTTGCCTTGCTGCGGCTCGCCAATGGTCATCGTAGCGGCGGTTGCGGCCATCGCCCGCGCACCGGACAGCAGCGCCACACTGCCCAGCAACGCCAATCGTCCTGCCAGACCAACACGCTTCATATTGCCTCCATGAATCCTGCGTTAAGAATGCTGTAGATTGGGCGCGCCTGGGTGAGTTTGTATCACGGCATTAAGCCGGACAGCAATCATCGCACCCGGAATCCTGTCTACCTCGGAACGCTCCAGTCGTCTGCCATGGTCTTGCCTCCGTCCGTCCATGTCACCTCACTCGTCTGGTAGTCCAGCGTAATCTGCTCGGTGTTGCCCACCTTCCTGATGCTCGCGATCGTAGCGTTTGTCAGCACAATCCTCTGTGCTACCTTCCCCGCCCCCGCGCCGTTGCCCTGGAATGTGATCGCCACATTTCTCAACACCTGGTGCGAAGCCGAAGCCTTAAAGAGGCTCGGCGACGCTGAATCAACCTCCTTGGTGATCGTAATCGCGTTGTGCTGGCGCTTCCCGGTGGCCATTCCGGATGCTGCATCCATCTGGTGCACCACACTAGTCAGATGAATCGCCCCTGCGGGAGCTTCGCCCTTGATGCCATCTATCGTTACGAACATATCCACCTGCGCTGCCACCGCATTCAACGCCGGCAGCAACATGCTGGCTGCACCGCACAATACCATCAGCCTTGTCAGACCAATTCGCATCGCAATCCTCCTCTTCCATCGTTGGGGTAGAAACGGGCCCGGACTTCGCACGTTTCTATCACGCGGAGGAAACCACCGGCAATGCGGGAGCCTCTCCACGGGAACCAATCGGGTTACCCGCACCCGCCCGCACGCGGGCCGCATGACAGACACGGCCCGATTGAGCGACACTGTGATGGACAAAACACTGGAGTGAACCAATGATCTCAGGAGCCCGCGAAAAAGAATTGATTGAAGCAGCCAACCTGCTGCTCGACGCCCGGCGCACGCACACCCCCGTCGCCGAACTGCCTTCCGCGCTCGTGCCCACCACGCTGGAAGAAGTGGCGCGTGTGCATGACGAAATGGCCCTGGCCTACGAGGAGATCGGCGGCTGGAAGATCGGCGCTGGTTCGCTCGAAGCCACGCCGTTCTTCGCGCCCATGCCGCGCGCGTGGATGGCCGCCAGCGGCGCAATTCTCTATGGCCCCACTTATCGCTACCGTGTGCTCGAAGCTGAAATCTCCTTCCTGGTTGGCGAAGACTTGCCGCCGCGCGCAACGCCGTACACGCGGGAAGAGGTTATCGCGGCGATGGCCAGCTGCCATCCGGCCATTGAGGAGCTGGAATCCGGACTGATCGACCCCAAGGCGGAGAGCAACTACTACTCGGCACTCGCCGATCTGCAGATGCACGGCGGCTTTATTCACGGCCCCGCGTGTCCGGACTGGAAGAACATCAATTTTGCAACCGAAACAGTTACACTCTCCATCGACGGCGCGGTCAAGGTGGAGCGGACGGGCTCCAACACCTCCGGCGACCTGCTGCGGCTGCTGCCCTACCTGGCCAACGAAGGCGCGGCGCGCACCGGCGGCCTGAAGGCCGGCCAGTGGATCACCACCGGAAGCTGGACCGGCAACACACCCGCCGGGGCTGGCAGGCAGGTCGACGTCAACTTCGCGCACGCCGGCCGCGTCAGCCTGCGCTTCGCATAGGTCGCAGCGATGACCAAGCGAGCTAGCCGCCGGACATTCCTGAAGCTCGGCGCCGCAGCCGCATCGCTTGGCGCCGTCGAGTTCGCCCGTGCAGTGCCGCCGGCCCAGCGCATCGCCATCGTCACCGACGACGATTCGCCCCTGGTCAACAATGATGCCGTCCGCTGGGCCACGCAGAAGCTCCGTGACGCCATCACTCCACAGTCGCTCGCCAAGCCAGGCGGAGGCGACTTCCACATTCTGATCGCGCCGGTCACCAGCCCGCTCGCCAAGTCCTTCCCTAACCGGCCCACTCTCACACAGCCGGAGGGCACCGCGCTCGTCCCCGGCCCGCACGGAATCACGCTGCTCGCCACCGGTAGCGATGTTCGCGGCATCGTCTACGCTGTTCTGGAACTCGCTGACCGCATCCGCCTTAGCGACCTGCCGATGCTCGAATTGCAACTCGCCGCGCCGCTTGTCGAAACCACTCCCAACAAAGTCCGCAGCGTTGCGCGCGCCTTTGTCTCCGAGATCGAGGACAAGGCCTGGTTTTACGATCGCGCCTTCTGGACCGCATACCTCGACACGCTCGCCGCCGCGCGCTTCAACCGCTTCAACTTCGCGCTTGGCTTTGGGTGGGATTTTCCACGTGGAGTGACAGGCGACTACTTCCACTTCCCTTACCCATACCTGGTCGAGGTTCCGGGGTATGAGCAGGTGCATGTGGAGCCGGCACTGGAGCACGGCGAGCGCCAGCGCAATCTGGAAACGTTACAGTTTATCGCCGCAGAAACCGCGCGCCGCAGCATGGACTTCCAACTCGGCATCTGGACCCACGCGTATGAGTGGACCGACAGCCCCCACTCCGACCATCACATCGTCGGCCTGACACCGGAGATCCACGCCGCATATTGCCGCGATGCGCTGGCTGCGATTCTGAAGTACTGCCCGCAGATTACCGGGCTCACAATGCGCATCCACGGCGAGAGCGGAATCCCCGAAGGCAGCTATCCCTTCTGGCAGACGCTGTTCGAGGCGATCCCCACTGCACGCACGCCCGATGGAAAGCCGCGCGTCATCGAGATCGACATGCACGCCAAGGGCCTGGACCAGCGGATGATCGAGATCGCGCGCGCCACCGGCATGCCCGTGAAAGCCGGAGCGAAATTCTGGGCGGAGCACCTGGGCCTGGGCTACCAGCAGGCGGATATTCGGGCGAATGAGTATCCGCGCGCGGGTGTCACGGGGACGTTCGCTGTCTCTGCGGGCGCGCGCAACTTTACGCGGTACGGCTATGGTGATTTTTATCAGCAAGGTATTGGGCTGGAGCTGCTCTACCGGGTGTGGCCGGGCACGCAGCGGCATCTACTGTGGGGCGATCCCGCGCTGGCCGCGGGCTATGGGCGGGCGGCGAATTTCTGTGGAGCGGCAGGTATGGAGCTATGCGAGCCGCTGACCTTCAAAGGGCGCGAGGGCTCCGGCCATCCGGGTGGACGCAATGCGTATGCGGATGCGGCGATGGGGCCGGCGCAGTTGGATACGGCGAAGTTTGCGGTGACTTATTTGCTGTGGGGGCGGTATCTTTATAACCCCGACACTGCTCCCGACGTCCATCACCGCTATCTGAAGCAGGCGTTTGGAGCGGCAGGACCCGGGCTGGAGACTGCGCTGGCCGCGTCCAGCCGAATTCTTCCGCTGGTCACGACAGCGTGGTGCCCGTCGGCGTCGAACCACGAGTTTTGGCCTGAGATGCTGACGCCGGTGTCGATTCTGCCGTATACCACGCGACCGCTCTACACCGACTCGCCCGCGCCGCACAACGTCAGCGCCATTAGCCCGCTCGACCCGCAACTCTTCACCACGATTGAGGAGCACGCGAAAGATCTGGTGACGGGGGCGAAGAATGCGAAGTACAACACGAGCGAAGTGATCGCGTGGCTTGAAGCGATGGTGAGCACATCGACGAAGGGACTGGCGGCGGCTCGTGCGGAAGCCGGATCGAAGGGACGGACACCGGAGTTTCGGCGGGCCGAGGAAGACATCCTCATCCTCAACGGCCTCGGCACCTACTACGCCAACCTTTTCCAGGCGAGTTTGTTTTATTCGATCAACTTTCACCAACCAGAGCCTGATGCCCGCGCACAATGCCTAGTTTCCTACCGCCGCGCCCGCGACGCCTGGGCCACAATGGCCAAACGAGCGCAGTCCGTCTACGCCACCGACGTCAGCTACGGCTCCACGCCCTTCCGCCGTGGGCACTGGGCCGACCGTCTTGCAGCCATCGATGCGGAGCTCGCACTGCTCGAGAATACGTTAGGGCACGAACCGGTCAAACCCGGTGCCGGCGATACCGCCATCCTCAGAGTAGTCGCACCTACTCCCCGCCCCACCAACGGCGAACATCACACACCACCCGACTCCTTCCACCCCGGCGCCGAACTCGGTCTCACCATCAGGACGCCGCCAAGTGTGACAAAAGCCATCCTCTGGTATCGCCATGTCAACCACGGCGAGCGCTGGCTCTCCACGGCCATGGAGCCGGGCCGCACTCACTCCTTCTCCGCCTCTGCCGCTATCCCCGCCCCCTACACTGATTCTCCCTACCCCCTCCAGTACTACTTCGAACTCCACACCGCGACCGCGGCCACGCTGCATCCCGCGTTCAACGCGACGCTGAGCAACCAGCCTTACTACGCGGTCTACAAACGGTCCTGATTTGCCGCAGTGCTCCCGCGCACAGCACATTTCCCAATCTGCTTTAAGATAGAAGGCATATGTCTACTTCACTTCCTAACGGCGTTGCGATCAACGCCCCCATCACTTCCAGTTACGCCAATATCCTCACACCAGATTCAATCGCCTTCATCGTTCGCCTGCAGCGCAGTTTCAACGCGCGCCGCAAGGAGTTGCTGGCTGCCCGCGCAGTCCGCCAGGCCGCGCTGGACGCCGGCGCGAAGCCCGATTTCCTGCCGGAGACGCGCGCCATCCGCGAGGCCGAATGGACGGTCGCGCCGCTGCCCGCCGACCTGCTCGATCGCCGCGTCGAGATCACCGGCCCGGTCGATCGCAAGATGATCATCAACGCGCTGAACTCCGGCGCGAAGGTCTACATGGCGGACTTCGAAGACTCCACCACGCCCCTCTGGGACAACCTGCTCGACGGCCAGCTCAATCTCGTCGACGCGGTGCGCCGCACCATCAGCTACGAAGACCCGACGACCAAGAAGAGTTACAAACTGATCGAGAACCCCGCTGTGCTTTTCGTCCGCGCGCGCGGCTGGCACTTGGACGAACGTCACATGACGGTGGACGGCGAACCCATGTCGGGCTCGCTCTTCGACTTCGGCCTCTACGCCTTCCACAACGCGAAGGAACTGCTGGCGCGCGGCTCCGGCCCGTACTTCTACCTGCCCAAGATAGAGTCGCATCTCGAAGCGCGGCTTTGGAACGATGTTTTCGTGCAGGCCGAAGCCGAACTTGGCCTGCCGAAGAACTCCATCAAAGGCACCGTGCTGATCGAGACCATTCTCGCAAGCTTCGAGATGGACGAGATTCTCTACGAGTTGCGCGATCACTCCGCCGGCCTGAACTGCGGCCGTTGGGACTACATCTTCAGCTTCATCAAGAAATTCGCCGGCGACACCACGGTGCTGCTCCCCGATCGCGGCCAGGTGACCATGACCACGCACTTTATGCGCAGCTATTCGAAGCTGTGCATCAAGACTTGCCACCGCCGCAACGTCAGCGCGATGGGCGGCATGTCGGCGCTGATCCCGATCAAGCAAGACCCCGAGGCGAACGAGCGCGCCATCGCCGGTGTACGGGCAGATAAAGAACGCGAGGCCAGCGACGGCCACGACGGCACCTGGGTCGCGCATCCCGGGCTGGTTCCAGTCGCACTCGAAGTCTTCGACCGCGTGATGCCGCAGCCGAACCAGATCTCGAAGCAGCTTCCCGACTACACCACTACTGCTGCCGATCTGCTTCAGGTACCGCCCGGCACGATCACCGAGGCCGGCCTGAAGCAAAACGTCGCCGTCGGCCTCGGATACGTGGAGGCGTGGCTTCGCGGCATCGGCTGCGTGCCGCTGTTCAACCTGATGGAAGACGCCGCCACCGCAGAGATCAGCCGCGCGCAGCTCTGGCAGTGGGTCCATCACGGCGCCAAACTTACCGACGGCCCCAACACCGGCACGCCCATCACTGTCGCGCTGGTCGAACAAACCATCGCCAACGAACTTGCCGCCACGCGCCCCAAAGTCGACGACGTCCGCTTCTCCGCATACCAGCGCGCGGCGACCCTGATGCGCAAGCTGATCGAGTCGCCGACGTTCCCGGAATTTCTTACCGTGCCTGCATACGCCGAGGTGCTGGCCGCGGAGAAGTTCTAGCTCGCAAGGCTAAGCGGCCGCCGTTTCTTTCGCGAACGGCTGGCCTTTGCCTTGGGTAATCAGGCTGCGCAGACTGTCGTTGATAATGGAGCCCCAGGCGCCGGAACAGCCGCCGTAGCACTCGAACGCCGGAACCAAACCGACGTGGGTAAAGCGGACCTCGGTCTGGTCGCCCTTCTTCGCGATCTCGAAGACGATGTCGGTGCCATTCCACTCGGTCTTGTCTTTGACAAAATTAAGCTCGGCGTCCGTTACATGCCAGACGACCTTCTTGCCCGGCACGAATTCCGTGATTGTCTGCGTAGTGCGGTGAACGTCTTTGTACCGGTAGGTAAACACCTCGCCGAGCTTATCGGTACGGCCGTCAATCTCTCCCGACCACCACCCGCGAACGTTGTTGATGGCGGCAAAAACTTCCTGGGGAGATTGGTCTACGGTAAAGCTCGTGGTGAGACTTTGATCGTTCATCGTTTCTCTCCTATTTGAATTACATCAGGTTGTCGTTTATGCGGCGATTCGCTGTGCGGGTACGAACGCGGCAAACTGGCGCTCCATCGTTTTGGCGGCACCGTTGCTCCAGTTCTCCGCCAGGGGTTCCGACACGGGATCCGGGAAGATGTCCTCCTCGCCCTTCTCCATCCCATCGAAGATGGCTCGCGCAACCGACTCCGGAGAGGCCTTCGGTATCTCGAAACCGCGGGCCATGTCCGTATCCACGGGGCCGGGCAGGACGGCATGCACGCTTACGCCTTGTCCGGCCAGAAGAGCGCGCAGCGCTTGCGTCAGCGAGAACGCCGCCGCCTTCGAGATCGAGTACGCCGGAGTGACCGGCAGGGCCGCCAAGGACGCCACCGACAGAATGTTGACGATGGCGCCCCGGGAACGAGTCACCAACGGCAGGAAAGCCTGGGTCACGCCATACGTGCCGAAGAGATTGACGGCGAGATGCTGTTCGAGCGCGGCACGATCGCTCAGGTCATCGAACTGCGCAAAGCCGGCGTTATTGATGAGGATATCGAGAGATTCGATACCCTTGACAGCCCGCTCAATCTGCGCAGCGTTGGTCACGTCCAGGGTCAGCGGCGTGACGCGTGCATCCAGATGGGTCAGGGGCTGGCGCGTACCGGCATACACCCGCTTCGCACCTCTCTTCAGGGCTTCCTCGACCAGCGCCTGTCCGATACCACGATTGGCTCCAGTCACCAAAACTGTTTTGTTTGCGATTGTCATAGTTTTCTCCTCACTGATTGGGTTTTTTCTGGGCTGGTCGTACCGCTTTCAAGAGTCGATTACGAGTGGCTTTCCGCTCAACAACAGATGCCGGCAGAACTCTTCGGTTGCATGTTTTTCGCTATACAAGACCGCTATTGCCCGCCCTCGGCTTGCCTGCGTACACGCTCGTTCATCGCAGTCCAACCTTTGTTCATACCGGCCTTGTGCTCGTCGGAAATAAAGCCGAGTGCGGTGTGCTTGAAGGTGATCAGCGTTCCGCCATCGACTTCACTCAGCCGGTATTGCACGTTGGAAACCATCGGGAAGGAGGCGAACAATGGGCCAGCAAATTCCAGCAGTGTGGGCCGCTTGATGGCCTGAACATTGGCCCAGAAGTGCCCGTTGCCGTCGCCCAGGTCGCGGTACCACCTTCCACCGGGCCACGGTTCGATCTTCATGTTCAGAGATCTGCCGTCAGGAGTCTCGTTGCCGGGCCCGAGTTGCTCGAGCAGCGCGGCAAAGGTTACATCCAGGGGCGCCTGGACGTGGATTTCCTGGTTGATGGTGAGGGTCAGGTCTTCGAGGGTCTGGTCGGTGGGAATCATCATTTCTCCTTAGAGTGCGGATTTGGGATTCTCAGGCCTGGGGGATTTCACATCTGATGCGCCTTGGCGGACAGCCGCTTCAGCGAGTTCCTTCACGCGATTCAACTGGTGCTGCCAGTAACGCTCGAAGGTGCCGGCCCACTGATGCAGCGGGCGGATCGCGTCGGCGTTGGTGCGGTACAGCTTCTGCCGGCCCTGGCAGCGCATCCGAACCAGCCCCACGTCGCGCAGCACGCGCAGGTGCT
>CAZAXI010000059.1:0-24024 GCA_964489045.1 uncultured Granulicella sp. | reverse complement strand
AGAGGAAAGGAGGTCGCGGAGAATCGCCAGAGCCATTGTGAGGGCCCGGCCGATACGGACGACAGCGGAGTTGGCTGGAATCGTATCGGCCGCGGCCCCTTCAATGAAAGGCGACAAGATTCATCCCGCGACACGGACCTTTCAAGCGCTTCGAATTCGAGTGAATGATGAGTTGGGAGAGATCCGGTCGCTGCTGGAAAGCGCGCCATCTCTGCTGAAGCCGGGCGGAAGGCTGGTGCTGATCAGCTTCCACTCCCTGGAGGACCGGCTGGTGAAGGATGCGTTCCGCGAGGCCGGGCGGGTAGGGATTTTTGAGGTGTTGACCAAGAAGCCGGTGATCGCCGCGGAGCAAGAGCAGATGCGAAACCCGCGATCGAGAAGCGCGAAGCTGCGGGCGGCGGAGAAGCAGGGACCAGGGAACAGGGACCAGGGAACGGCGGGCAGGTTCAGAGGCGGAAAGCGGTAAGGAGGGGCGATGGCGACGATACCGATGTCGGGACAGGGATCGATCTTCGGAATGGGATCGGGGACGGCGGCGGGCAGCATAAGCAACCCGGCGCAGGCTCGTGCGCTGCGCAATCGAGAACTGTTCGAGCTGCAGAAGCGCGCTCGCCGGGGACCGACCCCGGAGGTTTTCTTCGCCAAGCACATCGACAACAGCCGCATTGTGAAGGCCGACGACCCCGAACGCAGGCGCGAGATGCGCACCTTTGCCGCGACCATGGGCCTTCTGTTTGTGCTGGTGATGGTCTATGTGTGGCAGCATTTTTCGGCCATCGAGGTTGGCTACCAGATCGAGACCCAAAAGCAGCAGGTGGAGCAGATGCGCGAGCAGAATCGGCAACTGCGTCTGGCCGAGGCGCAATTGAGCGATCCCGGCCGCATCGACCAGATCGCGCAGCAGCTCGGGCTCGGCGCGCCCCAGCCCGGCCAGATGATTCGCCCCGATGGATCCGGCTCCAATGTTCCGGTGCTGGCGCAGGCGTCCACGCCCTCGCTGCCGGTCAACTAAGTTGTGAGTTGCCAGTTCTCAGTTATCAGAGGCTGCCGATCAACTGAGAACTGAGAACTCACAACTGGGAACTTCTTCATGAACAAAGCTTCGCGCCAGGCCCAACGTAGTTCATTGACCGCACCGATACGCCGGCTGCGTTTTGCGTGGGTGGCGATTTTTTTCTGCACCTGGGTGGTGGTGATTGGCGGCCGGCTGGTGTGGCTGCAGGTGATCCGCCACTCGGAGTGGGTGGAGAAGGCGGAACGCCAGCAGCACAGCACGGTGACGGTGGCGCCGCAGCGGGGGATTCTATACGACCGCAACCTGCGCGAACTGGCGATGACGGTCAAGATGGATTCGGTATACGTGGATCCAACGGAGTTGGGCGAGAACCGCGCAACCACGGCCGAAATGCTGGCCAAGATCGTGCATACCGACCCCACCGATAGCTTTACCTCTGAGCCATTGATGCTGGCCCGCTTCAACGACTCGAAACATTTTGCGTGGGTGGCGCGGCGGGTGGACCCGGCGATTGCCGACCGTGTGCGGGAGCTGAACCTGAAGGGCGTTTACTTCTACAAGGAGTTCAAGCGGTTCTATCCCAATAGTGACCTGGCCGCGCAGGTACTTGGGTACGTGGGCACGGAGGATACGGGTCTGGGCGGCCTGGAGAGCCAGTTTGATGACGACCTGCATGGAACTCCAGGGAACATGCTGGTGTCCGTGGATGCCAAGCGGCATGTGATGGATAGCGTGGAGAACGAACCAATGCCGGGCGAGAACCTGGTGCTCACCGTGGACGCAAACATCCAGTACATGGCCGAGCGCGCGCTGGACGCACAGATGGCCAAGATGAAGGCGCTGCATGGCACGGTGGTGGTGCAGGACCCGCATACGGGGCAGATTCTGGCGCTGGCGATCTCGCCCCGCTTCAATCCAAACGACTCCAGGCACATGGAACCGGGCTCACTGACAAATCTCGCCGTAAGCGACATATACGAGCCGGGCTCGACCTTCAAGCTGGTCACGTACGCGTCGGCAATCGACGGTGCGGGCGTCGAACCTACCGATATGGTGGACTGCCAGGGCGGCTCGATGACCATGTTCGGACGGACGCTGCACGACGACAAAGCTGACCACTTCGGAGTGGTCACGGTAAAGTACGCGCTGGAACACTCCAGCGACGTTGGCGCAGCAAAGATGGCCCTGAAAATGGGGCCCGACACATTTTACAAGTACATGAAGTCGTTTGGATTTGGCGAACGCTCCGGCATTGAACTCCCCAGCGAGACCCGAGGGCTTCTGGCCGCCCCTCGAAAGTGGGGCTCGACCAGCATCCTGTCGATGGCCATCGGGCAGGAGATCGGGGTGACGCCAATCCAGCTGGTGACCATGGTGAGCACGATCGCCAATGGTGGCGTGTACATGCCGCCGCATGTGCTGTTGCAATCCACCGACGATTTGAAGGGAGATCCCCGGCTGAAGCCTGCGGCGTTCCGACCGGAAAATCAGCTTCCCGCAACGCTTCCCGAGGGTGCGCATCGCGTCATCAAGGAGCTTACCGCCGCTCAGATGCGATCGATCATGGAAGGAGTGGTGGTGGAAGGCACCGGCAGGGCGGCGCAGTTGAACGGCTATAGCGCCGGCGGCAAGACGGGGACGGCCGAGAAGGTCGATCCGGTGACACATACCTACTCGCATACCAAGCTGGTGGCGAGCTTCGCGGGCTTCGCGCCGGTCAGCTCTCCTGCGATCTCGGTCGCGGTGGTGATCGACACGCCGACGGTGGGAAGCGGATATGGCGCGGAAACGTCTGCGCCGGTCTTCCAGGTCGTTGCCCAGCAGGTGCTCGAGTACCTCGGAGTGCCGCACGACCAGCCGCTGAAGACGCCGAAGGAACTGCGCGCCGCGGCGACTCCAGAGACCATGCCCGACGACGATCCAGGCAAGAATGCGGCTGACTTGAGCACGATGTTCGACGAGATCAACAACCTGCCCGCGGACGACCCGCTGCGCACTGCGTCCAATCCAAACGCAAAGCTCGCAAATGCCTCGGCCGACACAACAAGTGCGATGGCAGCCCCGCAAGAGGCGCCCACGGCCAGCAAGACCTCGCGCATTCTTGGCCTGCTGCCAGCGAAGGTAGTAGCCGCGTTCAAGGAGAGTGGCGGAACAAGCTCGGAGATGCCGGGCACCGAAGCCGCTTCGATCGGCACGCCTGACATTGTGCCGCAGGTCCAGTCCCGTGCGAACGGCTCGGTGGTAGTGGATGCCGGGCAGCGCGTGGCTGTGCCATCGTTTGCAGGTGACGCGCTGCGCCGGGTGGTGGAGACGGCGGCGGGCCTGGGCCTGCGCGTGGAGCCGGTAGGCAGCGGCATTGCGCGCGAACAGGCGCCGGCGGCAGGCACCCTGGTTCCGCTGGGCACTGAAGTGGTGGTGCGCTTCGCGCGCTAGACAGCGACTCGATCGGCGTGCGGACATAGAATCAAATCAATGAATTGGATTGACGCGCTGAAAGAAGTGTCGGTGATCGAGCGCGCGGGGGCGAGCGTCGAGGTTGGCGGCGTCGAATATGACTCGCGGCGGGTTCGGCCTGGAGCGGCTTTTGTGGCCATGCGCGGCGGCACGACTGACGGCAACCGGTATATCGATGCGGCCATTGCGCAGGGCGCGGTGGCAATTGTGAGCGACTCCCAGGAGGCGTATGCGAAGCTGCGGCGGGAGCATCCTGAGATGCCCGCGGCATGCGTGCGGCATGGGCGGCGCGCGCTGGCGGAGCTGAGCGCTGCAGTGCTGGGGCATCCGGAACGGAAGCTCGCGGTGAGCGCGGTGACGGGGACGAATGGCAAGACGACCACAGCGTATCTGCTGGAGCAGATGCTGCGCAGCGTGGGACGCAAGTGCGTGCTGATTGGGACGATTGAGACGCGTGTGGGCGATGAGGTGCGCGACTCGCCGCATACCACGCCCGAGGCTTCGGATGTGCTGAAGATCTTCGCGGATGGCGTGGCTGCGGGAGCGACCGAAGCGGTGATGGAGATGAGCTCGCATGCGCTGGAGCAGGAACGGGTGTGGGGGATTCCGGTGGATGTGGCGATCTTCACGAATCTGACGCAGGACCATCTGGATTATCACGGGACAATGGAGAGGTATGCGGCGGCGAAGGCAAGGTTGTTTGAGGGTGTGGGTGCTGTGCCGCCGCGCGTGGCTGTGATCAATGCGGACGATCAGACAGGGCGGAATCTTATCCGCTCTTTCGATCCCACCAGAATCATGAGCTACGGGATTGACGCCGGGCAATTCCGTGCTGAAAACGTTTCGCTGGTCGCGGGCCGGACATCTTTCGATTGGAGAACACCTACGGGAACCTTTTCCATGGAGTATTCGCTAACCGGGAAAGTCAATGTGTACAACCTTATGGCTGCTTCGTGCGCAGCTTTGGCACGAGGGTTGTCGATGCAGGAAGTTGTCGAAGCTACGCACTATTTGAACGAGGTACCGGGTCGGTTCCAAGTGGTCAATGGCTCTTTTGGCGTGGGCTTTGCCGTGGTCGTCGATTACGCGCACACGGATGACGCATTGCGAAATCTGATTGCGTTAGGCCGTGATTTGGTGGGTCAAGGCCGTGTCATTACAGTCTTTGGTTGTGGAGGCGACCGCGACCGCACGAAACGCAAGAAAATGGGCCGAGTCGCGGGTCAAGGAAGCGACTTGGTATTCCTCACTAGCGACAACCCGAGATCTGAAGATCCCAACTCAATTATCGAAGAGATCTTGGTTGGCATCAGAGAAACTGCCGTTGAGTGTGTAGTAGAGCCAGATCGTTCGGGGGCAATACGCCACGCAATCTCTCTGGCACAACCCGGCGACATCGTTCTCATAGCTGGCAAAGGACATGAAAAAGTGCAGATATTCGGGGACCATGCAGTAGCTTTTGACGACACGGAGGTTGCTGCGGAGGCGTTGCTACCCATACTCCGCAGCATTCGGGCGAGAATCGCCTCGGAGAGAGGTAGGGCTGACCGGTGAAGCTGACGCTGGGCCAGGTGGCCGATTGGATCCGCGCCGAGGGCGACTTCCCTGACGATACGGAGGCGTTGGGCTACTCGATTGACTCGCGCACGATCGCGGCGGGCGAGCTTTTCTTCGCGGTGCGCGGCGAGCGGCTGGATGGGCACGATTATGTGGAAGCCGCGCTTGCCAATGGCGCGGTGGCCGCGGTGGTGAGCATGCGCTGGCTGGAGCCGGCGGGAGTTCATGCGAAACGGCTGCTGCGCGTTCCGGATCACGACGGCGACGGTGTTTTGATCGCCTTGCAGCAGTTGGCGCGCGCGGTGCGGCGAAAATGGGGAAAGCGCGTTGTCGCGATTACCGGCTCGGCGGGCAAGACTACGACCAAAGAAGCGGTGGCTCAGGTGCTGGGCGCGCGCTACCGGGTGATGAAGTCGCAGGGCAATCTCAACAATGCTTTTGGGATGCCGCTGCAACTGCTGCGGCTCGAAGCCGAGCACGAGGTCGCGGTAATTGAGATGGGGATGAACCACGCGGGCGAGATCGCTGAGTTGGCGCGCGTGGCCGAGCCGAATTGGGCGGTCGTGTCTAACGTGGCGCCGGTGCATCTGGAGTACTTCGCCGATGGCATCGAGGGTATTGCACGCGCGAAGTATGAGCTAATTCAGGCGCTGCCGCCGGATGGGATTGCGGTGCTCAACTGCGACGATGAACGGGTCGCGAAGTTTGGCAATGGCCTGGGCGATCATGCGGTTTTCTATGGTACGGGCGAGTGCGCGGAAGTTCGCGCGGTACAGATTGCCGAACTGGGTGCGGAGGGGGTGGTTTTTACGGTAACTGCGCAAGGTGAGCGCGCCAGCGTGCAACTGCACATGCTGGGTCGGCACAACGTGCACAACGCGCTGGCGGCGATTGCGGTGGGTTTGCGCAGCGGCATGTCGCTTGCGGAGTGTGCGGAGGCGTTGGGGAAACTGCGCTCGGGCGATAAGCGCGGAGAGATTGTGGTGTGGCGCGGCGCGACGGTAATCAACGATAGTTACAATTCAAACCCGCGCGCACTGGACGCGATGGTCGACGCGTTGCTGGCGATGCCGGCCAGCCGGGGCAGGCACATTGTGGTGGCCGGCGAGATGCTGGAACTGGGGGCTGAGGGCGAGGCGCTGCACCGGGAGTGTGGGCGGCACATGGCAGCGCGCGGCGTGGATATCGTCGTGGGTGTGCGTGGGCTGGCGGCGGCAATGGTGGAGGAGGCGGCGCAGGGTGGGACGGAAGCCCACTTTGTGGCAACGCCGGAGGAGGCCGGCGCCTGGCTGCAGGCGAACCTGCGGCCCGGAGATGCTGTGCTGCTGAAAGCTTCGCGCGGAGTGCGGCTGGAACGCGCGCTGGCATCGCTGGCGGATTGATCCCGGCAAAGCAACGTGGAGCGCGACGCTGGATGGGTTGATACTTTAGAGGCATGTATTCTTCGGGCGGCCTCGGATTTTCGATTGGTCCGGCAATTGTCGCTGCAGCGTTGCTGACCCTGATTCCGCTGGTGGCGGCGGCGTTCGCCTCAAAAATGCTAGCGGCCTGGGTGCAGCGATTGACCTTGTCGGTGAGGCTTCTATGCCCGGCCGTTCTATGCGTACCGTATGTACTGGTCGCGTCTTCGCGGGGAATGTTCCGCTGGGACTGGTTCGCGCTGTACGCTCTGCTTCCGGTTGCGATCGCCGGGCTGCTGTGGCAGGCTGCGCAGGCCGATCGCGCGCAACGCGGCAACTGGCGGGACTTCCTGGTGCTGGCGGCGCTGGGCCTCGCGGTAGATTTACGATGGCTTGAGCCTGCATGGCCTGCGCACTTTGCGGTTTTCAACAAAATACTGCTGCTCGACGCGGGGATTTATGGGTTCCTGCTGGTGCGCCAAATCGAGGGCGTCGGGTTCGATCTAAGACTGCGCGTGCGCGACCTGACCACTGGGCTACGCGAGTTCGGGTGGTACGCGCCCATTGCGATTGCTCTGGGCCTCGGGATGGGATTCTTGCACGCGCACGCGGTTTGGCCGCACCCGTTGTCGTTTGCGGCCGCATTCTTCTTCACCTTTGCGCTCATTGCGATTCCAGAGGAGCTGTTCTTCCGGGGATGGATGCAGAGTCTGGTGGAGCGCCGGTTCGGACGCACGCCTGCGCTGCTGGTGACGGCAGTGCTGTTTGGCTTGTCGCATTTCAACAAGCGCGCCGTGCACTTCAACTGGCGATACGTGGTGCTGGCGGCGCTGGCAGGCATCTTCTACGGTCGGGCGTGGCGGCGCGACCGCAGGGTGGGCGCATCGGCGATTACCCACGCATGCGTGGACACGGTGTGGTCTCAGTGGTTGCGGTGATGGATGTGATGAGAGCTGTAAGTGAGATAGCCGAGACCGACTCGCATGTTGCGGATGACCGGGCCCGGAATCGCCATCGCAATGGTGATGCCGAGGATGGCGTGCGCCACGGCCAGCGGGTATAGGTTGCGGTAGCGGAGGAAGAGCAGGCAGGCCGCGAGGCCCCAGGCAAATGTTGCCACGACCAGAATTGGGTTGGGCAGATGGGCGAGCGAGAAGATAATCGCCGCCGCAAGAACCGCCGGCCGCGGGCTGCGCATGAGCCGCAGCAAACGCGGGAGGAAGAAGTCCTGCAGCAAGGCCTGCTGCACAACCGCAAAAACAATGTAGCCCGCATAGCGCTCAATAAACTGTAGGGGGCCGTTGGGCGCGTGCAACGTGTGGACAAGACGGGCAACCAGCACGGAGAGCGCGGATGCCAGCAGGGCAGCGCCCACAATCCAGATGGAGCGCGCGAGATTGGCGAAGCCCAGGCCCATAGCGCTCCAGCCGGGAAAGTTGAGCCATGTGGCCGCAATGACAAAAATCGCGGCGACGAAGTAGGTCCTTTGCTGCCATGGGCGCGGTGTCCAGATGACGATGAGAATGAGCACGTAGCCGACGCAAAGCTGCACCAGGTCGCGGTGTTTGTGGTCCGTCGCGACGGCGCTCTCAGGCTCAAAGGTCGCAGTATTTCCGGAAGCCATAGCAGATATTACAACTTCTGACGGCTTTTAGATTCACGGAGGTCGCCGGTTAGTGGGTGCGGTCGACGAGGTATTGAGCGAGGGATTTGAGCGAATCGGCGGCGGGCCCGAAGGGCTCGAGCGCGGCGAAGGCGTCGGCGATGAGTTGGTCGGCGTCGGCGCGCGACCGCTCGATCCCGAAAACCGCGGGCCACGTGGCCTTGACGCTGGCTGTGTCCTTGCCGGCGGTCTTGCCCAACTCTTCTGAGGATTGCGTCATGTCGAGGACGTCGTCGACGATCTGGAAGGCGAGGCCGGCTTTCTGGCCAAAGGTGCGGATGCGGGCGAGCGCGCCTTCGGGCAAGGCACGTTGGGATGAGCCGTACCAAGCTCCGGAGACGATGGCGGTGGTGATGAGGGCGCCGGTCTTGGCGCGGTGGATGGTTTCGACGAGGTCGGCGGTGGGGGCTACACCTTCAGATTCGATGTCAACGACTTGGCCGCCGATCATGCCTGGGGCGATTCCGGTGTCGATGTCGCCGAAGCGGCCGACGCCGGTGCCAACGGCAGTCGAAACCTCACGCAGGATCGCAACCACGGTGGCAGCAGGCGCGGAAAGTTGGGAGATGGTCTGAAAGGCGAGCGTCTGCAGTGCGTCGCCGGCGAGGATGGCGATGGCTTCGCCGAAAGCGATATGGCAGGTGGGATGGCCGCGGCGCAGGTCGTCGTTGTCGAGCGCGGGCAGGTCGTCGTGGATGAGCGAGTAGGTGTGGAGCATCTCCAGCGCAGCCCCAAGATCAACAACGCCGGCGGGCAGTTCGCCGTCTCCCGCGACCATGCGCGCGGCTTCCATGCAAAGAATGGGGCGCAGGCGCTTGCCGCCGGCGAAGACGCTGTGGCGCATGGCACGGTGGATGGAGTGGGGCAACGTCTCCGGCGAGGGCAGGAGCCGTTCGAGGGCAGCGTCGGTGAGCGTGACGCCAGAAGCGAGCAGGGATCGTACCGGGGAATCCATCAGGTTCGATGATAAACGACATGGGGCAGAGTCGGGTGCGAGCAGGCCGACGCTGTTCCGGCCTATTCGTGCGATGCTAGTGGAGGCGGCTTTGCGGCCGTTCAGGAGAGCAGATTTGGCGGATATTGCGACTTTTCTGGAGGGATTCGCGCGGTTCCAGGAGAAGTATTTTTCCGGCGACGAAAGCCTGTTTGTCCGGCTTCGCCAAGGGCAGAACCCGCGCGCCCTGGTGATCTCGTGTTGCGACTCGCGCGCCGATCCGGGCATGCTGATGGGTGCTGGTCCGGGCGACATTTTCGTGGTGCGCAACGTCGCCAACCTGGTGCCCCCGTATCGCAATGGCGCGGAGATGCCCGGCATTCGCGCGGACATCGAATTCGCGGTGAAGAGCCTGAATGTCGAGCAGATCATAATCCTCGGCCACTCGGGCTGCGGTGGCATCCGCGCGTTGATGGACGGCGAGGGCACGATCGCGAACAATTACGAATTCATCGGCACGTGGGTGAACATCGCGCGGGAAGCGCGGGAGCGCGTGTTGCGCGAACTCGCGGACGAGCCGCAGGCAGTGCAGGCAAGGGCATGCGGACAAGCTTCGATCGCATTGTCTCTGGAGAATCTGCTGTCGTTTCCGTGGATACGGGAGCGAGTGGCGGCGGGCACGGTGGCGCTGCATGGGTGGTACTTCGACCTCGATGCGGGCGAGTTGTTGGCGTATTCGGCGGAGACCGGGAAGTTTGCGGCGCTGGTGCCGAGACAGCGGCGGTCGGACGGGGCTCACTCGGGCGTCATCGCGGGTTGAGCGTCAGCGTGTGTGTGACGGCGGGCTGCGTGGCGCCCGGGGTGAATGGCAGCAGGTAGGTGCGGCCGCGCAGCCAGTCCTGGAACTGGTCCATGTACCAGGGGCTGGCAGGGTCGCCGGACTGGCCGAGGACGAGGTTCAGGGTGGTGTGGTCCGGATTGTTGAGATCGGCGGTGAAGCGCTCGGAGGGGCCGAAGGCAGGCTGGGTCTGTTTGACGGTGGTACCGTCACCGCTATGCGGCTGAGGGCCCGTGCCGGTGGGCAGGGTGGTCAGGAGTTGGAGCGGGAAGCGGGAGAAGAGCGGGTGCTCTATGTCCAGCGGAGAAGCCTTGCCCCACTGCCAGGTGCTGAGGTCCGCCGGGGCGTGGGCGTCGCGCAGACCGCGCAGGATCACGGCGGCGAGGAAGTCGTTCCAGTTGGCATAGGTGGAGGGTAGCCAGCGGGCGGGAGTGTCGGTAACGAGTTGCTCCTCGACGCTGCCGCGTTCGCCCCACGTGTAAGTCTTCCAAAGGTTGCCGATCTCGGCGGTTTCCGGGGACAGATGGAGTTTGGTGAGGTCTGCGTCCTGCGCGACTTGAGGGGCGATCTGGGGGACGAGTTTGGGAACCAGGAGCATTGACCAGAAAGCATCACGGGCGGCATTGACGATGGCGGGCGCGGCGGAATTGGCGTCGACACGTCCATCCCAGGAACGCAGCAGGTCGGCGGCCTGATGCAGCTGCTTGTCATCCTTGAGCGGGCCGGTCGCGTGGTCAATGGCGTAGGCGTAGCGTTGCGCGAGTACCTGGTCGAGCTCGGAGAAGACGTCGTTCTGGAGTGCGAGCATGTCTGCCGGAGTGAGTTGTGCCTTCGGTTCGAGGACCTTGTAGATGCGCTCGGTGCGGTAGGGCGCCATCCAATCGAGTGTGATGGGATAGCGGTAACCGTCGGGAGTGACGCGGCCGTTGGCGGTGGCGAGCACGCCGTCGGAGGGATCGAACGCCTGAGGAAGCTGGTCGAAGGCGATGTAGCCGGCCCACTCGTGCGCGGCTGCGTCGGGCGCGGTGGCGTCGGAGGGAACGGGCGAGAGCGGGCTGGGGTTGTTGGCGTCTCCGCGCACCGGGATGCGGCCGACGGCGTGGTACCCGATATGGCCCTGATCGTCGGCGTACATCAAGTTTTGTGCGGGGCCTCCCCAGGCGGCGAAGGCGCTGAGCATCGTGGCCCAGTCGCTGGCCGAGTCGACGGCCAAGAAGGGATCGGTCACGCCGGCGGGGTCGTAGATAACCCAGCGCAGGCTCAGCGAGCGCTTCTCGCCGGGAAGGACGCTGGAGATGATGGGCGTATCGACGTTGCCGTGGTGGGTGAGCGGCACATCGAGGACGACGTTGGCGCTGCCGCGAACTTGGATGACCTCGGTGTGGTATTGGAGCGGGAGCCACTGGCTGCCGGCGGTCTGGTATTGCGTTCCGGAGGGAGTGGCGCGAGTGTGCTCGATGTAGAGGTCCTGCACGTCCGCGCCGAGGTTGGTGAAGCCCCAGGCCACATGCGCGTTATGCCCGGCGATGACGAAGGGCGCGCCCGGCAGGGTGACGCCGGCGGCATGAAACTCGGCGAGCGAGGCTTGGTCGGTGGCTTCGAGATCGGCTTCGTACCACATCCCGGGGGCCGAGAGCGAAAGGTGCATGTCGTTGGAGAGGATCGGCTTCCCCGAGGCCGTGCGCGAGCCGGAGACGGCCCATCCGTTGGAGCCGGCGACGCAGGAGTCGCAGGGCGTATGGAAGAGGGCGAGGTTCTGCTCCAGCGCCAGCAGATCGTCTCCGGAGGTGGTGCGCTCCGCCGGTCTGCGCAGCTTCGACTGCGACTCGTCGGGAGGGACGTCCTTGATCTCCGGCTGAGGTGCGGTGACATCGGGAACTGGCTGGCCCGGTGGATGGTCGCGCCAGGAGCCGGTTGGGTAGAGATCGGCGATCAACTGGGGCGAGAGATGTGCGGCGAGAGCCTCGCGTCCGAGCTTCGCCGGGAAGCCGGTGGTGAGGTCCTGGAACATGGCCAACTCGACCAGCAGCGTGTCGCGCGGAGTCCACGGAGCAGGCTGGTAGCGCAACAGGCGGAACTCGATGGGAAGGCGGTCGTGCTGGGCGGCGATCGAGGCGTTGACGCCGCGCGCGTAGACCTCGAGCCAATGTTTCTGGTCGGCGGGCAGGGCGGCGGCGGCGGCGTCGGCGACGGTGCGGAGTTGAAGCGTGCGCTGCAGGCGGTCGTGCTGCAGCATGCTGCTGCCGAGGATGGCTGCCAGTTCACCTGCGGCGTGACGGCGCAACAGGTCCATCTGCCACAGGCGGTCCTGCGCGGTGACCAAGCCCTGGGCGAAGACGAGGTCGTCGAGCGAGCTCGCGCGGATGTGGGGAACGCCGTGGGCGTCACGCTCCACCGTTACGGGCGCGCGAAGGCCATCGACTGTGAGCGATCCGTCGAGCTGCGGCAGATTCTCGTGCATCTCCTTGCCTGCCTGGTAACGCTCAAAGAAGAAGGCTGCGGCGGCCAGGACAAGCAGCAGCGCGACGATCAGGCAGACGATTCTCAGTCGGCGGCTCATGGCTTACCGCAAGTCTAATGCAGCGACGGCGGAGGCGCGTTTGCAGCCTCGTAGCCGGAATGGGTGCGGGGCAGGGTAAGGACGATCGCAGCCGCGCCAGCCAATATGACCGGCAGCAACAAGAGGCTGCCCTCGGGGCCGGTGAGACCGCCGGAGAGGTAGGGTCTTCCGGCCGGATGAGTGGCGTAAAGATGGCCCTGGGCCATCAATCCACTGTCGGGGACGCCATACAGAAACGATTGCGCCCAGTCCCACGATGCGTGGAAGCCAATGGCCCACCAGAGTGAGCCTGTGTGCCACAGGCTGAAGCAGAAGAGGAACCCGGCGAGGCCAGCGGAAAGCAGCCCGAGTGGAGACTCGCCAGGGTTGGGCCGGTGGCCGATCCCGAAGGCGAATGAGAGGATGAGTGCGGCGATCCAGAAGCCCGCTCGATTGGCGTGGTCCGCGCCGAAGAGCAAGCGATAGGTTCCGCTGAGGCCGCGGGTCAGCGTGAATTGCAGGTAGCCGCGGGTCAGACTTTCCTCTGACAGAGCGACGAGCAGGAAGCCTGCGAGCCAGATGATTCCGTAGTGAAGAATGCTGCCGCCGAAGAGCAGACGCGCGTCGAAGACCAGCAGTCCGGCGGCACGGAGCATAAGGACCAGCAGCGAGAGCAGAGCAATTCCCCAGGCGAGCCCGGTGGCGAAGTTGCGCAGCGCGCGCGCAGGGAGGAAGCCGTACGCCAGGACCGGGCGGCGCTCGATCTTCGCCATCAGCCAGGTGGCGAGGGCGACGCAAAGCAAAGGGACGCCTTCATCTGCGTAGACCACCCGCGCCGACATGGGCGCGCTGGGCGGTGGCGCCGGCTGCGGCTGGGACTGAGACGTGCTGCGGGCGCCACTGCGGCGGTCATGGACCCGGCCGAGCAGGAAGCCGGAGACGACGAGCAGCACAAAAAAGAGGACGGCAAAGAGCAGCAGACTCCAGCCGGCGCGGATGCCGTCTGCACCAACAAAGATGTCGCGGACGGTGAAGTGTGGCGGCGCAGGCGGGACCGGCGCGGCGATGTCTGTTGGCTGCGGTGGTTGCGGCTCGTAGGTTTGCGGCTGGAGCGGCTCGGGCAAGCGCGACCTCTCTGACTTGCAAGTCTATACGCTGCTGGCCGCGAGGTTGTTCGACCTCTGCTGGCCAGACGGCTTGACATGCGGGCGCAGGGCATCAATGCTTAGAGTTTCGTACGCGAGTCGCCGGGCTTTGTGCGTGAGTGCGCTACCGGCTGCGAAGACGAATGCTGGAACGGAGGTTTGCTGCTTGAATTGCCGGGTGTTTTATCATGATCATTGCTTCGACGGCGCGTGCTCGGCGTCGGTGTTTACGCGGTTTCACCGGGAATGCATCGGGACGGCGCAGGAGTTCTCCTACTACGGGCTGATGCATCGCGCGGGGGCGCTGTTCGACGAAGCGGCGTTTATCGAGGGCGAGAATGCGATCGTGGACTTCAAGTACTCGGCCTCGCCCAAGGTGACCTGGTGGTTCGATCATCATCAGAGCGCGTTCCTGACGCCCGCGGACCAGCAGGATTTTCTGGCCTGGCAAAAGCTAGCCGACTCGCCCGGGCCGGAGGTGTATGGCGGCAAGTTTTACGACCCCGGATATGTCTCCTGCACCAGCCTGATCGCGGATGTGGCGCGGGACAGGTTCGGCTTCGACACCGCGCCGCTGGCTGAGCTGATCCGCTGGGCGGACATCGTCGACGGCGCGCGCTACGAGAGCGCGGAGGCTGCGGTCGGAATGGCCGCGCCCGCGATGAAGCTGACCATGGCGATCGAGAGCTCCGGCGAAGGCTTTGTGCCGCGGGTGATTCCGCTGCTGACCGAGATGAGTTTGCAGGAGGTGCTGGACCAGCCGTTCATCCAGGCGGAGTTGGGGCCGCTGCTGGAGCGGCATATTGCCGGCATCGAACTGCTGCGCGAACGCACCAAGCTGGAGCGCGGCGTGGTGACGTTCGACATCACGGACAAGCTGACCGAGGGCTACAACAAGTTCATCCCGTACTACCTGCACCCGGCGGCGACTTATAACGTGGGGCTGAGCCGGTCGAGTTTTCGCACCAAGGTCGCGGTGGGGACGAATCCGTGGACCAAGGTGCCGGTGGCGGAGCTGGCCAACCTGGCGGCAATCTGCGAACGCTACGGCGGCGGCGGGCACGCGCGGGTGGGTGCGGTCAGCTTTCCGCCGGACAGGGAAGACGAGGCGCGCAAAGCGGCCGCGGAGGTTGCGGCGGAGCTAAGAGCTCGGGACTGACCCCCCCTCCCCCCGGTATTGTTTTGGCAAAATCTAGATGCGGCGGGATTTAGCCAGGGGGATTATCTTAATCGATAACAGTCTGGCAGGCCCGCGGTTGACGGATGAAGCCCGGCGGACTGCCGAACTCCAAGAATAAGCTTCTCCATGGCTCCTGCCTCCGGCAAAGGGTACTTTTTCTGTCAAAGTCTAGTTACGGCTGGGGTTAGCGTTCTGTATATACTCGGTATATACCCAGAAGTATATACATCGCGTAAGGCCTGCCGGGTTAAGTGATGAGGCCCGGCGCACTGCCGGGCTCCCGATAAACTCTTCCTAATTCAAGTATAACCGGGGGTGTCAAGGATTTGGCTGTGGGAAATAGGGCAAGTAGTTGAAATATTGTTAGTTACTAGCTCAAAATAGGTAGCAACAACGCAGAGGCAATTTCCTCGACCGACTCGCCGCTTTCAAAGTTCTCAACCACCGCATCGGCGGGAACGCGAGTTCCCTTTAGGATAGGTCTCCCGGAGACCTTGCCGGCGACCGTCTCCACGATTTCGCACCCTGACCAATCCATAGACACCTCATCCATATCCTACCGCTGTCGTATGGGCTACGTCTTCAGATGGGCGAAGAAGGGCAATTTGGTGATGTCGTTGAAGATGACCATGGCGGCGAATAGGACGATGCAGACGAACGCCACCTGGTAGATGCGCTCTTTAATCGGCATGGGAAGGTCGCGGCGGAAGGCGCTCTCGATCAGCAGCAGGAAGATCATTCCACCATCGAGGATGGGGAAGGGCAGCAGGTTGAACATACCCAGGTTGATGGAGATCATGGCCATGGTGCCGACCAGGGGCATCCATCCGGCCTCGGCGGCTTCGTGGACGACCTCGCCGATGCCGATGGGGCCGGAGAGGCTCTTGACCGAGATGTGCCGCTCGAACATGCCCTTGAGCACATCCACGACGAGCAGCGAGTTCTTCTTGTTGAAGTCGAGCGAAGCTGAGACGGCTTTGGACAATGGGAGTTGTTCGACCTTGGAAGGCGGAGGGAACGCCCGGAAGCCGAGGTGGTAGGCCTGGGTGCCGTCTCCCGAATCGCTCATCTCGGGCGTGACGACCAGGGTGATGCTCTGGCCGTTGCGCAGAATGCTGAGCACGGCGGGCTTGCCCTTCTGGTCCTGCAGGTAGGCGAGCAACGCCTCGATGGAGCGAATGGTGAGTCCATCGACGCTGACAATCTGGTCGCCAGGCTTGAGGCCGGCACGGTCGGACGGGCCTCCCGCGGTGGGCGTCTGAACTTTGATGGGCGTGTCCTGCATTTTGGGGACCAGGCCCATGGCCAGCGCCGCGTCCAGCGAGAACTTGTCGGAGCTGCCCTTGAACGCGAGGAAGAGCGTGGTATCGGTGCGCTGTCCGTCGTGGACGTAGGAGAAGGGGATGGTCTGGTTGGTGTTGAGCGACGCGTGGTCGAGGATATCTTCCCAGGTGGGGTTCTCGGTATTGTCGAAATGGACGATGGTATCGCCGGGGTGAATGCCGGTTTTGGCCACGATGGTTGAGGGCGAGATGTAGTCGGTTACGGCCGGGCCAGAGATGTATTCGCCCACCTCGTGGTGAAACATGTAAGCGCCCGTCATAAGGCCGAAGGCGAGGATGAAGTTGGCGATGGGGCCGGCGAGCGCGATCAGCATGCGCTGCCAGCGCGGGTGGTTGTTCAGGTCGCCGGGATCGTCGCTGGCCTCTTCGCCGGGAATCTCGCCGGCCATCTTGACGTATCCGCCGAGCGGCAGCGCGTTGATGCGGTAGTCGGTGCCGTTGCGGACGAAGCCGGTGAGGCGCTTGCCAAAGCCGATGGCAAAGGCTTCCACGCGGACGCCGCACCATTTGGCCACGGTGAAGTGGCCGAACTCGTGCACCAGAACCATGAGGCCGAGAACAAGGAGCAACTGAACGATAGCGATGGGCGACAAGTTCCTTACCTTTCGGGTGATTCGATCAGGCCGGATGCAGCAGGGAGGTTTCTGCGATCACCCTACGTGCACATGCTCTTGCCGCCTCGTCCGCCGCGAGCACGTCCTGGATAGACGCTGGAACGTTGGCCGGGGTTTCGGCAAGCACTTTCTCGATTGTACGCGGGATGCCGAGGAAAGGAATGCCACCATGGAGGAAGGCGGCAACAGCGATCTCGTCGGCGGCGTTGAGGGCGATGCAGGCGGCGGGGCCGGACGCGGCGGCTTCGTAGGCGAGGCGCAGGCAGGGAAAACGGGTGAGGTCGGGTGGGGCGAAGTCCAATTCGCTCAACGCGGCGAGGTCGAAGGTGAGTGGGGGATTGGCGGCGTGGGCGTCGACGCGGTCGGGGTAAGCAAGGGCGTAGAGGATGGGCAGGCGCATGTCGGTGACCGAGATCTGCGCGAGGATGGAGCCGTCGATGAATTCCACCAGTGAATGTACGGTGGACTGGGGATGGATGGTGACGCGGACTTTGGCCGCGGGCAAGTTGAAGAGGCGGCAGGCCTCGATAATCTCGAAGCCCTTGTTCATCATGGTTGCGGAGTCGATGGTGATGCGCTGGCCCATGACCCAGGTGGGGTGCTTGAGCGCCTGCTCGGGGGTGATGTGGTCGAACTCGGCGAGCGGGGTGGAGCGGAATGGGCCGCCCGACGCGGTGAGCCATATCTGTTTGACTTCATTTGCCTTGCCGCCGCGCATGCACTGGTGGACTGCGTTGTGCTCGGAGTCGATGGGGAGCAGGGCGACGTTGTGCTGGCGAGCGGCCTTGAGGATTAGATCACCGGCGGCGACGAGGCATTCCTTGTTGGCGAGGCCGATGGTCTTGCCGGCGCAGACGGCGGCGTAGGTGGCTTCGAGTCCGGCGACGCCGACGATCGCCGAGACGACGAAGTTGGCTTGCGCATGAGTTGCAACAGCGATGGAGCCTGCAGTACCCCAGCCGACCTCGATTTGGCTGAGGCCGGCCTCGCGGAGGCGGGTTGCGAGCTGGGCGGCTAGCTCTTCGGTGGCGAGTGAGACGATTTTGGGCTGCCAGCGCAGGCACTGGGCGAAGGCGACGTCGAGGTTGCGACCCGCGGCGAGGGAGACGACCTGGTAGCGGTCGGGGAAGGATTCGCAGATGGAGAGGGTGCTTTGGCCGATGGAGCCGGTGGAGCCGAGGATGGCGAGCTTTTTCACTCAGCTATTTTCGCAGATACTGCGCAAATAAGATGCGTGTTCGGCGGTTTGCACGGTGGTACGCTTTCGCATGACCTCATGGCGAATGCAACTTTCATCACAAAATAGTAGGGACATCTAAATCTAAACAGATGTGGCGTTCTCGTGGTTTTAGCGCGGGCCTTCAGCCCGCAGGATCCTCCCGCCGTGTAACCCTGGGGCGTTGCCCCAGGCTAAGATAGCGCGCGCCTTCAGCGCGACCTTGGCTAGCCGTGCCTTTGCGACTGCTCACGCGAGAGTTTCAATTCGGCGGTTGCCGCATCGATCGACCCGCGGATTGCCCGGAGTTCGGGGACCACGAGTGTCTCCATCGCTTGCCGCATCTCGCGGGCCTCTTGTGCTCTCTGCTGCGTGAACCGACCTGTACGTCGGGCCATGAGAATCATGAACACCACCAACATGGCGATGAGGAGCACAATGGGGCCGAAGTTCACAAGCAATTCGGAAAACGTCACAGGACACCTCTTGCTTCCAGTTCAACAGTTTAGATCCATGCTTAGAACCTGCCGAGGCTGAAGGCGTCTTTGAGCAGGAGGATGCACCATAGAGCGGGGGTGGCGATGAGGAAGGCGTCGATACGGTCGAGGACGCCGCCGTGGCCGGGCAGCATCGTGCCGGAGTCCTTGACGCCGGCGCCGCGCTTGATGGCGGACTCCAGCAGATCGCCGAGTTGGGCGGCGAGGTTGATGATGACGGCGAGCAGGACGGACTGCCAGACCGGTTCCAGGATGTGGAGCACGGTGTTGCCGCGATTGGAGAGCAGGACGCCGGCGTAGACCACACCCAGGCCGGCGAGCACGCTTCCGGCGACCGAGGCGATGGAGCCCTCCCAGGTCTTGTTGGGGCTCAGTTTCGAGAGCTTGTGGCGGCCGAAGCGGCGGCCGACGTAGTACGCGGCGATGTCTCCTGCCCAGACGCAGACCATCAGGAAGAGAATCAGTGGTTTGCCGTCGTCGCGGTACCAGATCATCGGCAGGAGGGTTAGCGGATAGGCAACATACATCAGGCCAAAGAGGCCGAGCGCGGCGTCGGGAAGCACGCGGTCGAGCGGCCCGCGGAAGCCCGTCCAGGCCAACAGGACGAGGGCCAGGACACTGAGCGTGGGGAGTTGTGCATCGACTGGACGGTAGAAGGTGACGTAGAACAGCAGCGCGGTGGAGACTGCCATCCACCAGCCGGGGACACGGGCGCCGCTGGCGTTGGCCAGGTGGAAGTATTCGTAGGCGGCGAGTTCGGCGACGATGCATGCGGCCAGCGTCAGCATCCAAAGCTGCCCCATGAAGATGAGAGCAACGACGATGAGGATCAGCAGGATGGCGGTCAGGATTCGTTTCATGGGTCTCAAGTGAGAATACATGCAGAAGCGGCGGAGAATCTCGCCGGGATGCTGCTGCCGGGGGCAAAACCGGCCGGTCGCCCAGGGAGGCTGAAGCTTTTACCGCAGCAGCCGCGTATTCTGACAGTATGCCGGGCAGCAGTGGGGCTTGGGTGGCGACCAAAAGCGGGTTGCCGCATCTACTTTTTTATGCAGATGTAACGGTCCGGGAAAACATCTTGGCGAGATTTTGCGTCGTATATCCCATATTCGGCGTGTAGCCGGGTGAGCCAACCAACGTAAGGAGAGCACTCAATTGGCGCAATACAAGGGTACGGTGAAGTGGTTCAATAACGCGAAAGGCTACGGCTTTCTCGGACGTGAGGGCGGGGCAGACGTCTTCGTGCACTACAGCTCGATTCAGATCGACGGCTACAAGAGTCTGAAGGAAGGCGACGAGGTCGAGTTCGACATCATCCAGGGCGCCAAGGGACCGCAGGCGGATCAGGTGGTTCGAGTCAAGGACGCGGCTTCCTCGCAGACGGCTGCCGCCTAGCGCGTTAGTGGGGTGCTGCGCAGGGTCCTCGCGCCAGCGGGGCGGGCGTAGCATTATGGTCTGGGGTCTCCATGGCCCCGGATGACTCGCGCCTATGGACAATATTCAGATCGCCCGGCTGCTCGATGAGACCGCGGCGCTGCTTGAGATTGATGCGGCGGACCCTTTCCGGATCCGCTCCTATCGCCGGGCGGCGGAGGCAGTGGAGCAGCAGACGACCCAGCTTGCCGCGCTGGTTGCTGAGCCCAAACAACTGCTTGCCATCCCCGGCATCGGCAAGGGGATGGCGGCGAACATTTGTGAACTGGTGGCCACCGGCACCATGCCGGTCCGCGCCGAGCTGCTGGCAAAGTACAAGGCGAGCATGCTGGAATTGCTGCGGCTGCCAGGCATGGGGCCGAAGACGGTGGCGCTGGTGTGGTCGGCGCTGGGCGTGTGCGACATCGATGCGCTGGAAGCAGTGGCGCGCGAGGGCAAGCTGGCCGGGCTGCCGCGCATGGGCGACAAGTTCACAGCCAAGCTGCTGAAGGGGATCGAAGACTACCGGCGCAATTCGGGCCGGTTCCGCATCGACCGCGCGCGCGAGGAGGCGGAGCGGATCTCGGCGCTGATCCGGGCGTTTCCGGGGATCGACGAGATTACTCCGGCGGGTTCGCTGCGGCGGGGCCGCGAGACGGTGGGCGACCTCGATCTGCTGGTGACCGGGCCTGCGTGCGAGCCGGAGGTGGTAGCGGCGGCGGTGGAACATGTAGCCGCGTTGCCGGTGATCGAGAAGCTGATGGCGCGTGGACAGAACAAGGTCAGCTTTACGGTGGGCAATAATTTCCAGGTAGATGTGCGGTTGCTGCCGCGGGCCAGTTACGGCGCAGCATTGCAGTACTTTACCGGATCGAAGATGCATAATGTCGCGCTGCGCCAGCGGGCCATCAAGCGCGGGTTGACGCTGAGCGAGTATGCGCTGCTGCGGCTGGAAGACAACACGATTGTTGCGGCGGCGAGCGAGGAGGAGATCTATCACGCGCTGGAGCTGGACTACATTGCGCCTGAGCTGCGCGAGAATGGCGGCGAGATTGAGGCGGCGGCGAATCATACGCTCCCGAAGCTGATCACGCTGGCGGACATTCGCGGCGATCTGCACATGCACACCGACGCCACCGACGGACGCGACACGATTCGGCAGATGGCGGAGGCGGCGCTCACGCGCGGGCTCAAATACATTGCGATCACGGACCACTCGAAGAATCTGGCGATGACGAATGGGCTGGACGATGCGCGTGCACTGGCGCATGTGAAGCGCATCCGCGAGGTCGACAAAGAGATGAAGGGGAAGATTCGCGTGCTGGCTGGGATCGAGGTGGATATTCTGGCCGACGGATCGCTTGATCTTGAGGATGCGACGCTGGCGGAGATGGATGTAGTGGTTGCGAGCGTGCATTCGCACTTCAACCAGACGGCGGAGGAGATGACGGCACGCGTTCTGCGGGCGCTGGAGAATCCGCATGTGCGCATTCTGGGGCATCCGACCGGGCGCAAGGTGCTGAGCCGCGAAGGGTACGCGATCGACATCGAGCAGGTGCTGCAGCGGGCGGCTGCGCTGGGGGTTGCGGTGGAGCACAATGCGAGCCCAGCGCGCGCCGATCTGAGCGACCTGCATCTGCGGCGGGCGAAGGAGATCGGGTGCAAGATCGTGGTGGACACCGACGCACACGCGACGGAGGAGTTGGACCAGATGCGGTATGGGATTACGCAGCTTCGGCGGGCGTGGATGACGGCTGGGGATGTGCTGAATACGTCGGCGACGGCAGAGGCGTTTCTGGGGCAACTGCGGCCGAGACCTTAGGCTCGACGCGCACGCTGGAGTTCGGTCTAACTCACCCGCAACAGGCCGGCCACGGAAATATCCTCATCGACGTCGGCCCAGTGAATGCCCTGGCCGCGCCCGATCAAGCGCCAGTTCGAGCGCTGCTCCGGCGTGGCATCGCGCAAGCGTGGAAACCACTCAAGTGGCACAGCCAACTCGCGCCCATCGGCAAGCACCACCCGTAACGATGAGTCATCCGTCGTTACAGTCACCGCTGTCGCATCCAGTTCAATCGGCGAAGTAGCCATGCCATACCTCCAGAAACTTGTCGCGCTGCTGAATCAGTGACCTCAGGGGCTAAAGCCCGCTTGATGTTGAGGCGGTTACGGCACGGATAAATCCGTGCCCTTAACGAGACGGATCAACCTGACCCGCTTCCGCCCATTTTGCCACGTTCTCGTCGCGCTCGACGTGGATATGGGGCGGTTCTTGATTCTCGCGGCTATAGAAAAGAACCGGTACGGCCCAATCCAGAGTACGGTTGGCATGGCTCAAGGCTACTCCGGTATCGTCCGTCGGGCGCAAAAACTCACTTCTGATCCCCGCACCACGGCGTGAGGCGCGGAATCCAGCGCGGCACACGGGCGCGATAGGTTTCGTATTCGGCTGCGAAGGACTTACGCAGCGTGGGCTCCTCGTAGAAGAGGACGAATAAGTGGGTGGCCAGCCACGCGAAGAGCCCGTATGCGAGCAGATAGACGTTGCCGAAGAAAAGCGCCTGTCCCAGTACGATCGAAATCACGGCGACATACATGGGATTGCGCACGTAGCGATAGAAGCCTTTGACCACAAGATGCCGGGTTGGGAAGACCGGTGCAGGCGTGCCGACGCCCTGAAGCGCGAAGCGAGCGAAGGATTCGAGCACCACCGGAATGCCGGCGGCAACGAGCAGCACGCCGAGGACCCGCAGGGCAGGGAAGCCCGGAAACGGTGCATGGACGCGCCAGCGCGAAATCCACCAGGGGACCAGCACGTCGAACGTTCCGGGAGCCAGTACAAGAAAGACCGCCGTTCCCATAACCGCGAAGAGGCGCCTGTATCTTCCATTCGAGCTCATCGCAACGATTCCTCGGCCGCTCAGCGGAACCGAGTCTACCACCGGCGACCCGGGCCGCAGTGACGGCAAGCTGAATGACGAGACAAAGGCAGTCTACTTATGGAATCTTTATGTTCGATCCCGGTATAGTCCTCAAAAGCCTACATAACCGCGACCCCGTCCCGTTTGAACCGCACATTGCAACGCTTGGAAAGGATTCCGCATGTTTGGGCTTAACCTGCTGATGGGAAAGCCGCTGGCGACCTCCGAAGAGCGCGCCGAGCACATTGGTCCAATTGCCGGCATACCGGTCTTCGGACTGGATGCGCTTAGCTCGGCGGCATACGGCCCTGAGGCCGCGCTGACGCTGCTGATCCCGCTGGGCGTGGCTGGCATCGCGCACATCGTCCCCATTAGCTTCGCCATCATCGGGCTGCTGGCGATTGTTTACTTTTCGTACTGCCAGACCATCGAGGCGTATCCGCACGGCGGCGGCAGCTATACCGTCGCCAGCGAGAACCTGGGTCCGAATGCGGGCCTGCTGGCTGCGGCGGCGCTGATGATCGACTACATTCTGAACGCGGCGGTGGGCATCTCTACCGGCGTCGGCACGCTGGTGTCGGCTTTTCCGCAACTACTGCCGCACACCCTCGCACTCTGCCTCGCCATTCTGGTTGTGCTCACGCTGATCAACATGCGCGGCGTGAAAGACGCGGGCGCGGCCTTCCTTGTTCCCACCTACCTGTTCGTCGGCACGTTGCTGCTGGTGATTATTGTCGGCGCCGTTCGCACTATTGCTGCACACGGCCACCCGCTGGCCGTCATCGCGCCGCCGCGTCTGCCGATCAGCGGGTCGATGCTCTCACTGTGGGTGCTGGCGAAGGTGTTTGCCAGCGGATGCACTGCGATGACCGGCGTCGAGGCTGTTTCCAACGGCGTGATGGCCTTCCGCGACCCAACGCAGAAAAACGCCAAGCGAACTCTGACGATCATCATCCTGCTGCTGATGATCTTCCTCGCCGGCATCGCGCTACTGTGCCGCGCATATGCAATCGGCGCCACCGACCCCGGCGCCGCCGGTTACCAAAGCATCCTCTCGCAGTTAACCGCGGCGGTCCTGGGCCGGACGGCGATCTACTATGTGACCATCGGATCGATCATCGTAGTGGTCACACTGTCAGCGAATACTTCCTTCGCGGATTTCCCGCGGCTGACACGCGCGATCGCGATGCACGACTACCTGCCGCACGTCTTTCTGATCCGCGGCCGCAGGCTGATGTACTCGCACGGCATCTATGCGCTGGTGGGCTTCACCGCGCTGCTGCTGATCGTCTTCG
>CAZAXI010000058.1:20492-24100 GCA_964489045.1 uncultured Granulicella sp. | reverse complement strand
GCGCGAAGAGCGGCCAGCGCTTGACCTTGTCGAAGGTGGGCGGATCGAGGAAGAGCTCGTTGCTCATCAGGAACACGTCCGGCGGATTGGTCTGCAGGCGGTCCCAGAAGATCTGACGGTAGTGTTGGACGGCCGGCGAAGCGTTGTTCGACGAGAAGTACAGCGTGTCTCCGAGCGACCCACTGTTCTGCACCAGCCCCAGGCGATAGAGCGCATTCAGGCATCCGTCCGTCATGTCCAGGCATTGCACCCTGCCCTGAAGCCGGTCGACGCCGATATTGCGCAGATCGGCCTCGGCATCGGTGGTGAAGCTGAACAACTTGGAGTAGGTGGCATTCTTCACCTGGACCAGGCACTTCGGTAAGACCCACACTATCCCCACAGCCACGCCAGCCAGCGCCAGAATGCGTGCCGCGCCTGTTTTCCGGGCGGCAATCGCGAACTCGATGGCGAACCACAGCAGGCTAAACGCCATCAGCTCATAGCGATGATGGGTGAACCCCTTGCCCTGCAGGTAGTAGGAACAGACCCCGACGGCAACGCCTAGTATCACGGCCCAGCGCTCCCAATTCCAGTTTTTTCGGTTCATTACAGCCAGTGCTATTCCGATGGGGAACAGCAGCCGCATGGGGCGGGGCACAATCTCGCGCAGCAAGGTGATCCTCGCTGCCCTGTCGAGCCCAGCGTAGTAGCCGCCAAGGCTTCGAATGGTTGCGATAAAGTCCGCCAACACATGGTGGCGGAGCAGGAACCCGAAGAAGATCGCGGCTGCCGCGGCTGCGCCGAGCAGTCCGTACAGCATGTACGGCATCCATCGCACGCGCCTGCGCTGCAGCACTACTGCCACCATCGCGAGCAGAAGAAAGCCCAGCGGGGCGGTGGTCGGCTTCACCGTTGCCGCCATGCCCAGGCAGAATCCGAGGAAGGCCATCCAGCCGGGCCTGCCTCGGCGCACGGAGTAAAACAGGAAGGCATAACCGACGATCATCAGGACCGCGATGACCTGGTCACGCTCTCCGGCTATGGTCGGCCCGTCCGCGGCGTGGAGCAGCGCGAACAGAACGCCGGCGAATAGGCCTGCGAGCCAGTCGGTTGGCAAGGCGATGGCGATCATCCCCAGGGTCGCCGACGCCATGAGGAAGATATCGTACATGCGCCATCCCAGGTCGCTTGGGCCGAACAGAAACACCGCGAGCCGGTCGGAGAAATAGGAGCCGGGCAGGTTGAGGTCGGGAAGGTCACGGTAGGGAGCGAAGCCGTGATCGATCATGAAGTTCAGGTAGCGCATGGCCGGCGCGTCGGCAAGCAGCGGCCAGTGAATGCTTTTCACGACCATATACACGAACGAGGCCAGCAGGGCCACGATCAGCAATACGCGGACGCTGCCGGCAGCTATCAACGCTCCCGGCTGTTCGCTGCCGGACCTTGCAGCCATGGTTTCACCCCCACACCAACTGACAGGTTGGCACTTTCCTTCTACTTATACCGGAGATCACTGCGCGGGGCTGGCGGTTTCCGGCTAGGCTGTTCAGGATTGGGCCATGGCTGCGGCCCTTTGTTCCGCGTGGGCCGAATCGCCTGCTTGCGCGGCAAAACGGAACTTGAAGTGGCGTTTTTGGCGCAGAATTGGCCCCTCAAAGAATCTGGAGGAGAGCGCCGCGCAGGCGTAGGTAACCACGAACGAGAGGGACGCGAACAGAATATGGAGCATGTAGGGGTGGTGGCCCGTTGCAATGTATCCGCGCACGAAGTGCCGCCCCAGGATGGGGATGTAGATGAACATGGGGACATGAAAAACATAGATGAAGTAGCTCAACTTCCCCAGGTGCACCAGAGGCTTCCGCGAGAAGATAAAGCGCGCTGTCTTGCTTCCCGTTGGGGCGGCACAAAGCCAGATCAGCGATCCCGCGAAGAGCGCCAGCAAGGAGAGTCCCACGCGGGGCATGACCGGGCCATCCGGGTCGCGCGCCAGAACCACCAGCCCGGCGAAGGACCCCCAGAAGAGAGCGGCGAACAGGTTGCGTGCGGTCCGGCTGTGGCCGTAGCTGGGCAGCAGAATCGCGATCACTCCGCCGAACAGAAGTCCGTCCATATGCAGCGGTGTCATCCGGTAGATCAGATTGTCATAAACACTGTTCCAGTGCTGGATCCAGGGCAGGTTCCGCAGCACCGCCGAAAACACCATCCCGGCAAGGCATAAGACCATAAGCGACCGGAGGCGCAGGTTGCGTACCACCGCCGGCCAAACTAGATAGAACTGCTCCTCGATGGAGAGGCTCCAGAAAGGGCTCAGCATGGGGATCAGTAGAGGGTAGAAGGCCGTGCGCAGGTTCGATAGATTCACCCAGTACCAGAGCTGTTCACGGGGTCCGAAGTTCCCCGCCGGGTGGAGTGCGAAGAACCCCCCATGATGCTGCAGCGGGACCACCACCCAGAACACCAGCGCCACCGCCAGATAATAGACCGGGAAGATGCGCAGCACGCGCCGCCCGTAGAAGGCCTTGTAATAGTTAGTCGCGGTGCGCGCGTTCAGCAGGATGCCCGTGATCAGGAAGCCGGAGAGCACGAAGAATAGATCAACACCCGCCCAACCCATCTTTGCCGCAGGCAATAAGTACTTGCCGACGCCGGATGGCTGCAGACTGCCCACCACAAGGTAGTGGTAACAGAGCACCGACAGGATAGCCAGACCGCGCACCCCATCCAGCGCGAGTAGATGATGCTCCTGATCAGTCTTCGGCATTGTAGGAGAATACCCTGCAGAATCGCTTGGCACCAATTCTCATAATATCCGCGATACATTCCGTTAATGGCGATGCTCCCTTGCTAAGGGAAAGATTTACGGGAGAAGCAAGAAAAATCGACCGGGAAAAACCTCTACGCGGCAGATTGGCTCTCCGCGGGGGCCGAGCCGTCTAATGAACCTTCGACCCCCAAGGGGTGGCCTCGCCAATCACCACGGGCGAGCGGGCATGAAAATGGTCCCTGCCGTTGCAACAATCCCCAATATAGCAGCCGCATCGGTCACCAAACCACTTTGTCGAACGCAGGCGCCGACCTCGGTTGTACCGAGGTTTGAGGCGTAGAGCGGTCAGGAATTCTTCAAAACACCATGCGTATTCTGCACATCGTTCCGACGCTGACCCGGCCACAGGCGGTCCCGCTGAGGTGGTCCGCGTGCTGCGGAGCTATGGGCCGGGGGACTACAAGCAGGAGGGCGTTTGCACTGCCGTCGCACCAGGAAAACTCAGGCATCGCGGTGGTTGAGGCGCTGGCGTGCGCAAGCTAGTGCTGCTCTCTGACACGGTGAACATCGCGGCGGAGATTGCCGCGGATGGAGCGGGGCTGATGGAGGACAATACCTGCATGGCGCGCGTTCCTGCTGCGGTGCTTCGGCGCGACGATGGGTCCATGCTGCCACTCCCATCCGCCTTCGAAGGTGCGGGCACCGTGGAACCTAGTGTGCGCGGACCAGGTAACGGCCGGGGATGGCGCGGAGATTTGCAACCCGGCGCCAATGCGCTTCGGCTCGCATGTGATTCTGTCGCAGAACGCCTTCGGGGGCGGCGGGACGCATGATGACGACGATCCGACCTTTCCTCTACTAG
>CAZAXI010000058.1:0-20392 GCA_964489045.1 uncultured Granulicella sp. | reverse complement strand
GCGCGACCTTGAGCCGTGGGGAGTTTGCGCCGGGGTTCGGGCGTTGAAGGTGAAGGTGCGTAAGCGGCCTGAGACTTCGGCAGGCTGACGGGGCGCAATCTCACATTTCAGAGGCGGGATGTGGGGCATCCAGGCGCAGAGCGTGATCGATTCCCATGAGCTATTGGACAACGCCTTGCACCTGGATGGGATTGGCCGATTGCAGTACCTGTACGGTTCCGAGCAGTTACCGGAACGATTCACTCTCAGGCATCGGATGGATATCATCAAGCTGGCACCACGCGGATGGGCGATCGCTCGCCACGAACCACCGGCGGAGAAGCGGTTTCGCAAGCGGCAGACCGCAATCACTCACCGCACTGAACTGAAGCGCACGATGCGCAACGCTTTCCGTGGGGTGGCGCTTCAAACACTGAAGATGTTGCACCTGAAGAGCCCATGCCAGATGAGCCGCTAGTGCCGAGGCTTGCAGGTCGCCACCAGCATGGTTACCCGGAATCGGGCGAGGGCGTTGGATAGGTTTACTATGCGCTCGTACGCCATCATGGGGTAGAAAAGCAGGGCGTGCGCCCTTCCGTAGGATGGCTCCGGCTCAATCATCGAGATCGACGGCGGCTCGAGTTGCGCCGCGCGGCAGAGCTTGCTTAGTCTTCCCGGGGTGTTTGAGCGAAACCACGTGGGGTAGGGATCGTGCGCATCCTGGCCGAGGGCACGCAGCCTATTGGCCAGGAGCAGGTGCATGGAATGAGGCATCAGGTGCGCGCCCATCGAGACATAGTGAAACAGGTTTGGCGTACGGAAACAGTAGACGCCCCCGGGACGGAGGACTCGCGCCACTTCCGTGAAGTGCTCCGCCGGGTTCTCGACGTGCTCGAGCACATAGTTCGAACTGCAGGCGTCAAACGATTCGTCGGCAAACGGCATTCGACCGCCGTTGTAGACGAGTGAGCTCGAGAGCCAGCGGTTGTTTCTCACGTCAGGGTCGATATCCAGCCCGGTCACGGTGCCGATTCCGCTGAGCATTTCCGAGGACTCGTTGGATGGGCCGGCACCGATTTCGAGAATCTGGGTCCCGCGCGGAATCCTCTCACGGCAGAGTCGGAAGAATGGCGCCGTGCCGCCTTCGAAGCGGTCGCGGGGATAGTATCTGTCGAAGAGCGCCTGGGTCATAACGAAATCGGGCGAGTGCGGGGCATGAGCCCATAGTCTATCTCAGGCTCGGGCGGCCCTTACCGGACTGGCGCTTCGCGGCGTAGACATGGAGGGAGCTGATTAGACGCCTTCGCAGCTGAAGTGACGGCTGTTCGATCAGGTAATAGGACAAGCAGGCGAGTGCGAAGAATCCGAGCCAGTTGGCCGGAAACCTGCCGATGAAGGAAAGCGGTGCGAAGACCTTGGAATCCTGCACGTGCAGGAAGAGCGTCTGCCAGATATAGATGCTGTAGGACAGCACCCCGATCTTTACGATCGGAGCCCAGTTCAAGACCCGCCCTATTACCGAGGACGGGTTTCGCGTGCACCAAAGAAGGAAGACTGCAATGGACGCCCCTGCCAGCGTGTACCCGATAGTGAGGGTGAAGTAATTCTCATAGCGCGCCCAAAGCACGCTGCATATGGCCATAACTGCGGGTGGGAGCCACCAGACACGCGTTGCTTTCCGATATATGGATTCGAACCTCGGGGTATGCTGCAGCAGCGCTACAAGACACCCGAACATCAGGAAGTCGTAATTCAGGTATTTGACGCCGATGATGTGCATCAAGGGGTTCTTCTGATGGCCGAAAAAGGTCCTTGCAATGGGTGATATCGCCAGGATGACCGCCGGAAACGCCGCCGCACGGAAGCGGCCTGCTATGCCGGGCCGCCTCATGCATGCGAAGAGGATCAGCGGCCACACCAGATAGAACTGCTCCTCAACGCTGATCGACCACAGGTGTTCCACCGACCACATGGTCGAGTTTTGCGCGAAGTTGTGAAAGAAAAACATGGAACTGACGATATCGCTGCGGTTAAGATCGAGACGCCCGACGGCGCCAAGCAGTACGACAATGCCAATGTAAAAGTAGAGGGGCGGAAGAATGCGGAATGCGCGCCGCAAATAAAAGCCGCGCAAGCTGATTGAGCCGCGTTTGCGCTCTTCCTGGAGCAGCAGGCTGGTGATGAGAAAGCCGCTGATCACGAAGAAAATGGAGACACCAAGCCCGCCGTTGAATAGTGCGTACCAACCCAAGCCGACATGGTGGTTGATGCTAAAGCGCTGGAGCGTGTGCAGGGAGACGACCAGGAATATAGAGAGTGCGCGAAGGCCGTCCAAGCTTGGGATGCGCGTGAGCTCAGGCGTCTGCTCGGGCGGCGATGGGGGCATGCCTACTGTATAGCACACGATTCCTGGGTCAGGCCGGGGAGTCCGGGGCCGACCCAGTCCCCGGAGTTCCTGGTGTGATCCGGGGATCAAACGAGGATCTGAATGAAGTCTGAGGCGCAACTCCTCGGCGGTCCGGGCCGAGTACTGGGATCGCGAAGAAGGGCGCGATCCAGGTAGTGAACAAGGCGCAGAAGATCAACACTTCGCTGCCAAAGGTGAGCGAATGGATCACGCCAGTGAGGGCGCTTTCGGGTGCTGTGTGGCTTATCAGCGCGACGGCCAGGAGGCCCCATGGGGTGGCGCGCAGGTCTCCGAAGAGGGAGTCGTAGACGACGAATAACAGGAACCAAAGGAGTGGGGCTATGACCAGGACGCCAACCCAACGATCCATAAAGTAGGCCTCAGCGGTGGGGCTGAAGGAGACTCCGGTGGAAGTATCCTCTTCGGACAATGCTCCGAGCTGATGGGCATACATGTTGCCGAAATTAATATTTGGCTTATCCCGCCACAGGGAGTGTGGAATTGCGTTGACGAACTCCGCTTTGATGGGCAGCAGGCCAAACGATTTGCCGTGATCGGCGACGTCAATGAGGCGATCGTCGACGGAGACGAACTCCAGACGTTCCCAGAAGCCCTGCGGTGTGTTGTAGTAGCTGTTGAGGCCTCCTGTTTCCGCGATGTTTTCGTATTCGCTCCGGGTTTCGCTCGGGTGTCCGAGGAGCCTGACGGCAAGTTCGACTCGTTGACTGGCGGTCTGATTCTCACTGAGCAAACTGCGCCCGTATTGCGAATAAGGGACAAGGTAGTAGAAGACGAGGAAGCCAACCGCGAAAACCGAAAGCACCTGCAAGACGGAGAGGCGAAATCGCAGTGCGCATACGGGGAAGAACCAGCAAACGAGGGGCATCAGCATTCCCTGTTTAGAGAAATTGATCAATCCGTAGAACAAGAAGTAATAGCCAGCGACCAGCAGGGTGGGCAGATTGATGCTGCGGGTGCCGCCGCTGCGGCGAATCTCGTACATGACGCCAATAATGATGCCCAGCGGCATGAGTTGGTTGAGCTGGAGGAAGGCGCTCTCCAGCGAACCTTCGCTCGTGCCCAGCACCGACAAAACAGACGCGCCAAGAAGGCCGAAGAGCATGCAGCCGACGGAGGCGCGATACATCTGCGATTCCTTCAGCACGTTCTGCAGCAGGCCGGACTTCCGCCGGAGGCGGCTGCTGACGATGATAGCGGCGAGCATGGCGGTGATGCCGCCGACGTACACCTTGATATCGGTGCGCGGGTCGAGGAGATTGGATTGCGCCGGTTCTCCGAGAAAGGCCTTATAGCAGACGCCAACGATGACGACCAGGGTCGAATAGAAGAAAATGTATACGCCCGAGGCCCGGGTGAGCCCGCCGGCGGTGTTGAAGGCGAAGGCGGCGATCAGAATGAACACGACGCAGCCAAACCGGAAGTAGAGGGGTGTCCCCTCGAGCCACTGGACCACGAAAAGCGCTATGGCGAAGAGGGCGACGCGGTCGATCGGGACGCGTTCTGGGAAAGGGAGGCGCACACGTTTGGCCCAGTGTAACAGGAGATGCCGCAAGAGATTCTCTGGAAAGACAGCGTCCGTTGCGTGGATGAGGGGGGTTGCGGAGCACCATGGAGACCCAGGCGAAAAGCGGTGGACCAGGATGCGCGCCGATCTCGGCCTCGGATAACCGCGATCTCATTGGGTCGATCGAAGGGAAGCCTGGCGGCGGCTCCACCACTGCAGAATAGAGCGGCGTGCAGGACGCTCTAGGAACAGGTGCAGAGCGACCGAAATAGGGATCACGACGGCGAGCTTCCACACTGCCGATGCGAGGCCGCTGCCCGCGCCAAAGCGTTCGACAGTCCAGTCGTTGAACAAGAAGTGGAAGAGATACAGCGAGTAGCTCGCCTCCCCGAGCAGCACGAGCCATGAAACGGAGAGAGCCCTGGACAACCAGTTACGGTCGCACAGCCCGAGGATGATCAGTGAGTAAAGCGGAATAAACAGGCCGTTATTGATCATCACATTTGGGAGACGCGGCGACTGAAACAGGGCCGCTGTCAGCGCAATGATCCCGACCGGGGCGAGGTATTTCGCGAGTGCTGGAGCGGGAGGAAAGCGAAGGTAGAGCCAACCAAGCGTGACGCCCGCGAGGAACTCCGGGAGGGCCAGAATCGGCAGGCGGTAGACACGGAAGACCTGGACAGGCTGGAAGAGGATCTCCGCCAACGCACTTTTGGGATAGAGCACAACGCACAGCAGAGGGGGAACCATCGCGAGTAGCCAGTAGCCGCACACGGCGAGACAGGCCCTTGCGCGCGTTGCAGGACGAAAACGCAGAAGCAGGAAGGGAAAGAGGAAATAGAAGAACATTTCAACTGAAACGCTCCAGGCGGTCACGTGAAAAAAGTTCACGATGCGAACCGACCAGGACTGGATCATCAGCAGGTCCGCGATGTAGGCCACCACGTGGATCGGCTGACGAAAGAGACCGAATCCAACATACCCGGCGAACAGCATGCTGAGCAGGTAGACGGGGTAGATACGGGCAACGCGGGCAATCCAGAACCGGGTGGGGCTTCCGCGGCCGAGCTCGTACTCCGCAACATGGCTGTAGGTAAGAATGAAGCCCGAAAGAAAGAAAAAGAAGCTTACGCCGTGATAACCGGCGCTCATGATCGGCGCGAGCGGCCCCCACAGGGAAAACGGTCTGACCAGGTGGTAGATGGCAACATGCAGCGCCGCGAAGAATCGAACCGAGGTCAGAGCCTTCAGGGTAGGCAGCCGAGGCACACCTTTGGTAGGAACTGGATTCCTCGGGTCGGTGATGTTGTCCATCTATCCGATGATACCCCGGCGATTGAACGGGCAATTGTACCCGCGGTGCGCTTAAGGGGCGGTTCATTAGTTGCCTCCGAAGTGCGAGGGCAAGCAGCACCCGCAGCGGTGTAGGCGCCCCCTTACTCTGGGCCTCCATTGGCGCATCCCGTGCCGCTGGTTCCCCAACCCGTCTGCCGATTGCGTTCGTGGTCCTTCTCTCAACCATCGCCCTACTCGTTCGGGATTACCTTGCTCACCGGGTTTCGCACCGATGCCTTCCGCATCAAGGTGGAGCGTTTCTCCGGAATGCAGCCCAGTTCAACCGTCCTGCCTTCCGATCCGATAGCTGAGCGACGAATTGGGCTACCAGAAACGTGCTGCTGTTTGACGCGTGGACCTCTTCTGCGGTCGCTTATTCATGTTTAGGCGGAAGCGGAACAACTGTCACTCGATATTCGGTTGCTCGATATCAGAGCAACGTAACGTCAGATAGAATGGCAGAAATGGCGAGCCGGACACGATACTTCCTATGGGCATTTAGGCGATCTCTCCGTGGTGGACCGACCGCGAACGCCTGCCCTGCATGCGGAGGGACCGAAAGTTTCATCGTTCGCCGCAAGTATGGCGTAACTGCCCTTCGAGAATGCCGGAACTGCTCCCTTCGGTTTCGCACGCCGAAGGATGATCCAGGCGCAGCAGAGGCCTTTTACGCCGATGAGGTCTACAAACAGGGCTTCACCACCGACCTGCCATCCGACGCCGAACTACAAAACATGCTGGCCAATCGGTTTGCCGGAACAGAGAAGGACTATGGGTACCGGATAGAGGCGCTCCGTGCCGCTGGGCTGAATCCTGGTTCGCGGATACTTGACTTTGGCTGCTCCTGGGGATATGGAAGCTGGCAGATGCGGCAGGCCGGATTCGAAGTGTTCTCTTACGAAATCGGTCGCGAGCGCGCTCGATATGCAAAAGAGAAGCTTCAGTGCACGATGGTCACTGATTTACACACCCTGGACGGGACGATTGACTGCTGCTTCTCGGCGCACGTTATTGAACATCTGCCGAACCCGAACCTTTTATTTGACGACGCCGAGCAAGTCCTGCGCCCCGGCGGTCTATTTCTCTGCTACTGCCCGAACGGAGCCGTAGAGCGGGAGCGAGAGCATTTTGAGGCCTATCACCTGAATTGGGGCCAGGTGCATCCGCTTATGCTGACGCCAGAATTCCTAAAGGGTGAGGCGCGTCGGCGCGGTTTCGTACGGTGCGCGGTGTTTGGCAGTCCAGTGGACAATAGCGACATAAGAGCCATCCGCGAAGGCAAACTCGATGGGGACGAACTCTTGATGATAGCCCGACGGCAGTCTCTGCTTTAGTTACGACATTGTCGTTACGAGGCCCGATTGATCGCCACTGAATGCTGAGGACCAGCTTGGACACTGCTCCGGCCTCGGCGCTCGGGATCGTCGCTCCTATTCAGTCCACGGGACGTAATGCTGGAGCAAGAGGCTCCTGAAGGAGAAGTTGGTGTTCTCCGAATTCTGCGTGTTCGCCTGGATTGCAGCGAGGAGCTGATCCCGTTGGGGGGTGTCCTTGCGCAGGAATTCGACGAGGTAGAAGTTGTTCGCGCGGGATGCGCCGGCGTATTCGTATTCTCTGGATTCGCGGATGAACTGCACGATGTTGCTCGCGGCCGGCTCAGGACCGGACCAGGAATGATCCTCGAGCAGGCCGGGGCCGGGTTTGGCGTTGTAGAGGATGATGAGATCGGGGTGCATGGCTTCGAGCCCGGTAGCGGCAATTCCGTGCTGGGCGATGCTGTTCGTTGCCAGGCCGGTGAAGTCGTAGGTCACCCAGTTCGAATAGTAAGGAATGACTCCTACGTCTCCAGCGAGCATGGTGTGGTTGCCGGAAAAAGGGGCGAGCCGCTTGCCGAGATCGACATGAGCGCGAACTAAGCCCGGCCAGTACTTGATGAGGTCGATCATTTTCGACGGCGAAATGGCCAGCAGGAAGACGGCAGCGAGGATGCCGGAGATGCGCGCGAAATGCGCGACCGGTTCGGCAATGAAGAAGAAGACGATAACCGGGAAGCAGACCTGGAAGAAGTAACGGTCCGCGTAGTTCATCGGCATGTCGTGGGGCGAGTAGAGCAGCAAGATCAGCGCGAAGGCGCAGAGGGCAAACCAGCGGGTCGCGGTCTTGCGGGCGGTGAGGATGACCAGAATTAGGGTGAGAAAATAGCCCTTGAATTGGTCGAGATTGTCCAGCAGATGGCCGAGCATGGCACGCGGGGATTCGTGGTTGACCTTCACGTAGAAGGGATTGGGAAGCAGGTGGCCGAAGTACTTCCAACGCGCGAGGAAGTACAGGAGCCCGAGCAGGACCGCTGCGGCAAACCATGCCAGCCGCTTTGGCGATGAGCCTCGGCACCGCCAGAAGAGGAAGACCCCGGCCACGGCGAAGACGACGCCTTCAGGGCGGGTGAGCGGGAGCAGAAGTGCTACGGCGTAGACCCAGGGCGCGGAGACCGAGACGGCGCGATCGACGCAGATTGCCAACTCCAGGATGAGTAGCATGTAGAGCGGAGTTTCCAGGCCGGAGCAGCTGTGCAGCCACACCCAGGGATCAAATGCGAAGAGGAGAAGGCCGAGCAAAAAGGCGTATCGGCTGAGGGCCAGGGTGCGCAGCCGGTAGAGCATGGCAGCGATGCACACGAGGCCGAAGAATTTGAAAAAGAGCGCCGGCGAGATGTGCATGAGGGCGGGAACAATGCCGAGTGCGGTGTAAATGGCGCTGGTGTAGGCCTCTTCATGAAGGCCACAGGGATTCCAGTTCCAGACGTGGTTGGCGACAAGGGTCTTGCCGTAGCGAAAGCTGATGTAGGCGTCGTCAACGCTGAATTGGAGATAAAGGGCAGTCCAGAAGAGAGCGGCGAGCAGAGCCAAAGCGACGAGGAGGCGCTGGTTCGACTCGAAGCGGCGAGCCAGAGCCGCATCGGGATCGATGAATGAATCTGATTTGGGGTCTAGCTCTGACATGTTGGGGCGATAGTACCAGACGCATGTAGAGGTGATTGGCGGTGAACCATCGCAGGGACATCCCTGGCGCCTTGAATTTCTTCTGGCTGCGCACGAATCCCGGCCTCGTTCCAGTCGCAGCGATACTCAATGGGACAACCGATGTTCAACGACGTCCCCAAGCTGCTGGTTGCCTTCGCTGAGGTCCTGACGTTGATAAAACCACCGGTTTTCCTCGTCTGTCGCGAGATGGCGACTGGGGCGGTTTAGATCTCGGCACCACGACAATTGAAACTTGAACAGCCTTGATTCGGTGATTGATAATCGGGGCATGGCTGAGCCGTTTAGCGTATCCATTCCAGAACCTGCTCCGCCTCGCGGACCCCACATCTCCGGACTTGACGGCCTCCGCGGCATCGCCATCCTGCTGGTAATGGGGCATCACTGCCTCAGGCCCCACGTTAGCGCGGGAGTCAGAACGCATGTCTGGTTACGGGAGTTATGGTTACAGCGGCTCGTCGATTCCATGTGGATCGGAGTGGATCTCTTCTTCGTTCTGTCGGGCTTTCTGATCACCGGAATTCTGCTGGACACACTTGCCTCGCGGCATTACTTCCGCAACTTTTACATGAGACGCATCCTGCGGATCTTTCCGCTGTACTATGCCTCGGTTCTGGTGTTTATCGTCTTCGCGCCAGCCCTTCACATTGTCTGGGGGAATCAACTGCTTCCCCTTCTTGCCTATACCAATCGCATCTTCATTGATGCTCACTACCCCGGGTTCAATTTCTTCTTCGGTCCACACGGAACGCTGCAGAATTTCTGGTCGCTCGCCGTCGAGGAGCAGTTCTACTTTGTATGGCCGCTGCTCATCTTCCTGTTCAAGCGCACGCATACCCTCATTCCAGTAGCTGTCGTATTGTCTCTTGCCTCAGTTGCTACCAGAATCTATCTCGTAAGCCGCCACACCGCGCCCGAGGTCATCTATGTGAGCCTGGCCTGCCGGGCCGACGCGCTCCTGATGGGGGGCATCCTCGCTTTGGCGGTTCGCCACGGATATCGCAAACAGATTCTCAGGCTCGCCGGCCCGGTTGCGTGTCTGGGTGCGGTGGCTCTGATCGGGTTCTTCTTCGGCTTGCGCGGTATCCAGTGGACAACTCCCACCATGTTGAGGTTCGGATTCACCGTTAATGCCCTGTTCTTCGCGTCCCTAGTCGCCTTGATGCTGAACCCCGCTGGCTGGTTTACGCGCTTCTGCACCGCTTCATGGCTCAGGTTCCTTGGCCGCTACAGCTACGGCCTGTACATCATGCACTCTGTGCTGCCTTCGTTTTATCGAGATTCCCTGCCGCGGCTGGTCAACTCCGTCACCCATAACGTGAATGTGGCCAATGGCCTTTATCCGTTGTTCGAGTTCTCCCTGGCAGTGCTTGCTGCCATGGTTAGCTACCATTGCCTGGAACAGCCCTTTCTGAAGCTCAAGAGATTCTTTCCCAGCTTTACGCCAAGGATCCACAAGAACGTCCCGCTGGCCATCCAATGAAAGGTTCGCGCGCGAACTCTCCAGACTTGTCGCTTCACACCAGAATCGCGCTGAAGTTGCGGGGCTTGATGCAGACTTCCAACGCTGACTGCAGCCGACTCTTCTGTGCGCTGCTGCTGGGAGCATCCTTCCTGCTGTTCGGTCTGCACTATGTGCATCTGAAGGCAGACTTCCCCCATTTCTCACCCTGGCCCGACCCCGCCCGCACCACCGACGAAGGATGGTACGCCGGTGCGGCCCTGCGCCATTATCTCTCGGGCGGGTGGCTCGAGCCGGGTGACTTCAATCCCGCGGTTGCGGTCCCGGTTTTCCCTGCATTCGCCGGGGTACTCTTTCACTTCACTGGAGTGAGCATCGTCGCGCTTCGTGCGATGAATGTGACCTTCTTTGGCGCCAGCCTGGTGGCTGTCTGGCTGCTGGTCAGGCGATACAGTCATCCGCTTGCTGCCGCTGGAGCCGTCTTTCTAGTCGCATGCTGCCCATTCTACTATGCGTACTCGCGATTGGGCACGGTGGAGCCATTGCTCTCGCTCGAAAACCTGCTGGCTTTGTTGGCCGCCTCATCGATCACTCGCAACAACTCCCACCTGAGTTACAAGCTGCCCAGTCTTGCGGTGGGTGTGCTCCTCGCCGCAATGATATTCACGAAGACTCCCGGCCTGTGCCTCTGGCCTGCGGTCTTCTATCTGATGGCATCGCGTTGTCACTTCAATTTCAGGGAGTATGTTCGGCCTGCCGCTCTCGCTGGCGGGGTTGCCATGATTATCGCAGTCGGCTATCGCGCAATGATCGTAAGGGCTGGCTTGGTGCCCGATTTCGACAACCTCTTCGCGATCAACCGGGGCCGCATCCACGGCCGCATCCTCCTATCCACGCTGTGGGCAGTAGCGAAGGAGGGATCCACCATGGGGCCTGTTTTTTATTACGTTGCCACCGCGGCGATCCTGCTGGTCGTGCTTGTTCGCCGTAATCGGCAATCGCCACTCTTCGTCGCATCGATTCTCGGAGTGGCGGGATACGGCGCGTTCATTACCTATCACGGCTGGCTGATGACACGGTACTATGTCGTCCCCATGCCGCTGGTCGCAATGGCTCTGGCATCGGCTCTCGCCGTGCTGGCGCAGTCCCGAGCACTGCCGTTATGCCTCATCAGTGGCGTCTTGACCACGGTGCTTCTCTTCTCATGCCTTGGCCAGATTCACACCATGCTGGTTTGGATGCGCAATCCGTCCTACAGCTTTTACCAGGCGTCGGCGGCAATCTACCGCATTATCGATCGTGATCCGTCGAAAAATCGCGTGGTGCTGGGCGCTTCAAGCGAGCAGGTGGCGCTCCTGACCGACGAGCCAGGCATCTTCGTAAACCAGACTTTCGGCACGGTTGGACTCCGTACCAGAGTCCTGACTCTCAAACCGGGCTGGTTTATTGACTTCGACGGTGTCGGACCCGAAACTCTCTCCGCCCTCCAGGGGCTTGAATCGGTCCAGTTTGTCGACTCCGAACCAGCCTTCGGAGATGACGGCATTCACTACCAGCTCCTGCTCTACAAATTAACTCCCATCCATCCTTGACCTTCACCGATTGTTCTGGGGCGTGCTGACCATACGTTTGGAGATTCCACATACTGATCGCGCTGGCCAACCGCCGCCTCGTCGCGCAATAGCGCGGAGACCAGGCAGGTTCCGGGTGCGCAGAATCGATCAAGTCGCTTTGATTTGGCACCTGGGATCGCTTATGGTACGGAGCGGGTAGGCCTCAAGAAACATGGCGCGAGAGGGCAGAGTGGAGGCATTCACGAGGAGTTGCGGCGGGCAGGCGAGGAGCGCGGGGTGGCTGTGGAAACCATCTACGCAGCGACCAAGGTACCGGCCAAGCATATTCGCGCCCTGGAGGCGAGGGCCTTGGAAGGCGTTTTCCGGCGGGGGTTCGTGCGTGGTTACCTGGGGGGCCTAGGGCTCGAAGAAGGCGCGTGGATGCGGCGTTTCGAGGAAAGTGCCGCGCAAGCGGTGTGCGCGACCCGGCCGAGATGGAGTGGGCCACATTTGCCGAAAACGTGAAGAATAATCGAGGTGACCACTTCCGGCTTGTTATGCAATAACGAGGGTAGTTAGAACGCCGCCATCTCCCGATCGTCGATCCCTTGCAGAATGCTTTCTGGGTCAGAGTAATTCCACTTTAGTGTGACCAGCGCTGCTTTCAAGCTGGGACCCCACACATAGAGGCCATGCGTATCCGATTCGGCTGTTCCTGGTGTTCTGATCCGTCGGTTGACTCCCTTGCGGCAAAGGAAGGCGATCATGCGACCACTCCAGTTGCGCATCGCCCCACCGACGCGGACAAGCCGGCCTTCAGATCGGACAAAAAGCTCATAACGGTCCTGGTTCCAGGGAACTCCGTCTGCATACTATGTCGTTGTTGTCTGGAAACCAACGCTTTCTCTCAAGAGAGGTGGAACGGAAGAAGTTCTGGCCTCCGCGAGCAGGGCATCGGCTGGAAGCCCGTGGTGAAACCATCCGGCTCAGCCCCGAGAAGGTGGGCCACCGGCTCAAGAAGCTCGGCCTGCGCACTCGCCCGTTATCCCAGGCCGGCAACGGGCTCACGTTCGACAAGACCACCGTTGCCGAGATTCAGCAGCTTGCCGTAATGCACGGGATGGAGGATATGCCAGCGGAGACCTAGAACCTCCATGCAGGCAAATGGAGGAAAACAAGTGGGTTGAGGAGGTTATTGAGGTTATGGATGATTTCCTAAATCAGCTCCGCGTCAGGCAAGTCGAAGTCGACACAAACCATTCAGGAGGAATGACTCTCGTCTTATGGGGTGTCGACTTCAGCCTTATGTGTAAACCCACATCAGCCAAAGAACCAGGGGTTCCCCGCGATCCCTTGATGCTTCCAACGGGATCGGACGCGCACGCGCTCGTCCAGTGGGGCGGGAGTGCTTCCGGGGCTGGCAGGCTCCGGGTGGCGAGGGAGGGGTCTAGGCAGGTTCCGGGGGGTAAAATCAGGCAAATTCCTTTGATTTGGCGCCTGGGATCGCTTATGGTATGGAGCGGGTACGACCTCAAAAAAAAGAAACATGGCGCGAGAGGGCGGAGTGGAGGCATTCGGCGAGGAGTTGCGGCGGGCACGCGAAGAGCGCGGGGTGGCTGTGGAAACCATCTGCGCAGCGACCAAGGTGCCGGCCAAGCATATTCGCGCCCTGGAGGCGGGGGCCCTGGGGGAGTTGCCGGGGGGCGTTTTCCGGCGGGGGTTCGTGCGTAGTTACCTGGGGGCCCTGGGGCTGGAAGAAGGGGCGTGGATGCGGCGATTTGAGGAAAGTTGCCGCGCAAGCGGTGTGCGCGACCCGGCCGAGATGGAGTGGGTCACATTTGCCGAAAATGTGAAGAATAGCCGGGGCGGACCCCGCCGCCGCGCCGGTCTGAGGAGGGTCGGGATGGGGCTGCTGGCCGGCGCGCTCGCGCTGGCGGGATGGTGCGGCTGGAGGCTGGCAACCCACCGCCGGATACTTCCGGCGCCCCTGGTTTGGGTGGAACTGAATTCTTGGGTTGACAATGGCCCGTCCAGGTAATTTACTGTTTCCTCGATTGAAATTGTTTGTAACCGCGCGCTGAGAAGTTAAATCGCCATCGCGCGCTACATTCACGGCATGACCGCCCTTCGGGAATTTGTGCGCACCGGGGGCCGGCGAGCTGAAGCTTAACGCAGGTTTACAAGGCCGGCAAAGCCCGTCGGGATGCAAGTAGGGTAAGTTCTTCAGGAGATGATGATGACGCTGTCAAGACGCTGGGTTCGCGGTGCGGTGTGGTTTGTACTGTTGATGACGGGTTTGGTTCTGGCCCGCGCGCAAGAGGTCTCAGGAAACATCAGCGGGACGGTTGTGGATGCAGCCGGGGCGGTGGTGAGCGGTGCTACCGTGACCCTGACGAACACCGACCGGGCGTTTGTCGAGCGGACCCTGACGACCAACAAGGCCGGGTATTATTCGGCGACCTCGCTGCCTCTCGGCACCTATTCCGTGACGGTTGCCATGAAGGGGTTCAAGACGGCGACCGAAACCGGGATTGTGCTGAACGCCAGCGACGAGTTGAAGGTGGACGAGAAACTGGCCGTTGGCGCCCCGACGGAGACGGTGACCATCGTCGCCGATGCGGCGCGGGTGAACCAGGAAAACGGCCAGAGCTCGGGACTGATCACCGGCACGCAGCTTCGGGAACTGATACTGAACAACCGGAACTACGAGCAGTTTCTGGCCATGCAGCCGGGCGTTTCCAATGGCAATGCAACCAGCGACCAAGTCTATATTGGAGTTTCGAACCCCCTGGGATCGTCCAACCAGGTGGCCTATTCGGTGAATGGCGGACGCCCGACGGCGAACAACTGGACGATCGATGGCGCGGACAACGTGGATCGCGGAGCGAACCTGACGCTTCTGGCGTATCCCAGCGTGGACGCGATTGCCGAAGTGCAGACGCTACGTGGAACCTATGAGGCGGAGTATGGCCGCAGCGCCAGCGCGCTGGTCAACGTGGTGACCGCCTCCGGCACCAACGACATTCACGGCGGCGCATACGAGTTCTTCCGCAATAACATATTCAACGCGGACAACTACTTCAGCAAGCTGACGCCTCCGGCCACCCCGGTGCCTCCATTGCGGTATAACGACTTCGGCTTCAAGGTGGGCGGACCGATCGTGATTCCGCATCTTTACAACGGCAAGGACAAGGCATTCTTCTACTACTCGCAAGAGTTCCGAAGGGTGATTACCTACGCAGTGGCGACAGCGTATGTGCCGACGACCGCGGAAATGGCAGGCAACTTTGCCACCGAGCCCGGCAGTGCGTTGCCGGTTGCAGTTTGCACCTCTGCCGTGGCTGGCGCGTGCGCAAGCGGGACATCCTATGCCACGACCCTGTCCACCTTCGATCCGACGGCGCTGGCGTACATCAAGGATGTATACAGCAAGGTTGCCCAGCCCAACAGCGCGGCAGATATCACGGCCGGTCTGGATCCGCATACGGTTGTGAACAATATTCGCAACATTGCCAACGACACGCAGGAAATGGCCCGCGTCGACTACGCACTGAACAAGAAGACCAACCTCTTCTACCGGTACCTGCATGACAGCCTGCCGACCCAGGAAGGCGGCGGTCTGTTTATCGGCGGCGGCATCCCCGGAGTGTCGACGACGTCGACCAGGTCGCCGGGCACTGAGCAACTGGGACACGCGACCGTCGCGGCCCGACCGAATCTGCTTTTCGATATGGGCTACGCCTTTAGCTCGGGTGCGGTCATCAGCACGCCGATCGGTGAAGTGGCCAGCGCCAACTCTCCCGACGTCAAGCCAGGGCTGCCGTTTGTGGGCACGATCGGCGTGATTCCGAACCTTTCGTTTTCGGGAATTGGACCGTCGATCTCGAGCGACGGCATTTACAACGATTACAACCGCAACCACAATGGATTCGGCAGCGCGACGTATATTCGCGGGCTGCACACGCTGAAGTTCGGCGCGACCTACAACCACTATCAGAAGGATGAGAACGCAACTGGTACCGCCAACCAGGGGCAATTCGCCTTCAACCAGTCTGGAACTACGCCTTCGTCCGGCGAGTTGACAACGCTGGGCGCTGCCGCTCCCAGTCAGTTCGAACAGGAGTTTGCGGGCTTCCTGATTGGCAATGCCAATGGCGGTTTCACGCAGGCGTCTGAAGCGCCGGTCGCCAATATCAACGAGAACCTGATCGAACTGTATGGGCAGGACGACTGGCGGGCGACGCGACGGTTGACCTTGAACCTGGGCGTACGCTATAGCTACTTCGGTCAGCCGTACGACGTCAATGGCGAGCTGAGCAACTTCGATCCCGCGACCTACAATCCCTACAACCAGGAGACGATTGCCAGCAACGGAAACCTGTGCACGATGGCAGGACAAACGACGTCGGTGACGACGTTTACCGCTACCGGTGTGGTTACGACCTACACGCTGAACAACTGCCCCAACATTAATGGGTTGAATGCCTACCAGCCGAACACGGTGGCAGACCCGCTGAACGGGATCATCCTGGGCGACCCGGGCTTGATTGCTCAAGAGAGTGCGGAAGGTTCCACGGCTTACCCGTACACCGCGCCATCCGGCGCACCGAACATCAACACCCATGGTTCTCCGTGGGGTGCGGAAGTGGGACATGCAGAGAAGCATGATTTTGCTCCGCGCTTCGGGTTTGCCTACGACGTGTTCGGGGACGGCAAGACGGCTCTGCGCGGCGGCTACGGAATGGCATATGACGACTCGGCCGTAAGCATGTACGAGCAGGCGATCTTTGACAACCCTCCGTATGTGCAAACGGATACCTACGGCACGGCAACGGTTAACGCTGTCTCCGGCACGACGGTGCTGAACCTGACTCCGCCGTCACTGCGCGGTTCACCGGTGATCTACCAGACGCCGTATGTGCAGCAGTTCTCGCTGGACATGCAGCAGGAGATCACGCCGACCATGATGCTGGATGTAGGTTATGTCGGGGAACACGGGGACCATCTGCAGGGTGTGGTCGACATCAACACGATACGACCTGGGTCGTTCACCAAGACGAACATCGGGTTCGCCCAGCAGGCAGGGTGCGGCAGCTTTACGAGCCAGAATTGCGAGGCGCCACTGAATCAGATCCGTCCGTATCTCGGCTACACCGCGATCAACGATGTGCAGACCATCTTCAATTCGAACTACAACGGCTTGCAGGTGAAGTTCACCAAGAAGTTCAGCGGCAAGAGCATGATCGATGCGAACTACACGTGGAGCCGCGGGCTTACCAATGCGCAGAACGACTATGCCACGGCCGCGCAGAACATCTACAACCTGAGGGCCGAGTACGGGCCAAGCGTCTACAACCGCAACGACGTTCTCTTGATCAACGGAATCTGGGACCTCCCCTGGTACCGCAACCAGGAGGGTGTCGTGGGTGAGATTCTCGGCGGCTGGGAGTTCACGGGCATCTATGTAGTCAGCTCCGGTCTGCCGCTTACTGCCACCATGTCCGGCGGCAGCACGGTGAATTATGGAGGGCTGACCAGCATCTACAACAATCAAACCAACGGCGGTGTGGCGAACGACTCTGCGGGCCTGGGAATTCTGGGACCGAGCGCTGCGAGCCTGCGCCCGAACGTGGTGCTGAATCCCACCGACGGCTATGGTCAGGTGCAGCTAAGGAAGAGACTGCACTGGTTCAACCAGACGGCGTTTATGGCACCCTCGCCATCCAGCTTCCAGGTGGGCAATGAACAGCGCAATCTGATGGACGGACCGGGGTACAACCGGTTCGATGTTGGCGTGTTCCGCAACTTCAAGCTCTACCGCAATGCGACCTTCCAGTTGCGCGGCGAGGGCTACAACGTGCTGAATCACACCAACTGGGGTTCGGTGGGAACCACCTCCACCAGCAGCACATTCGGAACTATTACGGCAACGCGTGACCCGCGCATTCTGCAGGTTGGCGGCAAGATTAACTTCTAACCTTTAGTCGACAGAACGGCGCCTGCCTTCGACGGCAGGCGCCGTCTTTCGTTTAACCCGCGTGAGAAGCGGCGCCGGCTTTGATTTCGCAGAGGGCCGCTTTCCCATCGGATGCAGGAATCCGCGGTTCAGGGGCTGGTTCTCGCCGGATGGCTCTGCGGGGTTTGGCCGCAGCCGGGGTGCAAGGGTAGAATTGTAGGGTTGCGGGGTTCCCCGGACAAAATGCTATGGAGGTGTTCTTTTGGCGAAGCGCGACCGTTTTTTGTTTACCAGTGAATCCGTGACCGAGGGTCACCCGGACAAGATTGCCGACCAGATCTCGGATGCGATTCTGGATGCCTGCCTGGCGGAGGACCCGTTCAGCCGGGTGGCGTGCGAGACGCTGACGTGTACCGGCCTGGTGGTGATTGCGGGCGAGATCACGACCAAGGCGTATGTGGACTTCCAGAGCCTGGTGCGCGGGACGATCGCGTCGATCGGCTACGACAATGCGTTGTACGGCTTTGATTCGAATACCTGCGCGGTGATCTCGACGATCAACAAGCAGTCGGGCGACATTGCCATAGGCGTGGATACGGGCGGCGCGGGCGACCAGGGCATGATGTTCGGCTATGCGACCAATGAGACGCCGGAACTGATGCCGACCCCGATCTCGCTGGCGCACAAGCTGGCGCACCGGCTTTCTGAGGTTCGCAAGACTGGGCTGATGTCGTACCTGCGGCCCGACGGCAAGAGCCAGGTAACGGTTGAGTACAACGCCAACAACCAGCCGGTGCGGGTGGATGCGGTGGTGATTTCAACCCAGCACTCGGAGACGGTGGGCAACGACGAACTGCGGGCCGACATTCTGAAGCACGTGATCCAGGCAGTGATCCCGGCCGCGTTGCTGGATGCCGGCACCAAATACCACATCAATCCGACCGGGCGGTTTGTGGTCGGTGGCCCGATGGGGGATACCGGGCTGACCGGGCGCAAGATCATCGTCGATACTTATGGCGGCATGGGCCGTCATGGCGGCGGCGCGTTCAGCGGCAAGGACCCAACCAAGGTAGACCGCTCGGCGGCATACATGGCGCGCTACGTGGCGAAGAACATCGTCGCGGCAGGGCTGGCGGACCGCTGCGAGGTGCAACTGGCTTACGCAATCGGCGTGGCTGAGCCGGTGAGCGTTCTGGTGGACTCCTTCGGCACGGGCAAAGTGGATGAAGACAAGCTGGAAGCCCTGGTGCGGAAGAACTTTGCGCTGACACCGAAGGGCATCATCGAGAGCCTGAACCTGCGGCGGCCGATCTACAAGGCGACGGCGGCGTATGGGCACTTCGGACGCGAGGGCAAGGACTTCACCTGGGAGGCGACGGACAAGGCAGCAGCGCTGAAGGCCGGCGTCGCGGAGGCAGTCTCAGCCAAGTAGCTGCTTGCGGCAACCATTTGACGGGCGGGCCACAAGGTCCGCCCGTTTCCATTTCATGATGGGAACTGGGGCCCGCGCTGCCGGGCGAATTGAGCCAGTCATGCGCAGCGAATGAACCGCGGTAGACTGCTCCTGCCTGACATAATTGCATCTCACTCGAAGTAACTTTGAGGGGAATGAGGGCAATCGATGCTGATCAAGTCCGACTTCGACATTCAATTCCAGCTTCCGCAGCGCACGGCGATGGTCGCGATGCTGCACCTGCACCCGTCGCTGGATCGGCATGTGCGCACCGGCAATGTGCTGGTGATTGAGCATCTGGAGCCGGGCGTGGCTCCGGCATATGGCGAGTTGATTGGAACGGCGGAATATTACGACAGCTTTGGAAACCGGTGCTCGCGCTTCGTCGCGCCCGCGGGACTGGTGCGGTTGAGCGGGACCAGCACAATCGACGTGGACGGGACGCCAGAGCCGGCGAACGTAAACGCAGAACAGGCCCCGGTGGAAGAGCTGCCTGCGGAGGTGTTGCAATTCCTGCTGCCGAGCCGGTACTGCGAGGTGGACCGGTTTGTGCCCGTGGCGCATGACCTGTTCGGCTGGATGAAACCGGGGTGGGAGCGGGCGTCGTCGATCCGGGACTGGGTGCATGAGAAGGTGCGATTCGACTACCAGACCGCGAGGCCAACCAAGACCGCCATGGACGTGTTCACCGAGCGGGTGGGCGTTTGCCGCGACTTCCAGCATCTGGCCGTGACCCTGTCGCGCTGCCAGAATATTCCGGCGCGGTATGTGACCGGATACCTGGGCGACATTCGCTGGCCTTATACCGGCGCCGGAGACTTCAGCGCATGGTATGAAGTGTGGCTGGACGGGCGCTGGCACACCATGGACGCGCGCCACAACGAGGCCCGGCCAGGGCGGGTGCTGATGGCGACGGGACGGGATGCGGCGGATGTCGCGATCACGACGTCGTTTGGCAACGCGGACTTGAAGTACTTCTACGTAGAGAGTACCGAGGTACGCGGGGATGGGACGGTGGTTCCTCCGCTGCAGGCCGAGTTTGCGGCCGGCGCGGTTTAGGGAAAAGAGGTTGTGGCAGGCGCGTCCTGATCCGGTGGCGTCGCCGGGGCCTGCCGGGCGGGTTGAACCCTGAGGAGTTGGGGCGGCCACCGCCTTTGGCGCGGCGGCTGGGGCCGGGATGCGGGGGATTTTCACGGATTTCGCGTTGACTTGGGTGGTTCAGTCGGCTATTCTGGAAGCTCGCGCAGTCCCGCGTCTGCACGTTTTCGGCGAAGCATGCCCAGATAATGCAGCAGGATGGGACAACCGTGGTGGATTGACCGGGAGCAGCTTCTGAGCAAGACGGGCCGCCCTAAAGCACCCACTTACCAAGCAATGTGCGTATCGTTGGTATCCCAGGCGGTCCGGCTTTTCCGCGTTTGAGCAGGGGAGCGAAGTAAGGCTCTATTCCCGCGATTCGCTGTGCCGCTCGTATGGGAGCAAAGGATTGGCGTTCCGGCGCGGGTTGCGGCGGTCGTCTGGTGCAGTTTCACGCTGTTTGAACAGTCATCTCTTCCGTACCACGCCGGGCTGGAGAAGGAAGACGGCAGAATCAGGGAGTAACGCGGATTTATGAATAACACCACGGCAATACCGAGCGGCAAGGACATCAAGCGCAAGTGGTTTGTGCTGGATGCGACCGGCA
>CAZAXI010000057.1:0-24159 GCA_964489045.1 uncultured Granulicella sp. | reverse complement strand
AAAGCCATCTCACCCTCCTACTCTCTACGCCGCTTGTAATCTTTCCAGACCGCTTTTGCACTGGCAATGTCCCGTTGCTGGCGCTTCTTCGTTCCTCCGCCAACCAGTATCACCAGGCGGTCGCCATCGTTGCCAAAATAAATCCGGTATCCCGGTCCATAGTCGATCTTGTATTCGGACACGCCCTCGCCCAAAGCCTTCATCGCCGACGTATGTCCCTCTGCAATTCGTTCCAGCGCAACCGTCACCTTAATAGCTGCCTGACCATTCAGTGAGTCAAACCATGATCGAAACGGAGAGTAGCCACCCTCGTCGACGAATTCCCGTACAACCACCATTGTCTTGATAGTAGCATATACGTTATCAGCTTTCGTGGTGGCATCATCCGTTCCTTGCCCCCGCCTCCACCGTCCACTAAGCTAATCTCATGTACGAAGACTTCACCGTGACCGACCGCTGGACCGGCGAGCCCCTCCACGTCACCTGGCGCGGCACCCTGGTCGCCATCGCCACCCGCCACGCCGACGCCACCGACATCCGCTTCGACGTCTCCGGCAAGCCCGTCTGGATCGCCATGCCCAACCTCGCCTGGGTCGAGCAGAAGCGCCGCACCGGCAAGGTCATCACCGACTACCTCGCCGCGCAGACCGCCGGCCGCTACCTCAAGCAGGCCGTCGAGTCCGGCTACGACAACGGCCGCGAGATGTACACCATGACCGTCGACGAAGTCCTGGCCCACGCCGACGCCGTGGTCCACGAGGCCGGCAGCACCCTGAACCTGCCGTCGCTGCCCCTGATCAACGAGAACGTCGAGCCGGAAAAGGAACTCCAGATTGGACTCCCGGGCGAGCCGCGCATCCCCGGCATCGCGCCCAGGGTCGAAAACATTCCGTAATACAGTTCTCAATTCTCAGTTGTCAGTGCTCAGTCAAGGCAGCCTGGCCGACAACTGGTACCTGAGAACTGAGAACTGACAACTAAACACTGGGAACTCAAACATGATCTCCCGCCGCCGATTCCTCTTCACTCTTCCCGCCGTCGCCGCACTCCCGCGCCTCGCGCTCTCCGCCAGCGAGGCCCAGTCCTTCGTCAATCCCCTCAAGAAGAAGCCGCCCGCCCCGCCGCCGCCCACCTTCGTCTACTTCGGCACCGACACCAGCAAGGGCGTTTCCAAGGGCATCTATCTCTCCCGGTTCAACGCCGCCACCGGCCAACTCACCGCGCCGGTGCTCGCTGCGGAGACCGTGCGGCCCTCCTACCTCGCGCTCTCCCAGCCCGCCAACGGCCATCGCCGCCTTTACGCCGCCAACGAGGGCTACGACCCTGCCGACACCGTGTCCAGCTTCCTCATGGATCCCGCCACGGGCGCGCTCCACCCGATCAACAAGGTGAGCTCCGGGGGCCCCGGCCCCTGCTACGTCTCGCTCGACGCCACCGGCGAGACCGCTTACGTCGCCAACTACACCGGCTCCAGCATCGCCACCTACCGCGTTCTCCCCGACGGCGCCCTCTCCGAACCGGTCGAGCGCATCGACTTCAAGAATCCCAAGTTCGGCCATCGCGGCCCGGTCACCGCCCGCCAGGACGTTCCCCATCCGCACTCCGTCCATCTCTCACCGGACTACCGCTTCCTCCTGGTCAACGACCTCGGCTCAGACGCCATCTCGGTCTTCCCGGTCGAACCCGGCGCCCGCCTCGGCGAGCCCGCGCTCTTCTCCAACGACCGCCCCGGCTCCGGCCCGCGCCACATCGCCTTCCATCCCAACGGCCGCTGGGTCTACTGCCTCAACGAGATCGATTCCACGCTCGACCACTACATCTGGACCACTACCAGTTCGCAGACCGATCCCAAGGGCCTGCTCGTCTACACCGGCGAGCACGTCAAGACCATCGCCGCCGGCTTTACCGCGGCCAAAAACACCGCCGCCGAGGTCGCCATCTCGCCCGACGGCAACTACCTCTACGCCTCCAACCGCGGCGAGGACACGCTGGTCGTCTTCGCCATCGCATCCGCCGACGGCAAGTTGACCCTCGTCCAGCGCACCTCCTGTGGAGGCAAGACTCCGCGGAACTTCACTCTCTCGCCTGACGCGCGTTGGATCCTGTGCGGCAACCAGGACTCCGCCACCGTCACCGTCTTCCGCCGCAATGGAGGCTCCGGCCGCATCGCCGGCCCCGTCCAATCCCTGCCCATCGACTCCGTCATGTTCACCATGTTCGCCTAGAGCGCCAGCGTATTATGGGTTCCTGGCCAGCCTCCGGAGACCACCTATGCGCTATTCGGCAATGCTGTTCACGCTCGCCTGCCTGCTCTCCCCCGTCGCACGCACCCAGACTGCCGCTCCGACTCCCGTGCCGCAGTTCGAAGTTGCCACCATCAAGCCCATCGACCCCACCCCCGGCGCGATGCACATGGTCGGGGTTAAAGTCTTTCCCGGCGGTCGCGTCACCATCACCACCTTCTCGCTCAAGCGACTCGTTTGCACCGCCTTCAACATTAACTTCTGGCAGCTCAAAGGAGGCGATGCCTGGATGGAAAAGCAATCGTACGACCTCGAAGCCAAACCCGCCCAGACCGACCCGCCCACCACATATAACGTGCGTCATTCCAACTTCACCATCTCGGACGAGCGCCTGCGCCAGATGCTGCAGGCGTTGCTCATCGAACGCTTTCAGCTCAAATTCCATCGCGACACCGCGACCGGCCAGGTCTTCCTGCTGGAAAAGAGCGGCAGGGCCATCGCGATGAAGCCTTCCAAGGAGGAGGCCGCGAAGATGTATGGCGAAGGTTTCTCCGGCGACGTGGGCTTCGCCGGTAACCGGTGGAGCATGTACAACACCTCGATGCCGCAGTTCGCGACCTTCGCCAGCAACTTCCTGAAAGAGCCGGTGCTCGACCGCACCGGCCTCGACGGCGCCTTCGACTTCCGCTGGACCGTCGAGGACGCCGACCCCCACGCGCAGGCAGCCGAATTCATGAACACCGTCCAGACCACCTTTCCACTCTTCGTGGAAGCTGCTGGCCTGAAGCTGACCAAATCCACCGGCCCGGTCGAGACCTTCGTCATCGACCACGCCGAGCACCCCTCGGAGAATTAGTCGCCAGAGCGTATCGTTGGGCCGGAAGGGAATTCGCGTCTATTCCATCTGCAAAGGGATCGGCCATGCACGCGCGCGCACATCGGAAACCCGCTCTCATCTTCGCGGCCATTGGGTTGATTCTGGTGGCGCTGTCTGCCTCCGCCCAGAGCGCGCCGGCAGCGGTCCAGCCGCCGGTCCAGCCGCCCACACCCGCCGCGACCGGTGCTGTCAAGCCAACGACTGCCCAGCCCACCGGAGTCATACCGCCGGATCTGCTTTCCATTGCCGACATCGCCGCGGCAGATGAGAACACGCCGGCAATCTCCTTCGACGTGTTCTCGATCAAGGTGAATAAGAGCGCGGCCCCTCTCCGTGCCCTCGATGACCCGACCGACGGCGATGGCATCACCCTCACCAACCTGACCCTGTTCGACATCATGCGCTGGAACTTCAACATCCGTTCGTTCCGCGAGGACCAGTTGGTGGGCGTGCCGGGCTGGTTCACCAGCGAGCGCTTCGACATCCAGGCCAAGGTCGCCGCAGCCGATATACCCGCGTGGCGCAAGCTGAGCGAAGGCCAGCGCCGGAAGGTCTTCCGCAAGCTGCTGGTGGGGCAGTTCAAGCTGGCCGCGCACTGGGCCAACGTCGAGGGGCCCGTCTACTACCTCATCGCCGCCAAGGGCGGGATGAAGATCAAGCCGGTGAAGGCCGGCGACCCCAACCCCGACGCGCCCAAAGGCCCGGATGGCAAGCCCTTCGAGGGCAGTGGCATCTTCCTCATCGACCGGTCGTCTGCGGGCATGAAGTTCGCCTTCCAGGAGATCTCGCTGAGCTGGCTCGCCAAGGGGTTCCTGCCCAACTACGCCGGCCGCCAGGCTTACGACAAGACCGCGACCCCCGGCGATGCGATCTACAACTTCACGCTCCAGTTCACGCCCGACCGCGCCACTGCTCCCGTGATGCCCGGCGCCGACTCCGGCGAAGCCTCCGCGCCACCGATCGACTCCGGCCCCTCCATCTTTACCGCGCTTGAGGAACAGCTTGGGCTGAAGCTCGAACCCGGCAAAGGCCCCGTCGGCCGACTCGTCATCGACCACGTCGAGCTGCCCGCGGAGAATTAGTCATCTCGAACAAGCTGTGCAGCTTTGTGGCCGCAGAAAAATAAGCTCCACCCGCATCCAGCCGCACGCCCCAACCGTCTCACCAGTACTCTCAAAATCGAGGTCCGCCCCGATGACCACGCCCGCTCCGCATAGATCCCGCCTTCGCCGCAGCCCTCTGCTGCTTGCCGCCGCTGTCGTCTTGATGGCCGCGCGGGTCGCGCCTGCCCAACCGCCGCCGCCCCCTCCGCCGGGCGTTGTGGCGACGATGCCCACCAAGACCGACCCATCCATCGTCATTCCACAGTTCGACGTCATCTCCGTGAAGCCCGCCAAGGATTCCATGACGCGCATGCAATTCACGCCGGACGGCTTGCGCGGCACGGGCGTTACCGTCCGCTTCCTGCTCTACGAGGGCTACGGCGGCATCAACAACGAGCAGGTCATCGGCGAACCTGGATGGACCTCGACGGACGGCTTCGACATTGAGGCGAAGGTGGCCCCCGCCGATGTGCCGACGCTGGCGAAGATGACCTTCGAGCAGCGCCGCACCATGTTTCAGTCCATTCTGGCCGACCGATTCAAGCTGGCTGTTCATCATGAGACGCGCGAGCTCCCCATCTATGTCCTTTCTATTGCCAAGGGCGGTCCGAAGTTGAAGCAGTCCGCGCCGGATGACCCTGCCGCCACCACTCCCCGCCGCAGAGGCATGATGATCAACAACGGCAAGGTGACTGCCAACGATGCCCAGCTCTCGATGCTGGTTACTGCGCTCTCGCGCAACCTTGGCCGCACCATCATCGATAAGACCGGACTCACCGGCAACTACGACTTCAGCCTCCAGTGGGCGGACAATGAAGGCAGTGCCGCACCCGGCGCTGACGGCGCGGCGTCCGCAGGCGCAGGCGCGGCCGACCCCGGCGCATCCATCTTCACCGCGGTCCAGGAGCAGCTTGGCCTCAAACTCGAATCCACCAAGGCGCCCACCGACGTCATCGTCATCGACCACATCGAAAGGCCATCAGAGAATTAGCCGCCGAAGCGTATCGTGGTGGCCGGAAGGGAATTCGCTCTCGTCCCTTTTTTTGAACCGGACCCCGCCATGCACGCACACGCGCATTTGAAACTGGCTCTCCTCGCAATAGCCCTTACCGCACTCGGTGCTTTCGCTCAAACGCCGCCACCCTCCGCCCCGATCCCGAAGTTCGACGTCATCTCCGTCAAGCCGAACAAGACCACTCCCGGCGGCGCGTTCGGCCTGGTCACCACCGAGTTCATCGCCGACGGCTTCCGCGGCACCAATGTCCCCGTCCACCTGCTCCTCCAGCAAGCCTACGGCCTCCATGAGGGCCAGATCGTCGACGAACCCGCCTGGGTCAAGACTGAGGTCTTCGATATCGAGGCCAAGGTCGCCGCTTCCGACGTCGCCGTCTTCTCCAGTCTGCCCGCCGACCAACGCCAGGCCATGTTCCAGCAGATCCTCAGCGAACGCTTCCGCCTCGCTGCGCACCGCGATACCCGCGAACTGCCCGTCTACGCCCTCGCCATCGCAAATCCGAAAACCGGTGCCAAGCTCAAAGAATCCCCGCCCGACCCCGCAAACCCCAGCGCAAATAGCGGTGGCCGCGTCGCCATGAGCACGGGCCGCATCATGGCCCAGCACACCACTACCTCCGACCTCGCCTCCATGCTCTCCCGCCAACTCGGCCGCACCGTCATCGACCGCACCGGCCTCACCGCCGCCTACGACTTCACGCTCCTCTGGTCGCCCGACAACGAAGCCACCTCATCCGCAGGCTCCGCCTCGACACCGTCTGACGCACCGCCCTCCATCTTCACCGCCGTTCAGGAGCAGCTCGGCCTCCGGCTCGAACCCACCAAGGCCCCCACCGCCGTCCTCGTCATCGACCACATCGAGCAGCCGTCAGAGAACTAGTCGCTCCAGTAATATCTCTTTATGCTCCCCTCGCGCAGCCTCAGTCTCCTTGCGCTCGGTGTGACTCTCGCCGCGGTCATTCTGGTTGCCGCCATGCCCGTGTCCGCCCAGACCGCGCCAGCGCCCGCCGCAACTGCCGTGCCCATGCCCACCGGCGCCTTCAGCCTGCCACCCTCGGCCGACCCCGTCACCTACGTCCCGACGCTCACCTTCGACGTCACCTCCGTCCGCGAGACTGAGCGCGGCACTGGTCCGCTGAACATGGGCTTTGTCTTCCCGCCGCGCACGGGTCAGCTCGAGGTCAACACCATCACCCTCGCCACCCTCACCCAAGTCGCGTACGGCTCCGGCGTGACGTTCCAGGTAGCGGGCGGGCCGGACTGGCTGCGCGACCGCTACTTCCACGTGCAGGGCAAGTGCGACCACTCGGTCGACGAGGCGCTCGCCAAACTCACCGACGACCAGGCGCGGCTGGAGCGCCTGCACATGCTGCAGGCCCTGCTCGCCGACCGCTTCCACCTGAAGGCGCACTGGGAGACGCGCACCGGCAATGTGTACAACCTGGTCGTCGCCAAGAACGGCTTGAAGATGCAGCCCACCAAGCTGCCGCCGCCCGTCGCCGACCGGCCCGACGGCTCCTCCAGTGCGCCCACCAGCGCCGCCACCGGCGTGCACGCGTTCGGCAACCGCCAGGGCATCGAGATCGACGTCGAACGCTTCAACGCGCGCGCCATCGGCCTGCTGCTGAACTCGCAACTGAACACCCCGATCATTGACAAGACCGGCCTCGCACAATCCAGCTTCTACGACTTCGCGCTGCAGTTCAGCCGCGACGAGTCCGGCACGCCCGACCCCGACGCCTATCCCTCGCTCTTCACCGCGATCGAGGAAGAGCTTGGCCTCAAGCTCGAACCCGGCAAAGGCCCCGTCGATACGCTCGTGATCGACCACGCCGAAATGCCCACGGAGAATTAGCAATGTTTCTGCGCCGCCTCACCATCGAACGCATCGACGCCGCCGGCGCAGCCCACCCCTGCCCCATCGCGCAGCTCGACAACTTCGCCATGCGCAACTTCACCAACGATGCCGTCTTCGACGACACGCTGCCCATCGCCGACGGCCTGCTCGAGGCCGGGCTACGCGTCCCGCTCGACCGCCTGCGCACCGCAATGGAAGACTGGTTTCGCCGCAAGTCCTACCTCGCCCCCACCGACCGCCTTCGCATCACCGAGCTGCCCGCGCCCACACCTCGAACCCCGGACCTCGAACCGCGAACCTAATCGAGCGTCGCCATGTCGATCACGAACCGGTACTTCACATCGCTCTTCAGCACCCGCTCGTATGCCTCGCCGATCTGGCTGACCCCGACCACCTCGACGTCCGAGACAATGCCACGGTCCGCGCAGTAGTCCAGCATCTCCTGCGTCTCCTTCATGTCGCCGATGTTCGACCCCGCCAGCGCCACGCGATATCCAGTCAGTGAGAACGGCGCCACCGGCAACTGCTTTTCGCTCAAGCCGACCAGGCACAGCGTCCCGTCCAGCTTCAGCAGCTTCAGATACGCATTCAGATCGTGCGGCGCGGACACGGTGTCGAGAATGAAGTCGAAGCTCGCCGCTTGCTTCGCCATCGCGTCCGCGTCCTTCGAGATCACCACTTCGTCCGCGCCCAGCCGCATGGCGTCCGCAACCTTGCTCTCACTGGTCGTGAACTGCACCACATGCGCGCCGAACGCGTGCGCGAACTTCAGCCCCATATGTCCCAGCCCGCCCAGGCCGACCACGCCAACCTTCTTGCCCGGCCCCGCACCCCAGTGCCGCATCGGCGAATAGGTGGTAATGCCCGCACACAGCAGCGGCGCAACGCCCGCTAGTTTGTCTCCGAACTTCGCCGAGATCGTATGCACATAGCGCATGTCGCAAACGATGTTGTTGGAGTAGCCGCCGTACGTGATCGCCCCGTCGTAGCCCTTCGCGTTATACGTGCCCACGAAGCCCTTCATGCAGTAGTTCTCCAGGTCCGCCTTGCAGTTCGCGCACACCCGGCAGGAGTCCACCATCACGCCGATGCCGGCCAGGTCGCCCTCGCGGAACCGCTTCACCTCGCGGCCTACCGCCGTCACCCGCCCAACAATCTCGTGCCCGGGAACCATCGGGTAGATCGATCCGCCCCACTCATCCCTCACCTGGTGGATGTCCGAGTGGCAGATGCCGCAGTAGGCAATCTCCACCACCACGTCGCGCGGCCCCGGCTCCCGCCGCTCAAAGCTCCACGGCCTCAGCGCTGACTTCGTATCGAACGCAGCATATCCATGCGACTTCATGCGTTTCTGTTCTCCTGACACTCTGTTCTTTCAGCAATTCTAGACGGTGAGATTCGCCAACCTAATTTACTCGCCTAACGCAACGTTAATTGTAATGATCGTATCGGTCTCGACCGGCGTTCCGTTCAGGGTGCAAGGCTCATAAATCCACTGCTGCACTACCGCCATCGCGGCCGTACCAAACTGCGGAGCAGAAGCCGAAACGAGCCGCAAATCGCGAACCTGCCCTTCCGCACTAATCGTCGCCTGCAGAACCGCGGTCCCGCCGATGCTCTGTCCGTCCGCCCTTTGGGCATAAACCTGGTGCGAGCCTTGGATCTGTTTTGCAGGCTTCAACTGGTGGGCGGCGGAATTAGAACTAATCGTCTGGGCTGTGTCATGCGGCACTATGTCGCCCGAAGGTGCGAACCTCTCGTCCGAGATCGCCTCCGTCTTCAGGATCACGATATGGCTGTTCGCTGCCTGAACGCCCTGGGCCCCGACAGATACATCGAGCGAAACTTCTTTGCCCGCGAATTTTCCCATTGAGTTGCGAATCACAGAGATAACTCCCAACTCAAAGCTGGCGCGCAACACGTCCAGCCCCGAATCGAAACAGGCCGAGCTGTCGTAACCCTTCAGATCGATGCACTCCAGAGTTGCCTTGCCGACAGGACGCTTCTTGAGCTCTGGAGTCATCGCCTTTGGGCCTTCGATGGAAGGCATCGGACGAACCGCCTGCCTGCGAAGGAGGTCAAGATAATACGGAGGTGTCGGAGTTCCCTGAGTTCGATATAAGTGGCCGCCGGTCCTGATCTCTGTAGCCGTGTAACTCGTCGTTTTATACTCGCGGCGATCGTTGTCCGGCGAGCCCCACCACTCTTCAATCGTGCCTTCATCGCCAGGCTTGCCCTTGGCATCGAAGAGCTGCACAGTCATCTTCAAGTGCCATGGCGGCATGTCTGGCACATCCAGCGCACTCGCGACGTCGGCGGCATGCAGCCGTTCGATGAGCTTCTTATCCTGACCGCGCAACCAGGGAGCAACCATCAATAGAGCAAGTGCAAGGAGACAGAAAGCACGTTCCAAGAGAGCCTCAACAATCGTACGTTGGTGCGATGACAGCATTCTACTCGCTGACTTAATCAGAGACGCGTCAACTTCCAAAGCTCAGCACGATGGTCGTCATTACCTCCACCGGCTTGTCTCTGCGCAGGATCGGCGCGTAGGTCCACTGCTTCACCGCATCCATCGCGGCCTGGCCAAACTCCGGCGCTGGAGCATAGATCACCTCCATGTCCTTGATCGTGCCCGTGCGCGAGATCAGGATGCGCAGCGAGACCGGTCCGGCGGCGGCGGGCTTCATCCCCAGCGGCCACAGCGCGGTGACCTTGTGCAGCGGCGTGGCCTCCTTCGCCGTCAGCGAGTACCATTCCGGCGCGGGTGTTACCGGCGACGCGTCCGCCGGCGGCGTCAACGCTGCATCGTCCAGCGCCTGCTGGTCCACCTGCCCCACGTGGATCCGGCAGCGCACCACTCCACCCCGCGTGGCCACGATGGAGCGCGCAATCGACCGCCCCAGGAACGGCTCGAACTGCGCGTACTGAATCGTGAAGTATTGCGTCTGCCGCAGCACCAGGTCCCGGGTGCCGCGCGCGACACAGAAGGTCTCCTTCGGCGCCGGAGGCAGCCCGGTCGGGTTGACGTAGAACTGGTACATGCCGCAATCCAACATCCTGCCCCCGGTCTTGTCTTCAGCCGGCATCACGCTGGTCTCCATGTCGCGGCGCGCGATCCCCAGCGGCGGAGGCAGCGGCGTCAGCAGAAAATCACTTACCAGGTAGGTCATGATGTTGCCGTCGAAGCCATCGTCCGTGTACACCGGCCGCTCGCCGGCATACCACGCCGTCATGGAGTGGTCGCGGAAGCGCGTGATCACCTTCATGCGCCCCTGCGCGGCAAAGAACTTCTCAATCGAGCCGCTGCCCGCCGGCTTGCCGCTGGCGTCGAACGTCTCAAACGTGGCAACAAAGTGATACGGCCCGGGCTCGTAGGCAAACGTGTTGCGGGCGTAGACCTCAGCCAGCAGACCCTTCATCACATCGGGCGGCCTCGGCGTGGGTTCTGTCGGCTTCGCCGCGGCCTCCGGCGCAGCAGCGGCAGCGCCCGCAGCGGGAGCGGGAACACCCTGCGGCGCAGCAGCGGCTCCCGGCGGCGGAGTGCTGGTCTGAGCAACGGAGTGCAGGGTAAAGAACAGAACAGCAAGCAGGAACCAGCGGGCGTGTCTCACGGTAGACCTCACTAGATCGCGCGTTGGCACGATGCGAGCATTCTACTCGCTGCGCAACCGGCAGAAGCCGTCAGATTATCGACGCTCGCCCGACGCCGGCCTGCTGCTTCCAGCGCTCCTCATTTACGCCCTTCACCATTAGCCAAAACATCAGCGACGCCTCGGCGACGATGCCGACGATCTCGATGGGAACGGACCAATGCCTTGCCACCGGTGGCGACAGAAACGCCAGCCACCCCAGCCCTGCCAGCACCATCAGCCAACCGAGAAGCTGCGGCAGGAATGTCGATCTGAGGATGAGGATGCCGATCAGGAGGCAATAGGGCCCGAAAAACCACAATGGCTTGAGGTTGTGCGGCGCAAGGTGAAAATTGCCAAGCAGCCCGATCGCGCACCCCGCAAGGCTGAACAGCGCCGCGACCAGCGATAGGACCCGGTTCACGGGCCTGAACATGGAATAGAACAACAGCGTCAGCGCGATATAGAAGAGGAACGCGACCGTATTCACAGCCTCGCCGTACACGACCAGCTTCCGGCCAACCAGGATCTGGGCCGGCACCGCCGTCAGAAAATAGAGAAAGTAGACGACGCCGGTAGTTCTGGCCCTGGAACCCGGCGACTCTCGCGCAGTGCCTTCCGTCATCGGGGATCCTCCGGGACGCGGGCTCTCGAGTCATCGCACAACACCCGAGTTTTTATTCGTCGTAGTGCAGCAGGCTGAACACGTCGTACTCCGGGAACTTGGCGCGGCCTTTCAGGAAGTCGAGCTCGATGGCGAAGCCGAGGCCCGCAATCTCGCCGCCGAGCTGGCGCACCAGTTGCACCGTCGCCTGCATCGTGCCGCCGGTCGCCAGCAGGTCGTCGACGATGATCACGCGCTGGCCCGGCTCGATTGCGTCCAGGTGGATCTCCAGCGAATCGGCGCCGTACTCCAGGTCGTAGCTCACGCGCGCGACCTTGGCCGGCAGCTTCTTCGGCTTGCGCACCGGCACGAAGCCCGCGTTCAGCCGGTAGGCCAGCGCCGGGCCGAAGATGAAGCCGCGCGCCTCGATGCCTAGCACCAGGTCAATCTCCTTGCCGATGTAGTGCGCGGCCAGCGCGTCGATCAGCTGCGCGAAGCCGGTCTTGTCCTTCAGCAGCGTGGTGATGTCGTAGAACAGGATGCCGGGCTTGGGAAAGTCCGGCACGGTGCGCACCAGTTGCTTCAGCACCTCGCAGTCAAACGGCTTCTTCGCGGTCGTACTCGCATTCACAGGGGTCACTTACCACGCTCCTTCAATCTCGAATGTCACCAGCTTCGCGCCTTCGTTCTCGGCCAGCGTGTGCTCGATCACCGCATCCACGCGGCTGCCGCGCGAGCCCTTGGCCAGCGCCAGTTGCAGGTCCTCCAACTGGTCCGGCTCGCCCGCGGCCAGCACCTCAACGTGCCCGTCCGGCGTGTTCTTCACCCAGCCGCGCAGTCCCAGCTCCGCCGCCTCGCGCTGCACGAACCAGCGAAACCCAACGCCCTGCACCCGCCCTTTAACCAGAAAATGCTGCACCATAATTCGGACCGATTCTACGCCCGGCTCATGTACGCGCCTTCGGCCGTATCCACGCGGATCTTTTCGCCTTCGTTGATGAACGGCGGCACCTGCACCACCAGCCCGGTCTCCACCGTCGCCGGCTTGGTCGTGCTGGATGCGGTCGCCGACTTGATGCCCGGCTCCGTCTTCATCACCGTCATCTCGACGTAGGTTGGCAGTTCGATGCCCACAGCCTTGCCATCGTGAAAGCTGACGTTGATCGACAGGTTCGGCGTCAGGTACTCGACCGCATCGCCCAGCGTATCGCGCTTCAGCACGGTCTGCTCGAACGCTTCGTCCATGAAGTAGAAGTCGTCGCCGTCGTTGTACAGGTACTCCATCTTCACCTCGTCCACCTTGACGCGGTCGATGGGGTCGGGCGAGCGGAAGCGCTCCACGAACATGGCGCCGGTGCGGACGTTCTTCAGCTTGGCCTGGATAAATGCGCGCAGGTTGCCGGGCGTCCTGTGCTCGACCGAGAAGACCAGGTGAAGCTGGTCGTTGTGCTTGATAATCATGCCCGGGCGCATCTGCGTGGCGGGAATCGACATAAGAAAAACCCCTGATTTTAGCTGTTGGAGGCAGACTCGAGCGACGTTACAATCCCGCAAGTCCGCAACCAATCAAGTATATCGCAGGGGGTGGGGGACTAGTTTGCCGAGGGCCGCTCAACGTGGTCGAGTTGACTAATCCTGCGGCCACTGCTTCGGCTGCGGCAGTTGGAAATTCGGAACCGTCAGATACGCCCGGCTGCGCCGCACTACGTCGTATCGCGTAAAGTGGGCGGGCGTGCCGGGGCAGAGCGCAACACCCCGAGTGCCATGCATGTGCCCATTGCGGTCATAGGCGCCCGAATCAAAGGAGGTCAACCTGACCAGATCCGATGCGGCATCGATTGGGTCGGCGTACGCCTTTCCCGTCCACTCAGCGAAGGTGCGCACGTCCTCCGGCTGTGGCTGCGGACCGGAGCACGACTCATTCGAGAATGCGGCCGTAACGTAGGTCAGCGGCAATTCGCCAAACTCCGACCGGCAGAGCAGGAAATTCTCCTGCTGTTCTCCCCATAGCGTGGAGCAAACACCGAAGCCGCTCACCGCGAACGTAGGATTCGCGATCGTCGCCGTAGTCTGGCTGCCGGCATGCAGCTCGGTCACCGCCAACGCGACATGCAGCGTGACCGGCACGGCCTTGAATCGCTCGTAATCCTTCCGGCTGAGGATGAACGGAAGACTCGGAGCGTGAGTGCCGGGGAGGAACGGCGTCGTGTTCAACTGCCGCCATGGGCCGGTCCAGTGCTGTCCATCCGCCGTGTCCATCGAGAACTGCATATCGTCCACCTCCACCGCAGCTCCTTCCGGCACGCCGGAGAGGTCGATGGGGAAGGTGATGAAGGCATCGTTCGGCCACACCGCTACCATCAGCGGGTTGCTCGGCTTCGGCGCGAGCGCAAGCTGCAACTCGCTCGCAACGCCGGAACTGGCGGCGGGGTACTGCCGATCGACCTCACGCTGCGGCATCCTGGAGAGCGCGAGCGCCACACCCGCCCCCAGCAGTACGACGCCGATTGCCAGCGCGCGCGACAGCCACACCCTGCGCGTGGCATATTGCAGCAGCACAACCGCCGCGCTGCCCACAACCGCAACCACCACAACCACGAAGGTATGGGAGTACGGCACCATCGTCCCCCACCCATGGCTGTATACGCTCACCGGGCGCAGCTCAGACCGGTCCGTGATCCAGATGTAGCAGGCAATCGCGGCAAGATAGCTGCCGAGGACGGCCAAAGCCATGCGGGCAAAGTTGGCCGTGACAGCAGCAATCGCCACCAGCGGAATGATGAAAATGCCGCTGTACAGCGCCAGCATCGAGAGCCATCCCGAGGCCCGGCCCAGCGGCGAGAATCCCGCCTCCCTGAGCACCAGCATCTGCGCAATCACGAATGGCACGTAGATCCAGACGCCAACGAACAGCACCTTCGCGGCCAGCAGGTTCTTCCGCTCATACGGGCGGGTAAGCCAGGAATGGTCCTCGCCCACCAGGCTCTCCGCATGGATGACCCGCGCGATCAGCAGCCACCAGGCCACCACCACGACGTACATCATTATCGAGCTGCCGTTGAGCTGCTGGTACTCCAAAGGGAATCGTATGGCGTTCCATCGAGCAGGATAGTGAACGACGTAGATCGCCAGAGCGGCGAGCGAAGCGAGAATCTCCAGCCAGAAGCGGCGCGTGTCCTTGCGAAAGATATGCAGTACCTGCTTCATGCCTCCAACCTCCTGTCGGCAGCCGGGACGTAGGGCGTGTGGTTACGGATGTCGTACAAGTCCTTCTTCATCCCTCAATCCCCCGGCAACTGAAACCCTTTCATCACTGACTCCGTTTGCACTCTCTTTACTACCCTGTACTGCGTCAGCGTAATCATCGATCCCGAGCACAGATACTTCCCGCCCGTCGCATTGTTGAGGTCGGGCGTGAATGAGATTCCCGTAAACATAATCGGCGAGATGCCGAACTCTGCCGGATCGGTGTCTGCCATGCCCATCCAGGGATCGCCGCGCACTTGCTCCAGTTCGGTTTCCGCGGCAGGACAGGGCGTCGCCGACCAGTCCGCGCTCGCATAGGTCAACTGCGGCTCCCGAAGCGCCGCGCGGCACGTCAGCATCGCGTGATGCACGTCCATCCGCCCGCACACGCCGTACCCCGGCACCATCACATCGCTAGCCGGCATCGGTATCCGCACCCACCGCGTCGCCTGCAGTTCGGTCAGCGCCAAGCTCATGCCGATTGTCACCGGACCCACTTTCAGCCGGTCGTACATTGCCCGCGGAACGTTGAACTCCTCGCGTACCCAGCGGCTGGTGGAAGTCATCTTCTCCGGATAAAACTCGCTCGCATTCCCGTTCCACGTATACCCGTCCGCGCCCGTGATCGTCACCTTCGGATATGGGCCTGCGATCACCGCCGCATCCGCCGCTATCCCCGAGACCCCGATCGGAATCGTCACGCTCACCGGGCCGCCGCCCTTGGAGACGTAAATCTGGCGCTTCGCGCTGGGCGCGTACGCCAATTCGACCGGCGGAGCAGCGCCGGCGGCCAGCGGCGCATACGTCGGGTCGGTGAATGGACGCGCCGGTCCGCTTCCGTGCGCCGTCGCCAACACCAGCAACGTCAGCGCAACCGGCAGCACCAGCAGAATCAGCCGCGAAATCCCCGTGCGCCGCCGCGCGTACTGGAAGACAATTGCCGTCGCGCAAATCACTAGCAGCAACAGCGCAATCGGCAGTTGCGAGTGATGCCCGGTCGCAATCATATCCCTGCTGGGCAGGAACGGATCGTTGAGCGACAGAAACAGCAGCTTGCCAATCATGCTGCCCTCTATGCCCGGCGACAGATGCATCGTCACCACGGCAACCAGCACGGCAACGCCCACCAGCGCGCCCAGCAACGTCAGCGTCATGCGCGTAAAGTCCGCCGTCACCGCCGCAATCGCCACCAGCGGCAGCACCAGGATCCCCACGATCAGCAGAAGATTGAAGGCCAGTCCACCGGCTGCCGCGAGCGGGTTGAGCCCGGCAAGCATCAGCAGCAGGCACTGGGCAACCACCAGTGGCAGTAAGACAAACGCTGCGATGAACAACGCCTTCGCACCCAGCAGCTTTGTCCATACGTACGGCCGGGTGACCCAGAACTGCCGGTCGCCCACCAACCCCTCCCCGTGAATGATGCGCATGATCAGCACCACCCAGCTGATCACCAGCAGCACGCTCAGCCCGCGCCCAATCATCATCACTTCGATCATGCGATTGTTGTTCGCGCCCCACACCGTCTCCGCCGGCAGGTTCCACTGCATCGGAAGCACCCCCACCAGTGCCGCTGCAATCGCAGCCGAAATCGCAATCTCCGGCCAAAACCGCCGCGCATCCTTGCGGAAAATACTCAAAACCTGCTTCATACTGCACTTCCCCTCACCCTGCTACTGCTCGTCCGCGCCGCCCAGCTTCAACCGGTAATCCGGAATCGTCACGCCGATCTGCGTCCGCCGAACCGGCTGGTAGCGCGTAAAGGTCAGCGTGGCCCGCTCCGGGCACAACGCCACGCCGTTCTCGTCCGGAAAGCCGCTCTCGATCATCTCGTTCCGGTTCGCCACCGGGACCAGGAAAAGATCTGTCGGCATCGCGTCCGTCGAGCCCTCCCAGTTGCTCCAAATCGTCCGTGTCTCTTCCGTGTTGTGTCCGCTCTGGTCCGCCGGACACGGCAGGTAGCTCACCCTCACCCGCATGCTCGACAACGGCACATGCAGCGCAGACCTGCACGCAAGGTATCCCGCGTTCGACTGCTTCGTCGCGTTGGGCCAGCCCCCGGTCTCGCAATAGCCCACGCCCGGCACCGCAAATTCGCCCTCTGTGTCCGACACGTCGGTCACGCTCGCAATCTTTGCCTCCGTCACCGCCAGCGTCATATGCAGCGCCACCGGACTCTCTTTCACCTCCTCGTACACCGCCCGCGGCATCATGATCCGCACCCCCAACTTCTTCTCCGCGTCGTTTTCGCCTGGGCCGCTCTTCCCACCCCCGCCGCCTGCGCTCGCCGCGATCCCGCCCGCAATGCTGGCTACCGCTCCCGAATCCGTCGGGTACAGCAGATGCTGCCATCCCGATTCCCACCGCGCGCCATTCGCCCCTTCCATCGTGAACTTCACCTCGTCGAACAGCGGCTTGTACCCATCCGCCACGCCCGACACCGCCAGCCACACGTCCTGCCCCACCATGTCGCTGCCCGGCCAGGTCGTCTCCACGCCACGCACCAACGGAACCGGCGTCAGCACCGCCGGCGCCGGCCCGTTTCCCTGCGGATACATCCGGTCGATCAGCCGCTGGTCCGGCCCGAGAAGCGATACCGCGATCAATCCCACAATCATCCCGCCCAGCAGCAGCAGCGCTGTCCGTGTCTTCCGCGCGGAATACTGCACCATCACCACCGCCGCGCACATCACCAGCAGCAGCGCCCACATCGCCAGCGTCCCAATCGGCCGCGACGCGCCCATATTTACCGGGTCCCGCTGCGCCACCAGCGCCATCCCCACCGTAGCCACCAGAGCTACCAGCAGCACGCCGATCAGGATCAGCACCATCCGCCCAAACCCCGACGTCACCGCCGCCACCGCCATCAGCGGCAGCAGAATCATCGCCGCCACCGGCAGCAGGTTCCACAGCAGCCCAGGAATCCAGTGCGCCGGCGTGAATCCCGCCCTTGCCAGCAGCACGCATTGCATCAGCAGCAGCGGAACAATCACGTACGCCGCCACAAACAGCACCTTCGCCGCCAGCAGCTTCTTCCACTCATACGGCCGCGTAATCCAGAACTGCCGGTCACCTACCAGCGGCTCCGCGTGCACCACCCGCGCAATCAACAGCACCCACCCAATCACCAGCAGCGGCGACAGCAGCACCGTCAGTTCGCGCAGCAGTTGTAACGAATAGTCCCCGTAGTATGGATTCCCGCGCCACTCGTACGGCGCCATCGCCATGATTGCCACCGTCAGCGCCAGCACCACCGCAATCTCCGGCCAGAAGCGGCGCGTGTCCTTGCGAAAAACATTCAGGATCTGGTTCATGCCTCTGGCCCCCTGTCGGCAGCCGAGATTTGCGGCGTCCGGTTGTGGCTACTGCTGGACTTCGCGATGGCCAGAAAGATCGACCGCAGCGGCATCGGCTCAGCCGAAATGTCGCGCGCCGAGGGGAACGTGGCGGCGATCTCGCGGGCGGTAGCATCGCCCTGGTATTCGCTGGCGATGAAGTGGACGACGCAGTCGGCGGTCTCCGGCAGCAGCCATGCGGGCGGCAGGTTGGGCGGCAGCGGCGCCGGCGCGGCCAGCGTAACGCTGACGTCGCGGAAGCGGTCGTTCAGCACCGCCATCTCGTCGGAGAACAGCATCCGCCCGCCTTCCAGATAGCCAACGTGGCTGGCAAAGCTCTCAATCTCGGCGAGGTCGTGCGAAGAGAGAAAGATGGTCGTCTCCGGCGCGCGCTCCAGCAGCCCTTCAATCAGTTCATCGCGCACCAGCGGATCGAGCCCGGTGAACGGCTCATCCAGCACAATCAGCGGGGGCCGGTAGGCGAGCGAGCTGGCGAACGCGGCCTTCATCCGCATCCCGCGCGAGAGGTGCTTCAGCTTGCGATCCAGCGGCAGATCGAACTGGCGGACGAGCTGCCCTTCCAGTGCGCGGTCCCACGTGGGATAAAACGGCCGCATGTAGTCGAGCAGCATCTGCACCGTCATCGCGTCCGGCAGGTCCTGGTTCTCGGAGACGTAGCCAATGCGTTCGAAGTCCTTGCCCGCCAGCTTGCGCGAATCGATGCCCAACACCTGCGCGCGGCCCGCGGTAGGCAGAAAGATGTTCATCAGCAGCTTGATCATCGTGGTCTTGCCCGCGCCGTTGGCGCCAACCAGCGCGTAGATCGCACCCTCGGGCACCGCGAGATCGATGCCGCGCAGGACTTCAGTGCGGCCAAAACTCTTGGCGAGGCCTTGCATCTGGATCGTAGGATTTATCGCTCTCATCGTTCTCGACGTCCTTCCTCTGCTGCCTTGCCTGCGGCTTGCGCGTCCTTGCCGGACGGGTCTTTGGGCTGGTCTCTGCTACTCAAACGCTGCCAATGTTCGGCGATGGAGTCGAGCATCTCTTCGCGGCCGATGCCCAGCCGCTTCGCCTCGACCACCAACTCCTCGATCTCGTGCCCCAGCAGTTGCGTGCGTTCCTTGCGGGTCGAATCGGGCAGCGCCGCGACCACCGTGCCGATGCCCGGGCGCGTCTCCAGCAGGCCCTCGTTCACCAGGTAGGCAACGATCTTGTGCGCTGTATTGGGGTTGATCTTCAGCTCCTTGCTGAGCGCGCGCACCGAGGGAAACGGATCGCCGGGGTGCATCTGGCCGGAGACCATCGCCTTTTTTGCGGCATACACAATCTGCTCGAAGAGCGAAATGCCGGTGCGAAATTGGACTCGAAACGGAATCACATCTGTACTATTACACGTAGTACACTAGAATGCAAGAGAATTATTTCGACAGGAATTGGAATCAGAGCTAGAGCGTGGCGAGCAATGCCGCCAGCAGCGCCGTGCGCGGAACCAGGTGTTCGACGACCACCGACTCGTGAGCCGCGTGCGCGCCTTCGCCCACCGCGCCCAGGCCATCCAGCGTGGGCACGCCCAGAGCCGCGGTAAAGTTGCCATCGGAGCCGCCGCCGGTCGCGGCTTCGTCCAGCGTGAAGCCAAGCTCCGCCGCCAGTTTGCGCGCCTGTTTATACAGAGCGGCCGTGCCCGGCTTGCGCTCCATCGGCGGACGGTTCAGCCCGCCGGTAACTTCCAGCTTGCACGCCGGATCGGCGCAGCGCAGCCCGCGAAACAGCTTCTCCACCTTAGAGGCATCGCTCGCCTTCGCAATGCGCACGTCGACGTCGGCATAGGCGTGCTCGGCGATGACGTTCGACCGCGTCCCGCCGGAGATCACGCCCGGATTCACCGTGCGCCCGGCACGCAGATCAGTAAAGCCCGCGACCGTCTGCAACAGCCGCGCTAACTCCAAAATCGCCGAGTGCCCGCGCTCGAAGTCGACACCGCTGTGCGCGGCCACGCCGGTGACGTGCAGGTGGTAGTCGCCCACGCCCTTGCGCGCGGTCTTGCACGCCAGGCCCTGCGCCGGCTCCAGCACCAGCACCGCGGACGACGCCAGCGCCAACCGCTCCGTGATCGGCCGCGAAACGTGGCTGCCAACCTCCTCGTCCGAATTCAGCAGCAGCGTAACCGGACGGCTGATGCCCAACTGCGCCAGCGCCCGCGCGCCGGCGAGCGCCATCACCACGCCGGCCTTCATGTCCAGCACGCCAGGCCCGTAAAACCGGCCGCCGGCTTGCCGCCACGGCATAGTCTTCAGCGTTCCCAGCGGCCAAACCGTGTCCAGATGCCCCAGCAGCAGGATGGGCTTGCGGCGGCTGCGTGCAGGGCCAAACCGCACCTCCAGCACATCGCCGAAGTGCTTCTGTTTGTGCAACTTAACGCGCCCGCAGCACGCCTCCGCAAAGCCCGCCGTCAACCCCACCACCCGATCCACCGCAGCCTTGTCGTCGCTCGGCGACTCGGCTTCGACCAGCGCGCGCAGCGTCTGCACCATCCAGCCCGCCTGCGCTTCCACCGCCTGCCGCAATGCTCTTGCGTCGCTCATCTCTCGTGATTCGAATGGTATCGCATGGGCGGTCGCGCCGGGGCACCGTCAGGAAACCGTAAGGGAATCTGTGGCCTGAAGTGTGGTCAATTTACCACACTCCGCACCTGTCTTCCCGCTGTAACCTGAGCTGTGGAAATTGCGGGAGTAATTGTCCTTGGCCCAGAACGCCCATCCTGAGCAGACAATCCGGTCCGACATTGAGTTTCGCGGCATTGGCCTGCACTCGGGCGCCGAGGTCTCCATGCGGCTGGTAGGCGCGCCGGCCGGCAGTGGCATCGTCTTCCGCCGGGTTGATCTCGATGGCTTCGAAATCCCTGCCAACGGCCGCAACGTCGCCAAGGTCAGCTACGCCACCAGCCTGATGCGCCAGTCCGTGCTGATCTCGACCACCGAGCATCTGCTCTCGGCGCTCATCGGCTTCGGCGTCGACAACGTCATCGTCGAGGTCGATAACCTGGAGCTGCCCATCCTCGACGGCAGCGCGCTGCCCTACGTCGAGGCGTTCCAGGCCGTCGGCCTGAAGCAGCAGCGCCGCCGCCGCGAGTACATCCGCATCCTCAAACAGGTCGAGGTGCGCGATGGCAGCAAATTCATCGGCGTCTATCCCGGCTCCGGCTACGGCATCGACTACATCATCGACTTCCCCGCGCCCATCGGCTGCGAGCAGCTCTCGACCGACCTGGAAACCGGCGGCTACGCCACCCAGATAGCCCCGGCGCGCACCTTCGGCTTCCGCGAGGACGAGCCCAAGCTGCGCGACATGGGCCTCATCCGCGGCGCGACCGACGCCTGCTGCATCATCCTCACCGCCCAGGGCGTGCAGAACGGCCCCTTGCGCTTCCCCGACGAGTTCGTGCGCCACAAGGTGCTGGACCTGATCGGCGACCTCGCCCTCGCCGGCCGCCGCATCCAGGGCCGCGTCATCGCCGAGCGCGCCGGCCACGCCATGCACACCGCGCTGGTGCAGCGTCTGCTGCGCGACCGCTCCGCCTGGGAGCTGGCCTACGGCTACGACGGAATTCCGCATCCCGCGGAGGTCGACGCCGGAATGCTGCGCGCGACCCTGCCCGCGCATGCGTAGCCCCTTCGCCATCATTCACACTCAGCGCGCCGTCATTCCTTCTCCGTGCGCCGTCATTCCCTCTCCAGGCGCCGTCATTCTGGCGCAGCCAGAATCTCCGTATTTGTCTCGCTTAAGGGCACGGATGGTATCCCAAGGCTTCAGCCTTGGGTCTCCGTGCCATAAACGCCGCATATGCCCGGCGGCTTTAGCCGCTGAGGTCAGCCTTCCCCCGATCTCGCGCGGGAGAGTAGCGTGAGCCGCCTCGCCGCCATCGCCCTCGGCTCCAACCTCCCATCGCCATGGGGCGAACCCAACGCAAATCTGCGCGAGGCGGTAACGCGCATCCGGGAGCTTGGCCACGTACGCGCCGTCTCGTCGTTCTACCCGACCGCGCCCGTCGGCCTGACCGATCAGCCGGATTTCCTGAACGCGGCGCTGCTGCTGGAGACCGATCTGGAGCCGCTGGAGTTGTTGCGCGCGCTGCTCGCCATCGAGCGCGCCATGGGACGCGACCGCGCAACCGCACCGCCCAAAGGCCCGCGCATCATCGACCTCGACCTGCTGTTGCTGGACGACGTGGTGCTGGCAAGCGCCCGCGGCCCGCAAGGCCAGCCGGCGCTCACCTTGCCGCATCCCGCGCTGGCCGAGCGCCGCTTCGTGCTGCAGCCGCTCGCCGAAATCGCGCCCGCAATGATCGACCCGCGCTCCGGCCGCACCATCGCCGAACTGCTCGCACGCCTCAGCAACTAAATTGCAACAACCGCCATGCGGGCCGTCGGAAGAAGTCCGCTCCGCCGTCGGAAGAAGTCCTATCCGCTTGTCGGAAGAGGTCCTATCCGCTTGTCGGAAGAGGTCCGAACCGCTTGTCGGAAGAGGTCCGAACCGCTTGTCGGAAGAAGTCTGCTCCGCTTAAGGGCACGGCTTCAGCCGTGCCGTAACAGCCGCAGAATCAGACGGGCTTTAGCCCCTGAGGGACGCTGTTCGTCTTGCGGCAAACTTCCTACATCTACCTTGTCTCCGGCGGGACAGGATACGCAGGCGGCGCACCCGGGAATGTAATCACAATATGCTCGAACACCACGCCCGGGTCGCGAAAGAGAAGCCTTAGCGTGTGTTTACCCGGCGCCAGCGCGCCCAGCGCGATCGTATCGATAGCCGAGTTGCGCAGCACGTTCTGCGCCCAATCCGCACCGCTCGGGCCATCGCCTGCGCCAGCAGCCTTGGTCCCGCTGGCCCCACTCATGTCGCGCTCCATCGGCGCACCTTCGTCGAGCGCGACCGCATAGCGCAGCTTGTGGTCCGAATCGAGCGGGAATGTCGGCAGCAGATGCAGCGCCAACGTCGCCGGGCCGGCAGTGGTGGTGGTGAAGTCGTATTCCAGCCAGGGTGAAGGGCCGCCCTTTATCGGGAGGAGGCCCTGCGCCGAGGTCGCGGTCATGATTGGCCCGAAGGGTGAGGTGCGGCCCGGCTCGCCGAAGACGACCGACGCGCCGGAGATACCAAGATCGGCCAGCACGCGCCACTGCGCGATAAGGTTGCCGCTGCCGCTGCGCGCAAAGTGCGCCGCGTTGACGGAGACGGTGCACTGCTGCTCGAAAACGATCGCGCCGTGCGCAACGCTTGCAGATTTCGACGATGTATTGCCCGCGCTCTTGCAGGCGGCTTCGCCGGCTCCCCAGCTTGCCGGCAGCGGTGTATCGGCATCCGCCGCGGTTGCCAGCTTCGGCATCTCGAAGACGTGCCGATCACGCGGATGGTCGCTCATCATGCCATCCCACTTGCCGCCTTCCAGTGAGTTGTACTTCGCAGTGAGCGTTTGAATGGTGTCGTATGCCACCCGCGCCATCGACGTATTCTGCGTCAGGAGAGCGGCATGATGCATACGCGCGTCCAAGTAGGTGTGATCGGCTGCGAGGAACTTATCATTCATGGCCGCCGAGGCCTCAACCGGATAACCGACCAGTTCAAAGAAGGCAGGCGCATACCTGGTTGGCAGGGTCTTCGCGATGTGCTGCTCATAGTTACGTACCGTGAACCAGTCAATGAATCGCGTAAGACTCTCGTTCGCAGGTATCTGCCCCTCCTGTACCTCTGGCGGGTCCGGATAGCCCGGCGCCAGCGGATTGAAGTCCGTGCGCTTGATGCCGTCGTTGTAGCCGTTGAAGCCCATGAACTCCGGCTTCCGAATGAAGTTCAGCGCGTAGTAGCGCGTCATCACATCGGCGATGGCCTTCGCGTCCAGTGTCGGAAACTGCTGTCCGAACCATTCGGTCAGCCACTCGCGCTGGCTCATCTTCGCCAGCTTCGGCTCGTCCGTGGCGAGTTGCATGAAGTAGTCGATGTCGATCTCCGCCGGCTTCAAATCCCCGACGTTCAATATCCAATACTTCCGCGTGCCGTGGTCGTACGCCTTGGTCATCTCCTCGTGGATCAGCGCGGGCGGCGTGGTACACAGCCACAGGTAATCGTGCGGCGAGCCCCAGTAGCTGACGTGGTAGTAGACGCCCGAGCCGCCGGGGCGGGCCTGCTCGGCGGCGTTGGGCAGCTCGCGGATGTAGCCGTAGTTGTCGTCGGTCCAGCCCAGCGTCACGTCGTCGGG
>CAZAXI010000056.1:0-24517 GCA_964489045.1 uncultured Granulicella sp. | reverse complement strand
GATCAAGAACTACTGGTTCACGTGGGGGAAGGTGTGCGGGCTGTACAACGTGATGATTGCGCGGACCGGGTATACCGGCGAGGACGGGTTCGAGATTTACATCCCTTCCGACGAGCCGACCAGCGGGCGCGTGTGGGGTGAGGTGCTGGAGGCGGGCGCGGAGTTCGGCATACTGCCATGCGGGCTGGGTGCCAGGAATACACTACGGCTGGAATCGGCGATGGCGCTGTACGGGCACGAGATTTCGGAGACCATCAACGTATACGAGGCGGGCCTGGGGCGGTACGCGAAGCTCGACAAGGGCGTGGACTTTGTGGGGCGCGACGCGCTGGCGGCGATTGAGGCCGCAGGAGGGCCGAAGCGCAAGCTGGTGGGGCTGGAGATGGTCGAGCGCGGGATTGGGCGGGATGGCTATCCGGTATGTACGGTCGCCGGCGAGAAGATCGGCGAGATTACCAGCGGATCGCCGGCGCCGTTCCTGAAGAAGAACATCGCGCTTGCCTATGTGCCAGTGCAATACGCCGGCGTGGACGAGGTGGTCGCTGTGGAGATTCGCGGGCAGTTGGTGAAGGCGCGGGTGGTGCCGACGCCGTTCTATAAGCGGCCAAAGAAGACGGCTTAGAGTTTTGCCCGGGAAATCCACTTCGTCGAGCGGCTACACTGGAATAGCGGCTGCATAGAGGATGGGAGAAAACGCGAATGGCTTACCCTGCCAACTACAAGTACACCAAGGAACATGAGTGGATTTCGGCCGATGGCACGGCCGGGACCGTGGGCATTACGGACTACGCGCAGAGCTCGCTGGGCGACATCGTCTTCGTCGAGCTGCCCAAGGAGGGCGACACGCTGGAGGCAGGCAAGATCTTCGGCTCAGTGGAGAGCGTGAAGGCGGTGAGCGACCTGTATTCGCCTGTGTCGGGCACGGTGACGGCGGTGAATGGGGAGTTGAAGGACGCGCCCGAGAAGATCAACGATGACGCGAACGGGACCTGGATGCTGAAGCTCGACCTGAAGGATGCGAGCGAGTTGGACGGGCTGCTGTCGGCGGAGCAGTACGAAGCGTTCGTGAGCGAGGAGACAGGACACTAAGAATGCGCTATCTGCCAAAGTCACCAGCGGACCGCGAGGAGATGCTGCGAGAGATCGGCGTGGATTCGATCGCCGACCTGTTTGCGACTATTCCCGCCGAGTACCAATTGACGCGCGATCTGAAGGTCCCGCGGCAGCACTCCGAGTCAGAGATTATCGATCGCTTTCGTGAGTTCGCGGAGAACAATGCGACCGGGTATGCGAGCTTTCTGGGCGCGGGCGCGTATCGCCACTACAAGCCGGTGATCATCGACTCGCTGGTGTTGCGCGGCGAGTTCCTGACCAGCTACACGCCCTACCAGCCGGAGATATCCCAGGGCACGCTGCAGGCGATGTTCGAGTTCCAGACCATGATCTGCGAGCTCACCGGGATGGAGATTGCGAACGCCTCGATGTATGACGGGTCGACCGGCGCAGCCGAGGCGATGATGATGGCGGTGCGGGTGACCGGGCGCGACCAGGCCGTGATTGCGCGGACGGTGCATCCGGAGTATCGCGAGGTGATTGCGACGTATGCGCAGCACCAGGAGATTCCCATTGCCGAGGTTGGCTACGCGGCGAATGGGCGTGTGGATATGGCCGCGCTGGACGCGGCGATTACCAGCGAGACGGCCTGCGTGATGATCCAGTCGCCCAACTTCTTTGGGACGATCGAGGACGTGGCGGCGATTGCGGAGATGGCGCACGCCAAGGGCGCGCTGCTGATTGTGGCTATCGCAGAGGCCGTTTCGCTGGGGATTGTGAAGCCACCGGCGGAGGCGGACATCGTGGCGATGGAGGCGCAGTCGTTTGGTGTGGCCCTGAGCTATGGCGGGCCGTACTGCGGCGTGATTGCGTGCAAGGAGAAGTTTCTGCGGCAGATGCCGGGACGCATCGTCGGCGAGACCAAGGATATGGACGGCAAACGCGGGTATGTGCTGACGCTTTCGACGCGCGAACAACATATCCGGCGGGAGAAGGCGACGAGCAACATCTGCACCAACCAGGCGCTGGTGGCGATGATGGTGACGATCTTCCTGACGGTGTATGGCAAGCAGGGGCTGCGCGAACTGGCCGAGCACAACCTGGCGAAGGCAGCGTACCTGAAGGGCGTGTTGAGCGCTGATGCGAAGGTGTTGTTTGAGGGCGCGCCGCGGTTCCACGAATTTGTGGTGGAGACGCCTGCTGGCGCTGTCGAAACCAATGAGGCGTTATTAGCTCAGAAGATTATCGGCGGGCTGCCGCTGGCGAAGTGGTATCCGGAGCTGGGTCCGAACGCGAGCCTGTGGTGTGCGACCGAGATGACAACGCGCAAGCAGATGGATGCGGCGGCTGAGGCACTGCGGGCCGTTGCGGCGACGGAGCTGACGAGGGCGTAGATGGACATCTCCGCGATTGAGGGCGAGGAACTGAAGGCGGTTGAGTTTGTGGAAGACTTTCTGCAACTCCGCTTTGGCGATCCACTGCTGAAGCTGTATGACTGGCCGCATGTGCTGCTGACGGACTTTTCGGTGGCATTTGGAGAGCCGGAGTACCGCAATGCACTGTGCGCGCAGATCGGCGAGACGGTTGCGACGGCGATGCTGGAAGAGGATGACGCGCTGACGATTGAGTTTGGCAGTGGCGTGGTGTTTGGGCTTTCGCTGCGGGAAGAGGATGTGGATGGGCCGGAGTCGGGGAGCTATTCGGCAACGGGCGATGAGACGGATGCCGTGGAGTTTTAGCGATGTTCAAAATGTTTACGCAGCAACAGGTCCCACAATCAGCGCTTGAAATGGCATATGCGCCCGCAGATTCGGGATCGAACTCGAAGCTCATCCGTGCTTGCCGATGGTTGTTCTGGTCCGCAATGTTTGCCTCAATCGCCCTGATCGTCATTCACGGCACATCGCGTGCGGAGAACCGCTTTGCGCGCGTCGAGTGGATCTGCTTCTTCGTTTTCAACACAGGTAATTTCGCGCTCTATCATGCAGAGCGGCGCCGCAAGAATAAAAAGGAAGCTGAAACGCGATGACTGAACAAAAATTCATAGGCACACCGAAGAAGGCGACGACGCATGTCAACCAGAACGAGGGGTTGATCTTTGAGAAGTCGTCGCCGGGGAAGAAGGCGTACCGGCTGGCGGAGCTGGATGTGCCGGCGGTGGATGCCGCTTCTCTGCTGGGCGCGAGCGCGCGGGTGGACGGGCTCGGGGTGATGCCGGAGGTGAGCGAGATTGAGATTATTCGGCACTTCACGCGGCTGTCGACCTGGAACTACGCGATCGATCTGGGGATGTATCCGCTGGGAAGCTGCACCATGAAGTACAACCCGCGGGTGAATGAGACGGTGGCGCGGATCGAAGGCATTGCCGACGCGCATCCGTACCGGCCGGAGTCGCTGGCGCAGGGCTGCCTGCAGATCATGAAGCTGCTGAGCGAGTGCCTGATCGAGATCACCGGGATGGATGCGATTACGCTGCAGCCGGCGGCGGGCGCGCATGGCGAGTTTACGGGGATCCTGCTGGTCCGGGCGTATCACGAGAGCAAAGGCAACGCGCGCAAGAAGATTCTGATTCCGGACTCGGCGCATGGGACGAATCCCGCGACGGCCGCGGCCGCGGGCTACCAGGTTGCGAATCTGAAGTCGAATGCGCGGGGCATGGTGGATATCGTCGAGTTGGAGCGCATGGTGGATGAAGATACCGCCGCGCTGATGTTGACCAACCCTTCAACCATCGGCGTGTTCGAGAGTGAGATTCACAAGATTGCGGACATCCTGCATGCGAAGGGTGCGCTGCTCTACATGGACGGCGCGAATATGAATGCGCTGGTGGGCAAGACGCGGCCGGGCGACTTCGGCGTGGATGTGATGCACTTGAATCTCCACAAGACGTTCTCGACGCCGCATGGAGGCGGTGGGCCGGGGAGTGGACCGGTGGCGTGCAAGAAGATTCTAGAGCCGTTTCTGCCCACGCCGGTGCTGGTGACGCGCGCAGATGGGTCGCTGGGGTTCGAGTATAACCGGCCGCAGAGCGTGGGGCGGGTGCGGGCGTTCTATGGGAACTTCGGCATGTTTGTGCGGGCGCTGGCATACATCCTGGCGAATGGACCGGATGGGCTGCGGCAGACGACCGAGGACGCCGTGCTGAATGCGAACTATATTCGCGCAAAACTGGAGGGCACGTTTGAACTGCCGTTTACAACTCCGACGCTGCACGAGGTGGTCTTCTCCGACCGGCTGCAGGCGAAAAACGGCGCGAAGACCGGCGACATGGGCAAGCGGCTGATCGACTACGGATTCCACGCGTATACGGTGAGCTTTCCGATGATTGTGCCCGGCGCAATGATGATTGAGCCGACGGAGAGCGAGAGCCGCGAGGAACTGGACCTGCTGATCGACGCGCTAAAGCAGATCGCACAGGAGGCAGCAGAGAACCCGGCGCTGGTGCAGACGGCTCCGCATACGACGCGGGTGCGGCGGATGGATGAGACGGGCGCGGCGAGGAAGCCGGTGCTGCGGTGGAAGGGGCCGGCAGAGGCAGTCACGGCGGATGCAGCGGCGAAGGAGTGGTGAATCCCACCTTTGCGACAGGACGCAGAGGATCGAAACCAGGCGATCAGGGGCGGGATTGAGGTGTCGGCGCCGGGGCGTTGGAGCGCTTCGCCTCGAGCAGCTTCGCATCCACCAGGAAGCGGAACCACAAGGTCTGCAGCACGCAGAAGATGAGGCCCTCGATGCCGTCGAGGAAGCCGAGCCTGAAGAAATAGCGATAGACGAATAGCGCGAAGGCGCGGAGAAACAGGGGTGCGCGATCGTATTTGCTACGCAGGTAGCGTTTACGTTGTACGACATCGCCTGAGAGTTTCGATTCGACACGGCCTTCGAGCGAGCGGCCCAGCAACTCGCGCACCTCGGCGTCCGACCAGCGGTTATGCCGGCAGGTCCACTCGGAGAGCGACATACGGATATCGTCCAGCATTGAGCCATGCAATCTGGCGGTGGCCCCGGTGCAAAAGAAGTGCTGGTCATACTCGCGGAGTTCGCAGCGGCATTTGCCGGCGCGGAAGAGACGCATGTGCCAGGTGGGTGCAAGGTTGTGCTTCAGGGTGCGGTTCATGAAGCGAAGGTAGCGTTTAAGGAAGAAGCCGTCGCAGCCGGGATCGTCGGGCAGAGCAAGGATCTCCGCTCGCAACGCATCGCTCACGCATTCATCGGCGTCAAGGTGGAGTTGCCACGGATACTTTGCGGAGATGTTGTCGATGGCCCAATTCCGCTGGTTTCCGTAGTTGAGGAAGGGATGCTGCTGGACCTTGGCTCCGAAGGCAGAGGCAATCTCCACGGTGTTGTCGGTGCTGCCCGAGTCGACGACGTGGACATCGTCGGAGAGGGAGGCAATGGCGGCAAGCGTATTCGCGATTGAGCCGCTGGAGTTGAAGGTGAGGATTATTATGGTGGGTTTCATGAGGTTTTGCTTGCACCCAGGTTTCGGCTAGATCGAGTAACGGCGGAAGGCGAGCACGGCGTTGAGGCCGCCGAAGGCGAGCGAGTTGGAGAGCGCGAGGTCCTTGCCGGCCGCGAGCAGGCGCGGCTCGCGGATGATGACGTCAAGCGAGAGCGTGGGATCGACTTGGGTGACACCGGCGGTGTGAGGCAGGCTGGCGGCTTCGAGCGCGAGCACCGTCGCCAGCGCCTCGATGGCACCCGCAGCGCCGATGGAGTGGCCGGTGAGGGACTTGATTCCACCAACCGGGATGCCCGGCGCGAGATCGCCGAAGGTTTGATGGATGGCGGCCGCTTCCACGGCGTCGTTGGTAGGCGTGCCAGTGCCGTGTGCGTTGATGTAGCCCACGCGACCAGCGGGCTCGGCGATGCCGGAGTGCGCGGTATCTTCGAGTGCGCGGCGCATGGCCAGGGCTGCGCCTTCTGCCCTGGGCTGGGTGACGTGGTGGGCGTCGGCCGACATGCCAAAGCCGACGATTTCAGCATAGATGCGCGACCCGCGGGCCAGCGCCGCATCGAGCGGCTCGAGGATCATCATGGCGGCGCCTTCGCCCAGGGTCATGCCGTCGCGGTCCGCGGAAAAGGGGCGGCAGGAGGTGGGCGAAACCACACGCATCGAGTCCCACGCGCGCAGAAATCCGTAGGTGAGCGCGGCCTCATAGCCGCCGGTGATGGCGGCGGGAGCCATGCCTGCGCGCACCATCTGGAAAGCCAACCCGATGGCGTGGGTGCCCGACGCGCAGGCGGTTGCAATGTTCAGCACCGGACCTGTGATTCCCGTTTCGATGGCGATGTTGCTGGTTCCCGAACTGGCCATGGTACGGATAATCGCCGTCGGCGGGACGCGCGCATTGCGCAGGTAGAGGTTGCGGTTCGCATCTTCATCCGCGCCTCGCCCACCGCAGGAGCAGCCCGTAACGATTGCGATGCCGGTGGCGTCGTAATGCTGGAGCAGGCCGCAGTGGGCCACCGCCTGGCGCGCCGCGATGATGCCGAACTGCGCGCCCAGCTCGGAGGTCAGGATGAAGCCCGAGGTGAGGCGCTGCTCGGGGTTTTTGGTGGGCTCAAAATCCCTGACCTTGGCGGTGGTTTTGAAGCGGATGCCGGGATCCGGCGAAAGCGCTCCGGGCATGGTGCTCAGGTCGAAGGGCGCAATGCCGGTGCGCCCCGCGTAGAGCGACTCGCGAAACGCATCGACCGTGTTGCCGATCGGCGTGACGCATCCCAGGCCGGTAACGACGACGCGCTTCATTGAGCCCTCACAACTTGGGTCCTCACCCATCGATCCTCACCCAGCCGAGGGCTGGCGGACGGCCTGCAACTATGACTTCGCGGCATTCGGCGGCGCAGCGGCGCGCAGGGTCTCCACGCCGCGGACCACATCGCCGACGGTCTTCAGCGAGTTCAGGGCGTCGTCGGGAATCTCGATGGAGAAAATCTCCTCCACCTCGAAGCTGAGGTTGATCTTGTCGAGCGAATCAATCTGCAACTCCTCGAACGTGCTCTCCATGCGGACGTCCGATACCGGCAGGTTCTTCGATTTGGCAACGAGTTCGATGATGCGGGATTGAATGTCATCCATGCGTTCTCCCATACTCCCCAGCGGCGTGCTTCCACCACGGGGCCTCGAACATTGAGCCGGCCGGCGGATGGCCCTGGCGCAAGCGATCTATAAGCTACTGTCTGACAGTTTTACCACCTGGGTGCGTATGCCGCGCAAGCTTGTGCGGTTATCACCACTTGAGGAGCACCAGTTCGAGGCAGAAGCCGGGGCCCATCGCCGCCAAAATGCTATAACTGCCGGGCGCACCGCGATGGCCGTCCAGCGTGTCGGCCAGCACCATCAGCACCGATGCCGCGGAGAGATTGCCGACCTCGCGCAGGCTCTTCCAGGACAAGGCGAGCGCGTCCTTGGGCAGTTCGAGCGAGGTCTCCACCGCCTCCAGCACCTTGGGCCCGCCGGAGTGGAAGATCCAACTGGAAATGTCGGCGAGGGCCAGGTGGTTCTCGGCCAGAAAGCTGTCCACGTCGCCGCGCAGGTTCTCCATCACCACCTTGGGCACGTCAGGCGAGAGCACGATGGTGAACCCGGTGTCGCCGATGTCCCAGCCCATAACGTACTCGGAGTTGCGGTAGAAGATGGAGCGGGTGGCCAGAATGCTGGGGCCGGGTGGGAGCGAGGACGCCGGGAGGACAACGTCTTCGCCGGTGACGACTACAGCCGCCGCCCCATCGCCGAAGAGGCCGCAGGAGATGAGGTTGGCGATGGACTGGTCGTTATCCTGCCAGGTCAGCGAGCATAGCTCGACCGAGAGCAGCAGCGCGATCTGCCCCGGGAAGGCGCGCACATAATCCGAGGCGCGCGCGATGCCGGCCGCGCCCGCCACGCATCCCAGGCCGAAGATGGGCGTGCGCTTTACGTTCGCGGAAAACGGCATCAGGTTGATGAGCCGGGCGTCGATGGTGGGGCTGGCGATGCCGGTGACGGAGGCGAAGAAGATGGCTGAGATGTCCGCCGCAGTCAAACCCAGAGGCTCCAGCGCGAGTTGGATGCAGGTTTGGCTGAGCTGGACCGCGTTGGCGATCCAGACATCGTTGGTGGCTTTGAAGCCCACCAGCGTCGGGTAGGCCTCCAGCGGCAGCACGAAGTTGCGGGATTCCACACCGCAGTTGGCGTGCAGCCGGCTGAGCAGGCGCGGCTCAGGCAGCTTGCTCCCCCAGTAGTTGCGCAGCTTCTCAGTGAACTCAGTTTGAGCAACACGGTGGAGTGGGAACGCGGTGCCAACGGATGAAATGCGCATGAAGTGGGGGTGCCTGTTCCTTTTCCGGCTCAGTAAGTTGGTTGGACGACATTATTCGAGGAAAGTACCCCGCGCCGACAATTGGCGCGCGGACAACGAAGTGGTGGGCCCACAAGGACTTGAACCTTGAACCAACGGATTATGAGTCCGCTGCTCTAACCAATTGAGCTATGGGCCCTTGGTGCAACGCTCCGCCTATTGTAGCGGTGCCGGTAGGCTTCAAGGAAACCAGACGGCGGGCGCGCGCCCCTTTGCAGTCGGGGTGTGATCAAATAAAACCAGCGATATGGTTTCAGAGAATCCAAGGTCCCACCGTCCGATGCCTATGAGACGCCGCTGGAAGGCGGTGACCCGCAAGCTGCGCGAACTGGGGTCGATCGGGTCGGCTCTGCTGGACACCGGACACCCGTACATGGCACATATTGTGCCCATGCGGCGGTGCAACCTGGCCTGCACCTACTGCAACGAGTTCGACGACGTCTCGGACCCCGTGCCCATCGAGGAGATGGAGCGGCGGATCGACGAGTTGGGCCGGCTGGGGACCTCGGTCATCACCATTTCGGGCGGCGAACCGCTGCTGCATCCCGAGCTGGACCGCGTGATCGCCCGCATCCGGAAGACGGGTGCGCTGGCCGGGATGATCACCAACGGTTACCTGCTGATGCCGGAGCGGATCCAGCGGCTGAACCGGGCGGGCCTGGACCACCTGCAGATCTCGATCGACAATGTGATGCCGGACGCAGTCTCGAAGAAGAGCCTGAAGGTGCTGGACGCCAAGCTGAAGATGCTGGCGGAGCACGCGGACTTCCACGTGAACATCAACTCGGTGGTGGGCGGCGGAATTGCGAATCCGACCGATGCGCTGACGGTGAGCGAGCGGGCGCTGGAGTTGGGGTTCTCCTCGACCATCGGGATTATTCACGACGGCAGCGGCCAGTTGAAGCCGCTGGGCGAGGCGGAGCGCACGGTGTGGGACAAGGTGCGGCGGCTGACGCGGCGAAGCTACTCGCGCTTCAACCATTTCCAGGAGGCGATCGCCAACGGCCAGCCAAATGACTGGCGCTGCCGCGCGGGTGGGCGCTACCTGTACATCTGCGAGTTCGGGCTGGTGCACTACTGTTCGCAGCAGCGCGGCTACCCCGGCGTTCCCATCGCCGGGTACGGCAGGGCGGACGTGAAGCGGGAGTTTCTTGCGGAGAAGAGCTGCGCGCCCAACTGCACCATCAGTTGCGTCCACCAGGTTAGCTATATCGATCACTGGAGGGCGCCGCAGACGACGCACGTGACTCCGGGCGCGTCGCATGGGGCCGGCGCGGGAGCGGATGCTGGATTGGTGCAGATCCGTTAGTTTTCAAAACGGCTCCGCGAGGGCCCACGAACTGGATAACTTCGGCTAGCTCTTGGTCTGGTGATCGGCAATCTCTTTGAGACTCCGATCGATGCTCTTAAGACATTTGACGATCATCCAGAGGACCCACAGCACGAAGATATAAAAGACACCCCAAATGGCTACTATGGGGATAAAGTACGCTGAAATGAGTTCTCGCATGGGCACGACCTCGGAGCGAGCATAACTGCTAACATTCCCGCCATAAAGGCATATCCGCGGGCGGGTAGTGGGTCAGTAACTAATCGACGGTCCGGGATCTACGGCGCAATGGCTGCGGCCCAGGGCAAATTTCGCAACCCGGGGAAGGTCGCGAGACTCTAAACTTACAGTGAACGTGGCTAACTTTCTTCGATCGCAGGACGCAGGCGCGAGAACGCGGACGCAAACGCAGCAGCGCATGGGCGTGCTCGCGGCCCTGCTGGCGCTAGCAAGCGTGGGAATTGCGCGGGCGCAGGAAAATGCTTCGTTGCCGCTGGCTCCCAGTGCGGTAGCGGTCGCGCTGCCGGCCGATTCCAGCCACCGCCTTACGGGCCAGGCGGCTGGGATTTCGCCGATTCGGTTTGCTGGAGACGTTACGGTGGAAGCGGCCACGCCGGGTGCGCAGTCGCTATCGCTGGACGACGCCATCGCTCGCGGGCTGAAACAGAACCTGCAGGTGTTGCTGGCGAATCAGACCGAGCGGGCGGTGCATGGACAGATTTCCACCGTGTTCTACGCGCTGCTGCCGAACCTGAAGGCGACCGGCTACGCCAACGCGGAGGAGATCGATCTGGCGGCCCTGGGCTTCAAGCCATCCTCGCTGGCGGCGTTCGGGTTCGCGCCCGGAACCATCAGCACGATCGTGAAGGTGCACACGGCCGATGCCCAGCTCAGCGCGGACCAGGTGCTGTTCAATCTGCCGGACTTCTACCTGTACGCAGCGGCGAAGAAAGCAGCGAACGTGGTCGCAATGAATACGCTGAACACACGCGGAGGCGTGGTGGAGGCGGTGGGCACGCAGTACCTGGCGGCGCTGGCGGATGAGGCGCAGATCGCGGACGCGCAGGCGCTGGTAACGGCGGACGAAGAGGTGCTGCGGCAGGCGACGCTCTCGCACGACGCGGGCGTGGGGATCAACCTCGACGTGTTGCGCGCCAAGGTGCAACTCCAGTCGGAACAGCAGACGCTGGTGAAGGCGCAGAACACCTTTGCCAAGGACAAGATCGCGCTGAACCGTCTGATCGGCCTGCCGGCGGAGCAGGAATTGACGCTGACCGACTCGGTTCCGTACGCCGACCTGGCGGAGATGTCGCTCGATGACACGAAAACGCTGGCCTACCAGCGGCGCAAGGACCTGTTGGAGTTGGAGGCGCAGCTCGAGGTCGCGGAGCGGGCGCGCAAGGCGGTGAAGTTCGAGCGCATGCCGTCGCTGGCCTTCAACGGATACTACGGCGTGCTGGGCGAAACCCGTGGTTTATACCACGGCGTGTTTACGGCGCAGGGCGTGCTGAAGATCCCGATCTTTGAAGAGGGCCGGTTCCGCGGCGAGACCGAGGTGGCGGCGGCCCAAGAGATCGGCGTGCAGCACCAGATCGAGTCGCTGCGGGTGACGATTGACGCGCAGATCAGGGCCAGCAGGCTGGATGTGCAATCGTCCGCCGAACTGGTGAAGGTCGCGCGGAGCAATGTGGACCTGGCCGCTCAGGCTCTCCAGGACACGCGCGACCGGTTTGCGGCCGGTGTGGACGACAATCTGCCGGTGGTCCAGGCGCAGGCGACGCTGGCGGCGGCGCAAAGCCGGCTGATCGCCACCGAGTTCCAGTTCAACCAGGCCAAGCTCGCCCTGGCGCGTAATACCGGCGTGGTGGAGACCGAGTACAAGCAGTACCTGGGACGGTAGGGCAATCTGACTTCTCCGCCGGAAATGTGAAACCATAGGCGGATATGGCGGAAAGTCCGAGCGGGGTGGCGCAGGCAGGCGCGGGTAGCGCCTTTCTTTCGCGCGACTTCCGGCTGTACCAGACGGCGCGGCTGCTGGTGATTCTGGGTGCGGAGGCACAGTCAGTTGCGGTAATGTGGCAGGTGTACCAGATTACGGGCTCGCCGCTGGACCTGGGACTAACCGGACTGGCGTTGTTCGTCCCGGGAATCTTCTTCATGCTGGCGGCAGGGCATGTGGCCGACCGCTACGACCGGCGCTGGATCATCCTGGTGTGCTATGCCGTTCAAGCGGTGTGCACGGTCGCGCTGATGCGGTTCGCGCTGCATCCGACCGGGCACGTGTGGCCGATTTATGCGGTGCTTTTGGCGATTGGACTGGGACGCGCGTTCAGCGGGCCGGCGTCGGCGGCGCTGCTGCCCAGCCTGGTGCCGGCCAAACACTTTGTGAACGCGGTGACGTGGGGGTCAATCGTCTTCCAGATTGCCAACATTGCGGGGCCGGCGGTGGGCGGCCTTTTGCTGACGGTGCCGCTGACCGGCATGCTTGTGCAATGGCACGGCGCGGCGGCGGTGTACGCGTTCACGCTAGTGACTCTGCTCGCGTTTCTCGTTCTGGTGGGCGCTATGCGGACGCGGCCGATGACGGTGACAAGGAACGCATTCAACCTGGAGACCATGCTGGCCGGATTCCGGTATGTGGGGCAGACCAAGCTGCTGCTGGGGTCGATCTCGCTGGACCTGTTTGCGGTGCTGCTGGGCGGCGCGACTGCACTGCTGCCGATCTACGCGAAAGACATCCTGCACACCGGTCCATGGGGATTTGGGATCCTGCGGGCGATGCCGGCGGTGGGTGCGCTAATGGTGTCGCTGGCGATGATAGTGCGCCCGATCCGGCACAACGCGGGCAAGCTGATGCTGTTCTGCGTGGGAGTTTTTGGGGCGGCAACGATCGTCTTCGGCGTCTCGCGTACGATGTGGATCAGCCTGCTGGCGCTGGTGATGGTGGGCGCGAGCGACATGGTGAGCGTGGTGATCCGGGCTAGCATTCTGCAACTGGCGACGCCGCCGGAAATGCGCGGACGCGTGAGCGCGGTGAACTGGCTGTTTGTGGGCGCGTCCAATGAGTTCGGAGGATTTGAGAGCGGCTTGACCGCGCATTGGTGGGGCACGGTGCGGGCCGTGGTGATCGGCGGTATCGGGTCGCTGGTGGTGACCGGGCTGGCCGGCGTGCTGTTCCCCGGGCTGCGCAAGGCCGATGCACTTTCGGCGGAGTCGCTGATGCAGTCTAATATGCAACAGAGCATTGCGGAACCGGCGGATTGAGCGCAAGGATCGAGGAACGACGGAGGCAATCGAAGCATGACGACGGGGAAGAAGGTGGCGATCGGCATAACCGCGGCCATGGTGTTGGCGGTTGGCATTGAGTTGCTGTATCTGCACCACGAACGGAATTCCCCGGGCACGCAGGTTGTACCGGAGGAGTATGGGAAGGTCGATCCGGACGAATTGGTGTTTCTGAAGAAGGAGCGGCCGTCGTCAATGGCCGACTTGAAAGACCTGTTCGGCAGGACGGTGTGGGTGTCCGCGGCGGGACAAATGGAGTATTACGCTTGCGCGGCGCACCGGGCGGACTATGCGAAGAGTGTGGGAACGCTGCTGGGAGCAGAGCCGCTGGTGATCAAGGATGCTTTCGAGCAGGCGGCGCCGAAATCGGCGACGTTCCGCATTGCGGGCGGCGATAGGCAGGTGCTGCTGGCCTTCACGATGCCGAAGTCGGCCGACCCAACGAAGGAGTATGCGGTGGCGGTGGGGTACCAAAAGGGTGGAGATTTCACGTTTTATACCGACGACATCTTCTTCTATGACGACCCGCACACGCTTTACGACTACTGGGGGCCGAAGGTATGGCAGGCCATCGATGCGCACCAGGTGATCCTGGGGATGAAGGAGCGGCAGGTGCAGCTCTCGCTTGGGCAGGTGTCGCAAAACTCGAGCCAGGATTACGGCAACCGGACCGTGGTGTACTACAACGTGGGCCATCCGATGTCCGTGACGTTTGAGGATAACCACGCGACGGCGTTCCAGCCCAGCCAGGGATACTGAGGCTGGCGGAAAAACGGCAGGCGTTGGGATTCCCTTAGGCAAACCAGCGGCGGTTTTGCTCTATACTTTTAGTTCCCATGCAGCCGGCCCACGCGAACCAGTTCGAACACGCGCTCCTGAAGAACTACTTGCTGGACCACGCCTACGACGAGATGTTCGCCGGCACCGACGAGTTGCACCCGCACTATGAACCTCTGTTTGAACGCTTTGCGTCGCTGCCGACCGACGAGTTGCAGCGGCGCAAGCACTCCGCCGAGCTGAGTTTTCTGAACCAGGGCATCACCTTCACCGTCTACGGACGCGACGAGGGCAAGGAGCATATCTTCCCCTACGACCTGGTGCCGCGCATCATTACCGCGGCCGAGTGGGCTACGGTGGAACGCGGCCTGACCCAGCGGCTGACCGCACTGAACATGTTTCTGCGGGACATCTACAACGAGGGCCGCATTCTGGCGGACGGCATTGTGCCGCGCGAGCTGGTTTATAGTTGCAAACACTTTCGCCGCCAGATGGTGGGCCTGCAGGTGCCGCGCAACGTGTACGTCGCCATCTGCGGGACCGACCTGATCCGTATGGAAAACGGTGAGTTCGTGGTGCTGGAGGACAACCTGCGGGTGCCCTCCGGCGTGAGCTATATGCTGACCAACCGGCGCGTGATGAAGCGCATCTTTCCGCATCTCTTCCGCAGCTACAACGTGCGGCCGATTGAGCAGTATACGCAACTGCTGCTGGGGACGCTGCGGTCGCTGGCGCCGGAGGGCAGGCCGGAGCCGAACATCGTGCTGCTGTCGCCGGGCGTATTCAACTCCGCGTACTTCGAGCATGCGTACCTGGCGCGGCAGATGGGCATTGAGCTAGTGGAAGGGCGCGACCTGGTAACCCACGACAACATCATCTACATGCGCACCACCAGCGGCCTGCGCCGGGTGGACGTGATCTACCGGCGCGTGGATGACGACTTCATCGACCCGCTGGCGTTTCGTCCGGATTCGATCCTGGGCGTGGCCGGGTTGTTCAACGCCTACCGCGCCGGCAACGTGACCCTGGCAAATGCCTTCGGCACCGGCGTGGCCGACGACAAGGCGCTGTATGCGTATGTGCCCAGCATCATCAAGTACTACCTCTCCGAGGAGCCGGTGCTGCAGAACGTGAAGACCTATCTGCTGACCGAGCCCGCGGCGAAGCAGCATGTACTGCAGAATCTGGACAAGCTGGTGGTGAAGGCGGTGGGTGAGAGCGGAGGCTACGGCATGCTGATCGGCCCGCAGTCGACCGCGGCGCAGCGGGAGGAGTTCACGCGCAAGATCCAGGCCGAACCGCGCAACTACATCGCGCAGCCGACGATTTCGTTCTCGCGCGCGCCGTGCCTGATCGGCGACGATCTGGAGCCGCGCCACGTCGACTTGCGCCCCTACATTCTGTACGGCGACAAGGTGAACATTGTGCCCGGCGGTCTGACCCGGGTCGCGCTGAAACAAGGCTCGCTGGTGGTGAACTCTTCGCAAGGAGGCGGCAGCAAGGATACGTGGGTGCTGACCCAGTGATGCGGAACTTTGCAGGAGGGGACCGAATGCTGTCACGCGTCGCGGATAGTCTCTACTGGATGAGCCGCTACATCGAGCGTGCGGAGCATGTCACGCGCCTGCTGGATGTGAATCTGAACCTGATGCTGGACGAAAGCGCGGTCAGCGCGGACCACCGCTGGCAGCGGCTGCTGCAGGCGCTGGGCAGCCCCAAGGATGTGGAGTGGACCGGCGATCCCTACGCACTGACGCAGACGCTCTCGTACGACACCGAGTTCAAGGGATCGATTCTCTCCTGCGTCATTTCCGCGCGAGAGAATGCGCGCCATGTCCGCGAGCAAATCTCCACCGAGCAGTGGCACCGGCTGAACAGCCTGTATCTGGAGGTGACGCAGCCGGAGATGCAGGCGAACCTGGACCCGGAGGGCATCCTGGCCACCTCCGATCAGCCGACAGAGTTTCTGCAACACGTGATGGAGGGGGTCCACCAGTTTCAGGGCGTCAGCGACTCCACCATGAGCCACGGCGAGGGCTGGCAGTTCATCCAGGTGGGTCGCTATATCGAGCGCGCCGCGGCGACTGCGGTGTTGCTGGAGGCGTACCACGAGGACCTCTGGAGCCACTCGGACCGCATCGCGGAAGGCAACGAGTACCTGGAATGGATGGGCCTGCTGCGCTCGGCCACTGCGTTCGAGGCCTACTGCAAGGTCTACACGGCGGACGTCACGCCCGACCGCATTCTGGAGTTTCTGCTGCTGGACGAGGAGTTTCCACACTCTGTCCGCTTCTCCATCGACACGCTGCAGAATGCGCTCGAAGCCATCCACGGCGAAGGCGGCAAGAGCCGCGCCGAACCGCTACGCCGCCTGGTGGGACGGTTGCGGGCTTCGCTGAACTATTCGAGCGTCGAAGAGATCCTGCACGGCGACATCGTGGCCTACCTGCGCGGAATCCAGTTTCAGTGCCGCGGAATCCACGAGATGATTTATCAGCTTTACATCGACTACAGCATTCAGGCCGCGCTGGCGGGATAGGCAAGGAGCGGGATGTACTATTCGATTCGGCATTTGACGAAGTTTCTTTATTCGAACCCGGTGAGCGAGAGCATGATGGAGACGCGCATGCATCCGCGGTCGGACCAGAACCAGCGCTGCCTGACGTTTCACCTCTCCGTCAGCCCGCGCTGCCGCGTCTTCAGCTACCGCGATCACCTGGCGAACCAGGTGCACCACTTCGACATTCCCGGGCAGCATGGCCAGTTGGTGATCGTAGCCGAGTCTCTGGTGGAGGTGCAGCCCGCGGCGCAGATCCCTTCGTTCCTGGCGCCGGATGCGTGGGACGAACTCGACGGCATGATCGAGCAGGGCGACTACTGGGAGATGTTGCTGCCCAGCGAATTTGCCACGCCGACGCCTTCGCTGGACGCGCTGGCCGAAGAACTGGATGTCCGCCGCCGCGACGATCCGCTGATGTTACTCCACCAGTTGAACGAGCAACTGTTCAACCACTTTGAATACGTGCCCAGGTCAACCAAAGCGGATTCGCCGATCGACCTGGCATTGCTGACCCACGCGGGCGTCTGCCAGGACTTCGCGCACGTGATGATCACGCTGGTGCGGTCGAAGCTGCGCATCCCCTGCCGTTACGTCAGCGGCTACCTGCACCATGGCCGCGCCGACCACGACCGCTCGGTCAACTCGGCCACCCATGCGTGGATGGAAGCGCTGATTCCACAGCTTGGGTGGGTGGGCTTCGACCCCACTAACTGGCTGGTTGCCGGCGATCGCCATATCCGCACCGCAATCGGGAGGGACTACGCCGATGTGCCCCCGACGCACGGCATCTTCCGCGGCCGCGCGAACAGCGAACTGACCGTCGCCGTGCGCGTGACGCCGAGCGAAGGCACGCCCGCGCTGGACCAGGAGATGCCGGTGCCCGAGGATTGGTCGATCCTGGTCGAAAAGGCGCAGGCGCTGCCCGAGCCGCCTGCACTCACCACTCGCCAGCAGCAAATGGCGCAGCAGCAGCAGTAGATCGCGCGGCAATAAATCATCGATGTTGGGTCGAATCGCAGATCCACGTTTTAACAGGATAGGATTCCTCTATGCGCAAATTCATCGCCAGTTTCGTACTCCTCGCCAGCTCCGCCTATGCGGCGGATAGCGGTCCCAGCGTTCCGCTTCGCGGCTACACAGCTGACCACTCTGCAGCGGAGGTCACGTGGGAGCAGAAGTTTCGTGCCCTGCCCGATCCCGCGCGCGTCCGCGCCAATATGCAGCGGATGTCCGCACGGCCCCATCACGTGGGTTCGCCGTACGACAAGGACAATGCCGAATGGCTGCTGGCGCAACTGAAGTCCTACGGCCTGGACGCGAAGATCGAGATGTTCGATACGCTGTTCCCCACGCCCAAGTCGAGGACACTGGAGTTGCTGGGAGCAAACAAATTTATAGCGAAGCTGGAAGAGCCGACGATTGCAATTGATCCGACATCGGACCAGCACCAGGAACAGCTCCCGACCTACAACGCCTTCTCGGCGGACGGCGACGTAACCGCGCCGCTGGTCTACGTCAACTACGGAGCGCCGGCTGACTACGAGCAGTTGGATGCGATGGGCATTTCGGTGAAGGGGGCGATCGTGATCGCGCGCTACGGCCAGACCTGGCGCGGCATCAAGCCGAAGGTCGCAGCCGAGCATGGCGCCGTGGGCTGCATCATCTACTCCGACCCGCGCGACGACGGGTATTTTGAAGGCGTGCAATATCCCGATGGCCCGGCGCGTCCAGCGGATGGCGTGCAGCGCGGCAGTGTGATGGACATGGTGCTGTACCCCGGCGACCCGCAGACGCCGGGCATCGGCGCGGTGCCTGGGGCAAAGCTGATTCCTCTGGCCGAAGTCCAGACCATCACCAAGATTCCAGTGCTGCCCATCTCCTACAACGATGCGAAGCCGTTTCTTCAGGCGCTCGGCGGGCAGGTGGTCCCGGAGGCGTGGCGCGGCGGACTTCCCTTCTCTTACAGGGTCGGCCCCAGCGTTGCGAAGGCGCATCTCGCGCTCGCTTTCAACTGGGACCGTAAGCCCCTGTACGACGTGATCGCCCGCATTCCGGGATCGACCTACCCTGATCAGTGGGTCATTCGCGGCAATCATCACGATGGCTGGGTGAACGGCGCGGAGGACCCGCTGAGCGGGACCAGCGCTGAGTTGGAAGAGGCGCGCAGCCTGGGCGAACTCCTGAAGCAGGGGTGGCGCCCGCAACGGACCATTATCTACTGCTTCTGGGACGGCGAAGAGCCCGGCCTGCTGGGCTCCACGGAGTGGGCGGAGACCCATGCCGACGAGCTGTCGCGGAACGCGGTCGCGTACTTCAACTCCGACACCAACGACCGCGGCTACTTCCGGGCGGAGGGTTCGCAGTCGCTGGAGAACTTCGTCGATGGCGTCGCCAGGGACATCGACGATCCCGAGACGAAGATGTCGGTCTCGCAGCGCGAGCGGCTGGTCGACATCTCCAAAGCTGCGCCGGAGGCACGGACTGAGCTTCGCTCGCGCGCCGACCAGCGCATGCGCGCCCTGGGATCGGGTTCGGACTACACCGTGTTCATTGACCATCTCGGCATTGCGAGCGTCGACCTGGGCTACGGCGGCGAAGAACAGAGCAGCGGGCAGTATCACTCCATCTACGATGACTTCTACTTCTACTCAAACTTTCTGGACACCGACTTCGTCTACGGCCGCGCACTGGCACAGACAGCCGGCACCATGATGATGCGCATGGCTGACGCGGATGCGATCCCCTATCAGTTCGGCGACTTCGCCGATACCGTGCGCACCTACGTCACGGACGTGAAGAAGCTCGCGGACACCATGCGCGCGCAGGCGAAGGAACGCAATATCGAGATCACCGAGGGCGTCTACCAGGCGCTGCGCGATCCCAAGAGCGTGCGGGTTGCGCCTCCGACCGAAGAGGCGGTGCCCTACTTTAACTTTGCCCCGCTGGACCAGGCGTCGGATGACCTGACCGCGGCGGCGGCTGCTTACGACAAGGCCTTTGCCGCGCATGCGACGGCTGTGCCGACAGCTCTGAACCCGCAGATACTCCAGGCGGAGCGCGTCCTGCTGGATGCCGACGGGCTACCGAAACGCCCCTGGTTCAAGGACATGATGTACGCCCCCGGCTTCTACACCGGCTACGGCGTGAAGACGCTGCCCGCGGTGCGCGAGGCGATCGAGCAGAAGCAGTGGAAGGAAGTGGATACGCAGATTGCGCGCACCGCCGCGGCGGTGGAGCGCGAGGCAAGCCTGCTGAAGGCCGCAACGCACACGCTGGAGGCTGGGCAGTAGGTCCCTGCCGCGAGTTACAGGTTAAGCTTTTTGAAGATGCGGTCGGGAATATTGCGGATCACAAACATAATGGGCTGGAAGATGCCGGGAACGTAGAGGTTGTCCTTCTTCGCATCGATGGCCTTGACGATGGTGGCGGCGACTTTGTTCACGTCGGCCTTTCTTATTTTCATATGCGCCGTCATTGCGGTATTCACCGGGCCGGGCTTGATGGTGAGCACGGTGACGCCCTCGCGGTCCACCCGATTTCTTAGCCCGGCGAGGAATGCGGTCAGTCCGGCCTTGGACGAGCCGTAGAGGTAGTTCGATTTGCGGCCGCGCTCGCCGGCGACGGACGAGAGCACCGCCAGTACGCCGGCATGGCGCTGCACGCAGAAGTTTGCCAGCCAGGTGAGCAGCGACACGGGCGCGACGAAGTTGGTGTGCAGAATCTGCGCGGCGTGCTCGAAGTCCTGCTCTGCGCGCGGCTGGTCGCCAAGAATGCCGTGCGCGAGGTAAGCGATATCCATGCCGGTCAGCGAGTTGATGGCGTGCGAGAGCAGCTCGGCGTGCTTGTCGGTGTCGTCGAGATCGGCGACGGCGGTGCCCACGTAGGCGGCGCCGCGGGTTTTGAGGTCGGCGGCGACGGCGGCCAGTTTGTCCGCATTGCGAGCAATGAGGAAGAGTTGCGCGCCCTGCGCGGCCCAGATGCGGCAGGTGGCCTCGGCGATGCCGGAGGTCGCGCCCAGCACCAGGATCTTCTTGGTGAGCTTGCTCCGGTCGGGGGCAGTTGGATTCGATGCGGGCGACGCGTCCAAAGGCGGGGTGGCGAGGGTGCTCATAGTGTCGGCTTGGCTCCGGTGGAATCGGTGACGCGCTCCCAGAAGCTGGAGGTAAGCATGGGATCGCGGAAGCGGGCAAAACGCTGCCACTCAGGATAAAACGTCTGGAACTGCGCTGGAGTCATGGCGGCGTCCTTGGCGGGATAGAGCCGGCCGCCGTAGTCGAGGGTCATATCGCCGAGACGCTGGAGTAGCGGAAAGGTGATGCCGGGCTTGATGGGGAAGTCGAGCGCGAACATGATGCCCGCAAGTGGAAAGCTCATCATCCCGAGCGAGGGGATGTCGCCGAAGGCCTTGAGCACGGCGAGGAAGCTGGCGAGGCCCGAATTGGCGATCGTCTGCAGGATGGCGATGGTGCCTTCCTTGGCGTGCTCCCATGGAATGGCGTACTGGAACTGCACCAGGCCGCGCTTGCCGTACATGCGGTTCCAATGCAGCACCGCGTCGAGCGGGTAGAAGAACGGCTCGTAGTCGTGGACCGCCTTCACGTGGGCCTTCCCCTGCTTGTGGAAGAAGACCGTGTTGAACAGGCTGACGGAGATGCGGTTCAGCGCGAAGGCGGGCGCGTCAAACGGGAAGACCAGCCTGGGCTCGGGCGAGGGCTTAAGCTCGCCGGGGACTTTGGCGTGGTCGCCGAGCATGAAGATGCCGCGCGCAAAGTTCTTGCCGGTGGAGACGCAATCCAACCAACTGACCGAGTACTCGGCTTGGCTGTACTGGTGCTTGAGATCGAGGAACTCGTCGATGCCGTGGAACTGGATGCCCTCGTAATCGATGCCGCGCGAGACGATGGGCCGGAGCCGGAGCTGCGCCCAGGTGATGAGTCCTGTCAGGCCCATGCCCCCGATCGTGGCGGCGTACCAGTCGGGGTTTTCGGTGCGCGAGCAGAGCCGCCGCGTACCGTCGGAACGCACCAGTTCGAAGCACGGGACGTGGCAGCCAAAGGAGCCGGCGACTTCGTGGTTCTTGCCGTGGATGTCGTTGGCGATGGCGCCGCCGAGGGTGACGTACTTGGTTCCGGGTGTGACGGGCAGGAAGAACCCGCGAGGCACAGCGAAATCGAGAATCTGCGCCAACGAGATTCCCGCCTCGGCGGTGAGGATGCCCGTTTCGGGGTCGAAGTCGATCAGGCGGTTCATCCCGGTGGTCTGCAGCAGGGTGCCGTCCTTCAGCAGGCAGACGTCGCCGTAACTGCGGCCCAGCCCGACCGGGAGCGCGCTGTCATGCGAGCCCGCCAGCGCAGCCGGGAAGTCGCCCTGCCAGTTCAGCGGGATGACCTTGGCGTTGTATTTCGGATAGCGCCCCCAGGACTCGAACTGCGGCGGCCCGGGGTCAGGATCAGGGGCGGCCGCGGTGGTGGTAAGCACTTCAGGTTCGGCAGTCGACAAGGACATAGCTATAGGATAGCCGCTTGCGCTGCGCGGTTGTTACGGAACGAGCAAGACCTGGTTAACCGGACGATCACCGCTAAGGGCACGACCTCGTGTGCGAAGAGGAAAAAGGCACAGCCGGTGTGGCTGTGCCTTTCTGTTGCTTGCCAGATTGGTGACTTATGCTGCCGACTTGGCCCGGGCGGCCTTGGCAGAGGCGAGCGCGGACTTGGCGGACTCGGCGAGGGCGGCAAAGCCGGCGGCGTCGTTGGTGGCAATATCGGAGAGGACCTTGCGGTCCAGCGGATTGCCGGCCAGTTTGAGCCCGTTGATGAAGGTCGAGTAGCTCATACCGTTGGCGTGGCAGGCCGCATTGATGCGGACGATCCACAGGGCGCGGTACTGGCGCTTCTTCTGCTTGCGGCCAGTGTAGGCGAACTTCAGCCCGCGCTCGACGGCCTCCTGCGCTGCCTGGTAGAGCTTGGATTTGGTGAGGAAGTAGCCGCTGGCGCGTTTCAGGATCTTCTTGCGGCGGTCGTTGCGTTTGGTACTCCGTTTAACACGGGGCATGGTGGTTCTCCTTTTGCGTATGGCGGTTAAGCGGCTGGAGGTAAGGTAGGCCTCTTCACTCGCTATGCAACTTCAAGTCTCGGTGGGCTTTGCCTTGCAAATCCCAGGGGCCGTAACGCTTTGACTGGCCCTTTGTTCTCAATCAGAACGGCTCGACTTGAAAAACTTCGGGTGGTTCCCGGCCCAGAATCAGGCGTACGGGAGCATCCGGGCAATCTTCGGGGTATCCGCCTTGGAGACCAGGACCGACTGGCCGAGATGGCGCTTGGTCTTGGTTTCCTTCGAGGTGAGGATGTGGCGGGTCTTCGACTGACCGCGCTTGAACTTGCCCGACGCGGTCTTAGTAAAGCGCTTGGCCGCGCCCGAATGGGTCTTCAACTTTGGCATGGTGGTTCCTGACGAATATCTACAGGTTGGACAGCATTTTCGAGTTTACCAGATGACGGGGTGTTGCGCCCGGAAAAGTGCGCTTCAGACCCGCAAAAAAGCCTTGCAAAAGGGGGGTCTCAGACCATGTTCCGGGCCCTGAATTCGGGGCCCAAATTGTGCTATAATTAGATGAAAAATAAGGGGCGCGTAAACGCTGAAAGTACTGATTTGGCGCACCTTTTGTAGAACTGCCCGGTCAGTGCACGGCCCTCGAACGAAGACCCGGAATTTTGCGGCGAATCCAGCCGCATGGAGTGTGAATGGCATCGACCGTAATCAGCCCCGAGCTAGAGCCCCAACCGACTGTTGCGACCCCGCCTCCCGAGCACAAAGAAGGCGGCTACTCGGCCGAGAACATTACCGTACTCGAAGGGCTTGCGGCGGTCCGCCTGCGCCCCGCGATGTACATCGGCTCGACCGGCGAGATGGGCCTGCACCACTTGGTGTACGAGGTGGTGGATAACTCGGTGGACGAGGCGCTGGGCGGATACGCGACCAAGATCGACACCACCATTCACGTCGACAACTCCATCACCGTGGTCGACGACGGGCGCGGCATCCCGGTCGACGACATGGTGACCGATGGAGTGAAGATGCCCGCGGTCCAGGTGGTGCTCACCAAGCTGCATGCCGGCGGGAAGTTCGACGCGTCCAACTACAAGGTTTCGGGCGGACTGCACGGCGTGGGCGTAAGCTGCGTCAACGCGCTGAGCCAGGAGTTGGACGTCGAGATCTGGCGCGACGGCTTCGCCTGGGAGCAGGACTACGCCAAGGGCAAGCCCACCAGCAAGCTGCGCAAGATGGGGCCCTCGAAGCGACGCGGCACCAAGGTCCACTTCCTTCCCGACAAGTCGATCTTCGCCGTCACCGACTTCAACTACGACACCCTGGCGCAGCGCCTGCGCGAGCTCGCGTTCCTGAACAAGGGCCTGGAGATTACGCTCACCGACGAGCGCACCACTGACACCAAGACCGGCGAGAGCAAGGTGCAGACCTTCAAGTACGCGGGTGGCATCTCCGAGTTCATCAAGCACCTGAACCGCGGGAAGCAGGTGCTGCACGACAAGCCAATCTACATGGAAGCGGAGCGCGACGGCGTGGCTATGGAGATTGCGTTGCAGTACAACGACGCCTACTCTGAGACCGTCTTCTGCTTCGCCAACAACATCAACACGGTTGACGGCGGCACGCATCTTTCCGGCTTCAAGACGGCCCTGACGCGGACGATCAACTATGTGGGCCAGTCGCTTGGCCTGTTTAAGGATGTAAAGGAGAACCTCTCCGGCGACGATGTGCGCGAGGGGCTGGTGGTCGTCATCTCGGTCAAGCTGTCGCAGCCGCAGTTCGAAGGCCAGACCAAGGGCAAGCTCAACTCCGACATTGCCGGCACAGTACAGGCTTTCGTGAACGAACGATTGAGCGCGTACCTGGAGCAGAACGCGACGGTCGCACGCAAGATCATCAACAAGGCCATCGATGCGGCGCGCGCGCGCGAGGCCGCACGCAAGGCCCGCGATTTGACTCGGCGCAAAGGCGCGCTGGACGGCGGCGGACTGCCGGGCAAGCTCTCCGACTGCTCGGAGCGCCAGCCTGACCGCTGCGAGCTCTACCTAGTCGAGGGCGAATCGGCCGGCGGCACCGCCAAGCAGGGCCGCGATCGCCGCTTCCAGGCCATCCTGCCGCTGAAGGGCAAGA